>CAYGMM010000049.1:0-1846 GCA_964351035.1 uncultured Actinomyces sp.
GGGCGTCAGCAGCGGCGCGCAGCACCGTGACCGACTCGGCCAACACCACATCGGCATTCACCACATCGGCCTTGGCCAGATCGGCGTTCCACGCCTCGGCAACGGACATCAGCGGCACCCCACAGCACTCGAGAAAACAGGAACTCAAAGGAGATCCAGAAGGGGATTGGGTGAGTGACCCACAGCCGCTGCGCCATCACTTGCGGCCCGCCATCAACGCATTTACCAATAGCCAGGACCACGCAAACCTTCACAAATCAAAGGTCACGCCGTCCGCCTCTACTCGCGGGAATCCGAACTGACCCGGGCTTGCTGCTCTATGAACAGAACCGGACCACACTCACTGTTCGAACACATGTACGATTCTACGTGAGGGGTCCGATACGGTCAACCCCAAAACCCCAGCGCTACCAACAAATTTTTCCGATCTTGCCTGGCGTAGCGGCGTGACTACCTCTGCATCCGCTGCAGGAGAGCGGTAAGCCGAAGTTGGTTGTAGCGCAGGACCAGCAGGAAGACCGCGTTGATGACAAAGACCAGGACGGCGAAAAGCACCGTCAGCCACCACGGATTGAAGAAGACGAGCGGAACCCAGGCGAGCATCATCAGCCAGTGCACCCACTCGCCCCGGCGCACTTCCACGAGATAACGACGCAGGCTGTCGACGTCGCGCCCGGGCAGACGCGACTTGGTCTCGCCGCCTAGCCACGATCCCCCTTCGGGAAGCACGCGGGTCCACCACCCGATCCCGATACGCCGGTAGCGCTCAACGGTGTCCAGCCGGGTGAGAGTCAGTGGGCCGACGTCGCGCTGCAGCCAGCGGTCGGGCCAGCGCGGGGCGGAGCCGCCGATCACGATGGCGGTGACGCAGATGACGGCGATATCGATGACGATGAGACGCGCAAGTGCGCCCATGTCCATCGCGACGCTCCCTTTCGCTGACGACTAAACGTCGGTGATGCGAATGCCCGCGTGTGCCTTGTAGCGACGGTTGATCGAGATGAGGTTCGCCGTGAGTGCCTCCACCTGCGCGGCGTTGCGCAGACGACCCCCGTAGATCCCCCGCATACCGGGGATGCGATCGACGAGCGCCTGAATCAGGTCGGTGGATCCCCGGTCGTCACCGAGCACGAGCACGTCGGTCTCGACTCGGTCGAGGTTCTCATCGAGCAGAAGTTGCGCCGACACGTTGTGGAATGCGCCGATCACCGTCGACTCCGGCAGGATCTGTGCCGCCTGCTGGGCCGCGGAGCCTTCGGGTACGTCGAGGACGAAGGCGCCCTGCTTGTCGAACCCGAGCGGGTTGACGCAGTCGACGAGCACCTTGCCGACGAGTTCAGCGCGTAGTGACTCCAACAGCGCGGCGTGACCATCCCACGGCACCGCCGCAATGACGATCTCGGCCGAAGCGGCACAGTCGGCGTTGGACGCACCCTCGATCCCGTGCCCGAGTTCAGCCGCGATGCCGCGGGCGCGGTCGGCGTCGCGCGATCCGATGGTGACCGGCAGGCCGTTCATGGCGAAGCGTCGCGCCAGACCGCGGCCCTGATCGCCGGTCCCCCCGAGTACGCCGATCCGGGTGCTATCGGTCAAGGTCGGCCCTGCGGGTGCTTCACTCACGCGTTCGTCCCATCTCGTCGTCATTCCACCGTGGTCGTGCCAGCCCGAGACGGTACGACGTACGCGGGGCGATCGTCGTACCTGCGCGGAGGGAGTGGGATTTGAACCCACGGAGACGGGGATACCGCCTCAACGGTTTTCAAGACCGTCGCCTTCGGCCGCTCGGCCATCCCTCCCAGCCGAGTGCGTGCACCCGACCGCCCAACCCTATCCCCTGCACTTCGCA
>CAYGMM010000049.1:1946-9658 GCA_964351035.1 uncultured Actinomyces sp.
CACCCAGGTCCCACGATCGTCGGCCGTGGTGAACTCATACGCCGGCAGGATCAGCAAGGTCCCGTCCGGCTGCCAGTACTGCGCCAGGGTCGAGGTCGCATCGGTCGCCACCGCGGGATCCCACCAGATCTGCACCTTCTCCGGATCCCCCGCCGGAATGTCCTTCGCGGCTGCCGCGTCACCGCTGCTGACCGCGGTATCCGACGACACCACGCCGGCACCGTCGCGCGCTTCGGCCATCGGATAGATCCCGCCCCCACCGATCAACGTCGGGCCGAGAGCGGCGTACTTCGGATCGGAACTGCGCAGAACCGCGGTGCGCGCGCCGACGATCGGGTACGCCGGAACCATCTCGAGTCCGGCGGCAAAACCATTCGCCGACACCAGGCCCTCACCGGTGTAGCTGAAGCTCCAGGACAACTGGGTGCGCTGACCGTCGACCAACTGCCAGGCTGTCACCCACGTGCTCCATTCGTCCGAGGTCGACTCCCACTCGAGGCTGGTGTCCAGGGCGGCGTCGTCACTCACGCCGATGGCCGCGAGCAACCTGCGTGACTCCTTGACGGCATCCCGCGTGGCCGGCGGCGGCAGGTCAGGAAGGCACTCGGCCTCCGCGGCCTCGGGCTCTACCGTGCCGGCTTCGTCGACCGGCATCGGCTCGACGTATCCGCAGTCCCAGGTGCGGATCGTCGGATCCCAGAAGGACCAACTCACCATCGTGTCGGCGCTCACCCAGATGCTGGGGTCATCATCGGTGCCCACGCGCCAGTCACCCCACTCCTGCTCGACCGGCTCCCCCGGTACACCGAGCGTCTTCGCAAGCAGGGCGGCCAGAGCCGGTCGATCGACCCCGTCATCGACGAGGCGATAGCCGCGCGCGGTCCCGGCGTCATTCGGCAGGGATGGCGAGGGCAACAGCGTGACTCCATACCCCGGGTAGATCATCGACTCCGCCGCAACATCAGCCTGCTCACCGGCCGGCCTCGCTTCCGGGTTCGCTCCGCCACCAACCGATGCGAGCGGCGGCGAAGCCGCGCCGACAACGGGGATCGACTCATCCGGGGCCGAGGCAACCGGCACCTCGGTGACCGGCGCGGTCGAGCGCCCCAGGGCCATTCCCCCGAGGACAGCACCGGCCAGCAGTACGACGCCGGCCGCGACCGATCCGGCGGTCACCCACCCTCGACGTCGATGCAGTGGGACGACGTTCGCGCCGCCCGCCGCATCCTGCAGGACCCGCGCGCGTGTCGCGGTGAGGTCGGCATCGGGCACCGTCCGCGCCGGGTCGGCGGCGTGGAGCCGCTGCTCGATCGCATCATCGTCAGGCGTTGGGGTGTCAATGCCGTCGTCGGACATGGGAGCCTCCTCGGCCGTCGTTCGCGGCCTTCACCCCTGTCTATGTCGCGGGAGTGACAGATCTTGCAGCGGACATCGCGTCAATTCGCCGCGTGCTCGGCGAGTTCGTCGCGCAAGCGCGCGCGGGCCCGGCTCAACGCGGCCGCTGCCCCACCGACGCCGATCCCCAGCGCCGTCGCCAACCCCTCCCCACGCAGACCTTCCCAGGCCGATAGACGCAAGACCTCACGATCACGCGGCGACAGTCGCTGCCAGGCGGCGCGCAGGGCGAGATCCTCCGTCACCAATTCACCCGGGTCGGCGTCATCAATCTCGTCCCATTCACCCAGGTCAGCCACCGCGATTTCCGGGGTGCGCCGTCGATGGTTCGCGAGCACCCGCCGCGCCACGGCGTACAGCCAGGGCAGTTCGGCCCCCTGCGGGATCGAGTCCCGTCGACGCCAGGCGACCACGAACACATCGCCGGTCAGGTCGTCCGCTGTGGCTCCCGGATCCGAGCTGTCCCCCAGGCGGCGGACCAGGTAGCGGCGCACCTGCTGGGCGTGGGCATCGAACAGCTCCTCGAGCGTCATCCGACCTCCTTCGCCCTGTGTCGCCTCGCCCCATGGACGCACGAGCCTTGCCGGGGGATCCCTCCCGATTCCCTGAAAGCGCCCACGCCTGAGGGAATTCTCCCCTAGCGTCGCCTGCGATTCGCATCAGTCTGCACCAACCGGAGGTACTCCATGGCACAGCATGACGTCGTCATCATCGGTGGCGGAACAGCCGGTATCAGCGTCGCTGCACGTCTGCGCAATGAAGGCGTGACGGACGTGGCGGTCATCGAGCCGTCGACCGTTCACTACTACCAGCCGCTCTGGACGCTCGTCGGCGGCGGTGAAGCCAACATCGACGAGACGGTGCGCCCGGAGTCCTCGGTCATGCCCAAGGGCGTCACCTGGATCCGCGGTGCGGCCACTGGCGTTGATCCCGACGCCCAGACCGTCTCACTCGACAACGGCGAGACCGTCGGCTACCAGTGGCTCGTCGTCGCGGCCGGCATCCAGTTGGACTGGGGCAAGATTCCGGGACTCACCGAGACCCTGGGCCGCAATCGCGTCTCCAGCAACTACCGCTACGACCTCGCGCCGCAGACCTGGGAGTTCATCCAGGCCACGTCGTCCGGCACCGCGGTCTTCACCATGCCGCCCGGGCCGATCAAGTGCGCCGGCGCGCCACAGAAGATCGCCTACCTCGCCTGCGATCACTGGCGTCGCCGCGGTGTCCTCGGCAACATGGACGTCCATCTGATCCTGCCGACCCCCGGCATGTTCGGTATCCCCGAGTTTGCGGCCGGCCTGAAGAAGGCGGCCGACCGCTACGGCATCAAGGTGCACTTCGAGAGCAAGTTGAACTCCATCGACGGAGACAACCACAAGGCCGTCATCAGCAAACTCGACGGCAGCGAGGAAGAGACGCTCGACTTCACGATGGCGCACATCACGCCCCCGCAGAGTGCACCGGACTGGATCAAGGCCAGCCCGCTCGCGGATCCGGAGAGCCCGTTCGGCTACGTCAACGTCGACAAGCACTCCCTGCAGAGTGTCAACTACCCCAACATCTTCGGCCTCGGTGACTGCACGAATACACCGAACTCCAAGACCGGCGCTGCGGTGCGCAAGCAGGCACCGACCCTGGTCGCCAACCTGATGGCCGCTCGCAAGGGTGCAGCCACCGCCAAGCAGTACGACGGCTACGCGTCATGCCCACTCATCACGGCCAAGGGCAAGTGCATCATGGCGGAGTTCAACTACAACATGGAGCGCACGCCGACCTTCCCCGTCCTGGACATGACCAAGGAACGCTGGGACATGTACATGGTCAAGAAGCACGCGCTGCCGCGCATGTACTGGGACTTCATGCTCAAGGGTCGAGCCTGAACCCCAACCTCCGAGCATCATCGGGGCGGTCGACATCGTCGGCCGCCCCGTTCTCGTCCGGAACGCCGATCACGCCGCGCTCGCGCAGATCGTCGAGGATGCGGCGGACCGACATGTTTGCGCCGTCGCCGTACGGTGTGCAGATCTCGCGCAGTGCCGCGACGTCGTACAGCGTCGTGATCGGCTGTTCACGGCCCGTGGTGTCCACAAGGCTCGCGGCCACGCCGTGACCTGTCGCCAAGGCGGCCTGTAGTCGAGGGATGCACAGCGCACCCCGCGGGCTGTCACCGGCGAGCACCATGACCTCATCAACCTCGGACGACAGGAGACGCAGACCGGCGATGAGCGCCGCGCCCGGACCTCCTCCCGCTGGATCCTCTCGCGCCCACACCACCGGGACACTCAGCTCACGCATCGGCCCGACGACTATCACCGGGTCGGCGTACGCCATGGCACCGGTGCATACGACGTCGAGCAGAGTCCGGCCCTCGTCGTCGCGCAGAGTGAGTTTGTCGGCGCCGAAGCGACGCGCCTCGCCACCGGCGATGACGATCGCGGCTAGTCGACCCACGGAGGATTCCGCTTCTCCAGGAAGGCAGACATCCCCTCCCGAGCTTCAGCGGACGTGAAGAGGCCCGCGGACACCTCGGCCGCCCAGGCAAACCCGTCGTCGCGGGGCATCGCGGGGATCCGACGCAGGAGCTCCTTGGTCATGCGCACCGCCTCGGGTCCACCGCGTCGCAACTGGTCGACATAGGCGCCGACAGCGGCGTCCAGACCATCAGGCTCCACCACGGCAGTCACCAGACCGGCCGCAAGGACGCGATCGGCCGTCACACGCTCACCGGTCAGCAGGAGTTCCTGCGCGTGACGCCGGTGCATGACGGCGAGGCACGGGACGGAGATGATCGCCGGGGCAACGCCGACCCGCACCTCGCTGAAGGCGAAGCGCGCGTCACTCGCGGCGATGGCGATGTCGCAGGCGGCGACAAGACCGTTGCCGCCCCCGGCAACATGGCCCTGCACCCGGCCGATGATGGGCTTCGGATGGTCCAGCATCGCCTGCAGAACGGCGACGAGATTGCCGGTGCCACCAGCCGCGAATCCACCCTCGGTCGCGTTGAGTGCACCGGAGAGATCGGCACCGGAGCAGAAGGTATTGCCGGTCCCGGTGAGGACGACCACGCGGACGTCAGGATCCTCGGCGGTGGCGGATAGGTGCTCGGCGAGCTGAGACATCCCTTCGGGATCAAGCCGATTGCGGGCGTCCGGCCGGTTGAGTGTGATCGCGGCGACGCCGTCGGTGACGTCGAGGAGTACGGCGTCCGTCATCGCTTGCCCATCCCTTCGAGCATGGTGAGGATGCGCAGCATGACCTCGTCGGCGCCACCGCCGATGGAGACCAGTCGCGCGTCGCGGTAGTAGCGCGCGACCCACATCTCCTCGGCGTAACCCATGCCGCCATGGAACTGCACGCAGGCATCGGCTACCTGGCGAACCAGGCGCCCGGTCTTGAGTTTGGCGACGGTGGCCTCGCGGGAAACATCGTGCCCGGAGATGTAGCGGTCGGCGGCATACCGGAGGAAGCCGTCCACGACATCAACCTCGGCGTACAACTCGGCAAGTTCATATTGCAGGTACTGCTGCGCCAGGAGCGGCTTGCCGAAGGCCTCGCGATCGCGCAGGTACTCCTTCGTCCGATCCAGGGCACGGCGGGCGCCAGCGATCGCGATGTAGGCACCGACGAGGCGCTCGTCCTGGAACTGTGCCATCTGCTGCTGAAAACCCTGGCCGGGCTCGCCGATCGTGTTGGTCACGGGCACGCGTACGCCGTCAAACACCAGCTCAGCCGTGTCACTGGCGCGGTTGCCCATCTTCTTGATGTTGCGACCGACGCTGAACCCCGGTGAATCGGTGGGCACGATGATGAGGCTCATGCCGTGATAATCCCCGGGTTGCGAGTCGTCATCGGTGCGCGCCAGAAGGCACAGCCAATCCGACTGCGTACCGCTGGTGATCCACATCTTGCGGCCGGTGATCACCCAGTCGTCACCGTCACGCACGGCACGGGTGCGGATACCGGCAACATCCGACCCCGCGTCCGGCTCGCTCACCGCGATGGAGCACACGAGTTCACCGCGCAAGGTGGGCTCCAGCCAGGTGCGCTTGAGGTCATCCGAACCGAACCGCGCCAGCGATGGCGTCGCCATCGACGTGATCACGGCGATCGCCATCGGCACACCGGCAAGGTCACTGCGGCCGAGTTCCTGGGCGAAGACATAGGTGAAGGAGTGATCGGCACCGCCCCCACCGAACTCCGGGTCGTACTCCAGGCCGAGGGCACCGATCGCACCGAGTTTGGGCATGAGGTCGTGCGCGGGGAAGATCCCGGCCTCCTCCCAGGCATCGGCGTTCGGATTGATCTCCTCTTCGACCAGTCGCCGAACCGACTGGCGGAATTGCTCGTGCTCCGCGGTGAACTCCATCAGTTGCTCCCTGCTGTCGATCCCAGATCCAGTGCGCCGGCCCAGATCCGCGTGAGGGTGGCCGCCGCTCGCTCCTCGTCGATGTCCCCGCGCATCCAGTGCCGCGCGAAGCCCTCGACCATGACGCACAAAGCCGCAGCGGCCACCTGCGGATCAAGATCGGTCGGAGTCACCCCGGTCTTCTGCAAATGCGCGATCGCCACGGCCACGCGCTGCACATGCGCTTGGCGCAGGCCCGAGAGGATGTCCCGGAAGGAGTCGTCGACGGCCGCCGCCTGCTCGATCACCGAGAGCAACTTCGAGTGTGCGAGGTAGGTATCGAGATAACTGCGGTTAGCCACATCGATGCGCTTCACCGGATCGGTACCCTCCGGCACGCGCAGGGACTCGGAGATGTCCGAGACCAGCGACTCCACCACAGCCGCGAGTACCGACTCCTTGGTGGCGAACCACGTGTAGACGGTGCCGTGACTCACTCCCGCCGCAGCCGCGATGTCACTCATCCGAGTAGCGGCGTACCCGCGCTCCTCGAAGACATCACGCGCGGCAAGGATCAGCGCATCGCGTGTACGGCGACCGCGGTCGGTGAGCGGGACGGCGCTCATGCCAGGGACGTCCCCTCCGGCGGGAGTAGGTCCGCCGGGATGGGAGCGAAGCGTGCGCGCAGATGCTCTCCGAGCCCCTTGGCCTGCGGGTCGACGCGGGCCGTCTCAGCAACCCCGCGACCGAGGAGGCCGTGGATGATGATGTTGACCGCGTGCAGGTTGGGCAGTCGGTGCACCTCGACGTCGAGGAGTGCCGCTTCGGGGAGCAATTCGCGGATGCGATCCGGGGTGATGAAGTCAGCGAGCCATGCGTATGCCGCATCGCGCTGGGGCACCGACGCGGGGACCCACAGTCCGACGTTGCCGTTGCCACCCTTGTCGCCACTGCGCGCACCGACCAAGCGCCCCAGCGGCACTTCCTCGTTGACTGGCGCGTTGTTGACGGTTTTGGGCTCGATTTCCGTCAACAACTCGCCAGTCAACGGAAGGGTGCGGGGGGATTCGGCCGGCAGATGGGAGGGGATCGGTACGGCGGTGCCGTCGACGACGACCGTCGGCCGAGCCGACGCGCGATCGACCGTGGTGGGCCAATAGACGCCGTACGGCGTGCCGGCACCGGGGGGCGCAGTCGGGAACATGCCCGGGTACGACGACAGGGTCGACTCGATCACCGACGTGGTGAACGGCTTGCCGACGGACTCGGCGGAGTCATCGCGCACAGTGAGGCGCAGATGCGACTGCGCTTGCCACGGCATCGCTGGATCCACCTGTGCGGCTGGCGCCCAATCGACATCCAACTCGCGCACGGGGATACGCGAGCGAGCTGCCCGCGCGGTCGCACTCAATCCGGGCGTCGTGGCCTCGGCGAGCGTGAGGCCGGTCATCGACCGGAGCGCAAGATCGGCCTTGGCCTCGGCGTCGAGTCCGGTGACCACGAGGGTCATCGAGTTGCGAAAGCCGCCGAGATAGTTGGCCGCCACCTTGAGCCGCTCTGGCGGCGACTCACCGCGCACCTCGCTGATGAGCACCCGGTCCGGGCCTTCCTGGGTGAGCCGGATGGTGTCGAACCGCGCCGTGGCATCAGGGTTGGGGTAGGGCAGCCCCTGGATCTCATACAGAAGCTGCGCCGTCACGGTGCCGACGGTGACCGCGCCACCCGTCTCCGGGTGCTTCGTGATCACGCAACTGCCATCGTCGGCAACCTCAGCAATCGGGAAGCCCGGGTACTCCAGTCCCGGAATCTCGTTGAAGAAGGCGTAGTTGCCACCGGTGACCTGGGCACCGCACTCGATGGCGTGTCCGGCCACCACCGCCCCGGCGAAGCGATCCAGCGCAGCTGGATCTCCGGCGGCGGCATCGGCGTACGACCAGCCGTGCCACCAGGCTGCTGGGCCGACGACGAGGGC
>CAYGMM010000049.1:9758-13594 GCA_964351035.1 uncultured Actinomyces sp.
GCGTCAGCGCAGCCCTGCGGATCAAGGCCGCCCGCGTTGCTCACCACGCGGATCCCCTTGTCGCGGCAGGTACCGAGCACCTGCTCCATCTGGGTGAGGAAGGTGCGCGCATAACCCGAGCCCGCCCCCTTCTTCAGCCGCTGGCGAGCGAGGATCAGCATGGTGAGCTCGGCCAGCCAGTCGCCGGTGAGCACGTCGATGGGTCCGCCCTCGACCATCTCGCGAGCGGCGGAGATGCGGTCGCCGAAGAACCCACTGGCGTTGCCGATGATGACGGGACGGTTCACGGAGTCTCCTGATCGGACGAGGGGGTGACGCTGACAACCACGGCATGGGCATCGACCGCCTGGCCCGGTTCGACGTGAACCTCATCCACGAGGCCGTCGACATCCGCGACGATCCGATGCTCCATCTTCATGGCTTCGAGAACGACGAGCGTCTGCCCGGCCGTGACGCTGTCGCCAACACCAACCTCGACGGCGATCACGGTGCCGGGCATAGGGGCGGTTGCCCCTCCCGCCATAGCGGTGGCGTCACCGTCGGTGAAGCGCGGACGTCGACGCCACTGCGTGGACCACAGGCCGTCGTCGACGCAGACCAGGTCGTCGTACGTCGCCACACGGCAGGAGGTCGACACTCCGTCGCGCAGCACACGATCTCCGACCACCTCGAACACACCTGCGTCGCGACCGGCATCGACGTACGGATCCTCATCTCCGGGGAAGACCCGCAGAGAGATCCCCGTGCGGTCATAGCGCGAGGCGGTGATCACCGTCGCGGCCCCGAGCCGATCGAAGGTGGCGACCTCCGCCACCGCCGGGACGTTGCGCCAGCCGCGAGGAACGTCATCAGCGGGGGGCGCGCCGCTTGCGGCGATGGCAACCAGATGTCGATCAACCGTGCCGTCAGGAACGGCGGGCTCCAGCACCCCCGGCTCGCGATCTAAGAAGGCCGTCGTCGTATCGCCGGAGAGGTACCGGCCCGACTCCAAGATCGCGACCAGTGACTCGCGATTGGTGATCAGCCCGTGCAGCCGCGCCGCCCGAAGTCCCCGGGCCAGTCGGGCCGCGCAGGTCAGCCGATCGTTCGCGTGCGCGATGACCTTGGCCAGCATCGGGTCATAGTGGGTGCCGATGACCGAACCGGCCTCGACACCGGAGTCCACGCGCAGATCCCGTGGTAGATCGAACGCGTGCACGGTGCCGATGCTCGGGAGGTACCCGTGGGCCGGATCCTCCGCGTAGAGCCGGACCTCGATCGCATGTCCGGCAAAGGCGATCTCGCCCTGCGTGCATGGCAACTCCTCACCGCGGGCGACGCGGATCTGCCACTCCACGAGATCGAATCCCGTGACAAGTTCGGTGACCGGGTGCTCTACCTGGAGTCGGGTGTTCATCTCAAGGAAGGCGAAGTGCTGCTCGGCACCGTCCGACCAGACGATGAACTCCACCGTGCCCGCTCCTACGTAGCCGATCCGCTCGGCAAGTGCGACTGCCGCCGCGTGCATGCGTCCCGCCATCTCGCGGTCAATGCCCGGCGCAGGGGACTCCTCGACGATCTTCTGGTGGCGTCGCTGAATAGAGCATTCACGCTCACCGAGGTGGACGACGCTGCCCATCGAGTCGCCGAAGACCTGCACCTCCACATGCCGGGATTCGGGAAGGTAACGCTCGAGGAAGACGGTCGGATCACCAAACGATGCCTGCGCTTCGCGTCGCGCTGACTCCAGTGCGGCCGCGAGTTCGGTCTCCGTCTCGACGATGCGCATGCCCTTGCCGCCGCCACCCGCCGACGCCTTGACCATGAGGGGGTAGCCGACCTCGGCGGCCAATCGGATGGCCTCAGCGTCGTCGATCTCATTCGGCAACTCAGCGCCGGGCACGAGGGGGAGTCCGGCTTCCGCGGCAAGGCGCTTGGCCTCCACCTTCAACGCCATGGCCCGAATGGACTGCGGAGTCGGGCCGATCCAGGCGACGCCGCCGTTAATCACCGACTCGGCAAAGTCCGGGTTCTCGGAGAGGAAGCCGTAACCGGGATGTACGGCGTCGGCGCCGGAGACGCGCACCGCGTTCAGGATCTGCTCGACATCGAGATAGGTCTCGGCACTCGTCGAGCCATGCAACGCGACGGCGATATCGGCCTCGCGAACGAACGGCATGTCGGCGTCCGGCTCGGAGTAGACGGCCACGGTCTCGAGGCCCATGTCTCGGGCCGTCCGGAAGACGCGACGAGCGATCTCGCCGCGGTTGGCCACCAGGAGTCTGCGCATCGCCATCACATCCGGAAGACGCCGTAGGAGTCGGCGCCGGTGACGGGAGCGGAATGGGTCGCCGAGAGCGCGAGGGTCAGTGCGGTGCGGGTATCGCGCGGGTCGATGATGCCGTCGTCCCACAGCCGGCCGGTGGCGAAGAGCGCGGTCGACTGGCTCTCCACCTGCTGCTCAAAGGCATCGCGCAGTGGTGCGAACGCGGCTTCATCAAAGGCATCGCCCGCCTTCTGCCGCGCGACGATGGTGAGCACACCCGCGAGCTGCTTGGCCCCCATCACCGCGATGCGGTGGTTCGGCCAACTGAAGACGAACCGGGGGTCATACGCGCGGCCGGACATGCCGTAGTTGCCGGCACCGTAGGACGCTCCCATCATCAAGGTGAGGTGTGGCACGGTCGAGTTCGATACCGCGTTGATGAGTTTGGCGCCGTCCTTGATGATGCCGCCCTGCTCATACTGGGTGCCCACCATGAAGCCGGTGATGTTCTGCGCGAAGAGGATCGGCACGTTCATGCGATTGCACAGTTGAATGAACTGCGCACCCTTGTGGCTCTCCTCACTGAACAGGATGCCGTTGTTGGCGAGCACGCCGACGGCGTACCCACCGATGTGGCCCCAGCCGGTGACCAGTGTCGTGCCGTACAGCGGCTTGAACTCCTCGAACTCGCTGCCGTCGAGAATGCGAGCGAGGACGTCGCGGGCCTCGAATGGCGTACGCACGTCAGCGCTCGGGACACCGAGGAGTTCCTCCGGGTCATACAGCGGCGCGACCGGTGCGCGATCGGGACCGGGTCCGGACTTGCGCCACCGCAGGTGCTCGACGATTTGGCGGCCGATACGCAGAGCGTCCGGCTCGTCCATCGCGAGATAGTCGGCGAGACCCGACGTGCGCGCGTGCATCTCGGCGCCGCCAAGCTCTTCCTCATCGGCGTCCTCATCGATCGCCATCTTCACCAGCGGCGGTCCACCGAGATAGACACGCGCGGCATCCTTTTGCAGGACGACGTAGTCGCTCATGCCGGGGACGTAGGCACCACCCGCGGTGCTTGAGCCGAAGACCAGGGTCACGGTCGGGATGCCCGCGGCGGAGAGTTGCGTGAGGTTCTTGAAGCTCGCACCACCGGGAACGAAGATGTCGGCCTGCTTCGGCAGGTCAGCACCGCCGGACTCGGTGAGGTTGACCAGCGGGAGTCGATTGATGCGAGCGATCTCCATCGCGCGCAGCCCCTTGGTGACCGAGGTCGGACCCTGCGACCCGCCCTTCACGGTCGGATCGTTGGCGACGACCATCACCTCCGTGCCGTGCACCCGACCGATGCCGGTGACCAGCCCACCACCGAGCGGGTCATCGGATCCCCAGCCGGCGAGCGGACTGAGCTCAAGGAAGGGCGAGCCTGGATCGAGTAGGAGGTTGACGCGCTCGCGGGGAAGGAGCTTGCCGCGACCTCGGTGGCGGGCGACCGAGCGAGCGTTCTTGTCCGTGTCCGAACTGCCCCCGCCGCCCACCACCTGCGCGAGCAGGTCATCAATCTCGGCGAGGGCCGCGCGCATGACGTCGGCGTTCGCGG
>CAYGMM010000049.1:13694-15755 GCA_964351035.1 uncultured Actinomyces sp.
GAAGATGTGTCCATGAGCCATGACCAACTCAGCCAGTGGACCGCCGCCGCCCGCCACGCCCTCGCCACCGACCTCGGCGTCGAGATCCCGGACGTTGACGCCCAAACCCTCCTGGACGTCGCGCGGGACGCCGCCCATGCCGTCGACCGGCCGGCCGCGCCCATCACCACCTATCTGCTCGGGTACGCCGCCGCTCTGAGCGCGACCCCGGACGCTCTGGCCACCGGTGCGGCCACGCTGCAGCGACTCAGTGCCGAGTGGGACCTCGGTCTGCACCGGGAGTAGCCGCCGGCCATCGCGTGCAGATCCGTAGGCCCCCATCGGCGACCTGCTCAGCCCACGCATCACCCCCGGCCGCCAACGCGGACTCGCGCACGAGCGCAAGGCCAAGACCACTACCGCCCGGCACCGCGCTGTCCGCCCGCACGAATCGCTCAAACACGCGCCCACGATCCTCGGCGCTCAGCCCGGGGCCGTCGTCCTCGACGTCGAGTCGCACGTCGTCGCCCTGTCGCCATGCGCGCACGGTGATCGTCGAGGTCGCGTAACTCATCGCGTTGCCGATGAGCTCGTCAATAACCCGATCCACCGCGCCGCGGGCCGCGAAGGTGCGTAGATCGCCTTCGGCGACCACGCGATGCAGAACGAGTCCGCGTGCCTCCACGGCCGGCGTGGCCGTGGCCGAACGATCGTCAACGATCGTGCGAATGTCGGTCTCCTCGCCCGATTGGCCGGCATCACTGCGGGCGAGCGCCAGGATCTGATCAATACGGCGATTCAGCCGGTCCACCTCCCCCATTGCTGCGGTCGCATCCCGCTGGACCGTGGGATCGGTCGACACCTCCTCGATGGCCTCGAGCCGCAATCGAATCCCGGTGAGTGGCGTACGCAGGTGGTGCGATGCGTCCGCGGCCACGCGCTGCTGACGTCGCAGAATCCCGGACAACCGTGCGGCGGTCTGATTCAACGTCCGGGCGACGACCCGCGCCTCCACCGGTCCCGTCTTGTCATCCGCACGCGCCTCGAGGTCATCGGGCAGCACCGCAGCAACCTCGGCCACGTGCCGCAGGGGTGCGGAGATCGAATTCGCCACGATCCAGGCGATGAGGGCAGCCGCAATGACCACGGCCACCACGAAGCCGGCGAGGGCCACGCGCGTGCGATTGATGAGCGCATCCACGGTCGACTCAGGCAGCGACAGCCGGACCGCCGCGACGATCTGCTGATCCTGGATCACCGGTGCGGCGACGTACCGAAGGTCAACGCCCAGCGTGGATGAGTAGCGCACATCCGAGGCCAGCAGCCCGTCGAGTGCCGCCGCGATCTCCGGACGATCGAAGGAGCGCTCAAGGTCGCTCCGGTCGGAGTCGGCGAGCAGAAGTCGGTCCGATGACACGACCACGACACGCGCGCCAGTACGCGCGGCCACCTCGGTGGCGGTGTCCTGCCAATCGGACGGAGGTTGCGAGGCCAGGATCGAGGCTGCGGTCATCGCATCCACCTCGAGTTCGGCAACGAACGCCGACCGCTGGTCGTTATCGACGATCACCGCGATCGGCAACGCCAAGGCCAGCGCGACCAGGGCGACGAGCCCGGTCATCGCCAGGACAAGGCGTCTGGTCACGCCGGGGTGCCCGCCTCATCGACCAGCCGATAGCCCACGCCACGCACGGTCTCGACAAGATCGGCGTCGCCAAGTTTGCGTCGCAGTGACGACACATGGACATCCAGAGTCTTGCCCGAGCCATGCCACACCGGATCCCATACGCGCGAGAGCAGTTCCTGTCTGGGCACGACGCGACCGGGCTCCTCCGCGAGAACCGCCAGCAGGTCGAACTCCTTCGCGGTGAGATCCACCGGCCGCCCATCACAGCTTGCCCGGCGACGGGATCGATCTACGACAACGCGCCCGGAAGCGAGACTGGGCTCCACCCGCCGCCGTCGACTCACCGCGCGGACACGTGCACTCAACTCGCGCACCGAGAACGGCTTCACGACGTAGTCATCCGCGCCGAGCTCGAGACCGACGACGCGATCGGTCTCATCCCCGCGCGCCGTGAC
>CAYGMM010000050.1:0-3372 GCA_964351035.1 uncultured Actinomyces sp.
AGGTCCGGGTTCACCGTGGCACGGATCTCGTTGATCTCGTCGATGGCCCGCTCAGCGCCCTGGGCGCCGAAGTACGACGGGGTGGTGACCACGACGGCGAGCTGGGAGGCGGCCAGCGCCTCACGGGTGAGAGCGCCGAGGGAGGGCGGGCAGTCGATGACCACGAGGTCATAGCCCTCGAGTCGCTTCAGGGCCCGGGCGAGCTTCGGCACGAAACGCCGGTGGCCGGTCCAGGAGTCAAAGCGAATCAATTCCGGGTCGCTGGTGAGGACATCGACCGAGCCAGGGCCTCCGGTCCAGGAGGTCTTGGCGATCGACTCACGCAGGGTGTCGGCCGTGGGGTGGCCCAGGACGGTCGCCGCACTGTGCGAGCGCTGACGCGAGCGCAGGATCGACGAGGCGTTGCCCTGTGGATCGAGGTCGATCACGAGCACGTTGAGGCCGCGTTTGAGGGCCGCACCCGCGATTCCGAGGGCGTAGGAGGTCTTCCCGACCCCGCCCTTGAGACTGAGGACGCTGATAACGGTCACGAGACCCCAGTGTGTCGGTTCGCCGTGCCCGGCGCAGCCCCGGGTCCGAAATTCCTGCCGCTTCTGCTCGGATTCCCTCGTGGAAGGGTCCTCCGGCGCCGCCATCCGGACTAGTACGTCGTGATGGGGGAGGCTCCGCCCTCGAGATGGTCGGCGATGGTGGCGCACAGCCGACCGAACTCGGCGAATTCCTCCTCGCTGAGCACATCCACGAGCCGCGCCCGCACGCTGGAGACGTGTGCCGGCGCCGCTTGGACGAGGAACTCCCAGCCGGCGGTGGTCATCGCGGCGTAGGCCCCGCGTCGATCGTCCTCACAACGTTCGCGCTCCACCCAGCCGGCCTTCTCCAGCCGGTCGATCTGGTGGGTGAGGCGACTGCGCGAGGACAAAGTCGCCTCGGCGAGGTCACTCATGCGGAGGCGGCGATCGGGCGCCTCGGAGAGCCGCACGAGGATCTCGTAGTCGGCGAGGGAGATGCCGGCGGATTCCTGCAGGTCGCGGCTGAGCCGATCGGGTAGCAGGAGCGAAACCGCAATCCAGGCCCGCCAGGATTGCTGCTCAGCGTCGGTGAGCCAGCGTGGTTCGTGTGTCATCCGAGCCTCACGGACGCCCGTCGGTGAGCTGCCAAATGCGAACGCCACCGCGGATACCGGCGGAGTTGGACACGATCGTGCCCTTAGGGCCGACATCGGCGGGGTCAAGGCGCTTGGCATTGCCGCCGCCGACGTACAGATGGTCGAAGTAGAGCATGTCGTGGAAGACCGAGATCGCCCGTCGCACGAGCGGAATCCAGCGCTTCGTGCCGAGCTTCTTGCGGGCCGCCTCGCCGAGGGCGATGTCGATGCTCCGGTTCTTGGTGAAGGGGCCGTGTGACAACTCGAAGTGGGGGAGGAGGTGGCCGTCGTAGAACAGCGCGGTACCGACGCCGGTGCCCAGCGTCATGACGAACTCAAGGCCGGTGCCCTGCACGACCGCCGCCCCCTGCACGTCGGCGTCGTTGGCCACCAGCACGGGCAGGTCGAAGGCGTGCGCGAGCGCATCGGCAAGGTGGAAGCCGTGCCACTGCGCCTGTAGGTCCGGGTGCGGCGGGCCTCCGTAGACCGCGCGGGACAGCGACGGCACCTCGAGCACGATGCCGTGACGCACGAGGCCGGGGAACCCCACGGACACTCGCAGGTGCCCACCGAGTGGGGCGGTCAGGTCGACCAGCGACTCCACAAGTTTTTCTGGAGGGCACGGGTACGGCGTGGGGATCTTCACCCGTTCACTGCTCATCGCGCCGTCGGCGTCGACGATGGCAGCCTTGAGCCCCGTGCCGCCCACGTCGATGGACAGGGTGTGAACGTCGTGCGGCCAGGTGGTGGGCATCGTCGTCATGGTCGGACTCCCGAGGGTCAGGGCAGGGTCAAGATCTCCGCACCGGAATCGGTGACGAGGATCGTGTGCTCGAATTGCGCGGTCAATTGCCGATCCTTGGTCACGACCGTCCAGCCGTCATCCCAGATCTCATAGTCGTACGTGCCGAGGGTGATCATCGGCTCAATCGTGAAGGTCATGCCGGCTTCCATCAGGTTGTCGTAGCGCTCGTCGTCGTAGTGAGGGATGACCAACCCGCTGTGGAACGACGTGCCAATGCCGTGGCCGGTGAAGTCGCGCACCACGCCGTAATCAAATCGCCGTGCGTAGCTCTCGATGACGCGACCAATGACGTTGATGGGCCGGCCGGGTGCCACCGCCTTGATGGCTCGGTGCGTCGCCTCACGAGTTCGCTCGATGAGGAGGCTTGCGTCTTCATCGATCTCGCCGACAGCGAATGTCGCGTTGGTGTCGCCATGCACGCCTCCGATGTAGGCGGTGATGTCGATGTTGCAGATGTCCCCCTCGACGAGGACCGTCGAGTCAGGGATGCCGTGGCAGATGACCTCGTTGAGGGAGGTGCACAGTGATTTGGGGAATCCGCGATAGCCGAGGGTCGAGGGGTAGGCGCCGTGATCGAGAAGGAACTCGTGACCGATGCGATCAAGTTCATCGGTGGTGACGCCCGGTGTGATCGCCTCGCCGACCGTCTGCAGTGCCTGCGCGGCAAGGCGACCCGCCACGCGCATCCGCTCGATCGTCTCCGCATCCTTGATCTCACTGCCCACGAATCGCTGGGGGGCTGGCTGATCGACGTATTCGGGGCGGGGAATCGATGGCGGAACGGAGCGCCGGGGTGACACGGTGCCCGGAACGAGCGCGGTTCGTGCGGTTGGCATGACAGGCAGTCTAGGCGCCGACACGAAATGCGCGCCTCGTCGCTAGTCTGGGGGGCAATGCGGCATTGGTCGCGACGTTGGCATGGAGGGAGACATCGGTGGATCTGGGCCTCGATGGCAAGGACCTGTGGTGGTTCAACCTCAGGACGCAGCAGGTGGAACAGGGTCCCGGTGACCCGAACTCGGAGCGCATGGGTCCGTATGAGACCCGCGAGGAGGCCGAGTCAGCGCTCGAACGCGCGCACGCGCGCAATGAGGCCTGGGACGCCGCGGACGAGGACTAACAGTGATGTCGCTTGACGTCTTGTAGACAGCGAAGAGGGCCCGCACCGAGTGGTGCGGGCCCTCTTCGCTTGTTGAGCTCTTAGCGCTTGCGAGCCGGAGCGCGCTTGGCTGCGGCCTTGCGGGCCGGAGCGCGCTTGGCTGCTGCCTTGCGGGCCGGAGCGCGCTTGGCTGCTGCCTTGCGGGCGGGTGCCTTCTTGGCGGTGCGCTTGGCTGCTGCCTTCTTGGCAGTGCGCTTCGCGGGTGCCTTCTTGGCTGCTGCCTTGCGGGCGGGTGCCTTCTTGGCGGTGCGCTTGGCTGCTGCC
>CAYGMM010000050.1:3472-15717 GCA_964351035.1 uncultured Actinomyces sp.
CTTGGCTGCTGCCTTGCGGGCGGGTGCCTTCTTGGCGGTGCGCTTGGCTGCTGCCTTCTTGGCAGTGCGCTTCGCGGGTGCCTTCTTGGCTGCTGCCTTACGCGCAGGTGCCTTCTTCGCCGCGGCCTTACGAGCCGGTGCCTTCTTGGCTGCTGCCTTACGCGCAGGTGCCTTCTTCGCCGCGCGCTTAGCCGGCGCGGCCTTCTTGGCTGCACGCTTTGCCGGGGCCTTCTTGGCCGCGGTCTTGCGTGCGGTGGTCTTCTTTGCGACCGCCACGTTGCCTCCAGTTGGTCGTTCCCTGCCCCCTAGCAGGGCTTTGTGAGTACCACTGTTGCAGATATGTGACCTATTTCGCGACAAGGACGCAATTCGCAGCGCTGGTGTGTCGCATTACACATCGCGTCGATTAGCGTGCTAAGCGCTGTCGCTCTCATCGAGTCGACGTCTTTGTGCGTGCACATTCGTCGTTACGTCATAGCGCCAGAGTGCGGGAATTGAGGCCGCAACCAAACCTACGGCGACAACACAAAGAATGCCGCCGCTCGCGAGTGAAGCACGCAATCCGGTCAACTGTGCAGCTGTCGTGCTGCGAATCTGTCCGAGCATGGGTCCGATGGAATAACTCAACATCTCAATGCCGGCCATTCGGCCGCGCATCTCGTCGGGGATGGACTGATTCCACATGAGAAGTCGGAAGTGTCCGCTCATCATGTCGAAGTAACCGGCGATAGCCAGGAGCGCGAGAACGACACCGATGTTGGGGGCGATGGCCACGAGCGCGATCGCGCCACCCCAAAGGGCCGCGGCATAGACGATCATCCGCCCGTGGTGTCGAACTCGCGGTGCCCAGCCACTGGTGAGTCCGAACGTCGCGGCGCCAACGAATCCGGCGGAGTAGAGGAATCCAAGCGCCCACGGCGCGTCAAAATCGGCAGCGAGGAAGGGGAACAGCGCAAAGGGAAAGGCGAAGGTCATCGCCGCGAGGTCAATGGCGTAGGTGCCCAGGATGTCCTTGCGACTCCACGCATAGCGCACTCCGGTCAGGATGTGGCGCAGACCGGTGTCGATCTGCGTATCGCCATCCGATGCGGGAACTACTCGGGGCAGTCGGAGGAAGACCGTCAGGGCAATGAAGAAACTGACGGCGTCGAGGCCGAACGCCGTGGCCGGCCCCCACACCGTCACAACGAATCCGCCGATGGGTAGACCGACCATGGATGCCGAACTCATGCGCAGCGAGTTCAGCGCCGCGGCGGCGGACAGGTCCTTGTAGGCGACGAGCCGGGGGAGGAGAGCCTCGAGGGATGGACGCTGCAGGCCGTCGATGCTGGCGAAAGCCATCGTCGCGACATAGATGACGATGATGTTCGGCGACGGCATGAGTGCATTGACGGTGAGAATGATCGTGATGGATCCTGCGGCGATCTCACCGGCGACGATCATGCGACGGCGGTCGATGCGATCGGCCAGTGAGCCGCCGTACAGTCCGAACACGAGGAGGGGAACGAGTTCGAAGAGGCCGATCACGCCGACAGCAACGTAGGAGCCGGTCAACTCCGCGATCTGAAAGGGCAATGCGACGTAGGTGACCATGGAACCCAGCGATGTGATGACACCGCCGGTGAAGAGCGTGCGAAACCCGCGCGAATTGCGCAGCGGACTCAGGTCGAGTCGAACGCGGCGGGTGGTCACCGCCTAACGATAGGTGTGCTCCGCGTCCGGGAAGGCTCCGGTGCGGACTTCATCCGCCCATTCGCTGACCGCGCCCGACAGGACACTACGGAGGTCGGCGTATTGCTTGACGAATCGCGGAAGCGGACCGGGCGTGAGGCCGGCCATGTCCTGCCAGACGATG
This sequence comes from uncultured Actinomyces sp., assembly GCA_964351035.1. Classification (GTDB taxonomy): domain Bacteria; phylum Actinomycetota; class Actinomycetes; order S36-B12; family S36-B12; genus Mxb001. The sequence continues at coordinate 5,328 of CAYGMM010000050.1, forward strand.
ACCTGGGCGTCGGTCGACGCGCCGGCGCCGATACCGATGGTGGGAATGCTGAGGACCTCGGTGACATGCGCCGCAAGATCGGCGGGCACGGCCTCGAGAACGACCGAGAAGGCGCCGGCGGCTTCGAGTGCCTTGGCATCGCGCAGGAGGATGTCGCCGGCCTCGCCGCGCCCCTGGACCCGATAGCCCCCGAGCGCGTGCACCGACTGCGGTGTCAGACCGAGATGTCCCATCACGGGGATGCCCGCGGCCACCATCGCTTCGACCTGTGGCAGGACGTGTCGTCCACCCTCGAGTTTGACCGCGTGTGCGCCGGCTTCTTTCATGAAGCGCGTGGCGGTCTCAAGAGCCTGCGGGATGGATGACTGGTAGGAGCCGAATGGCAGATCGGCGACGACCAGGGAACTCGTGGATCCGCGAACAACAGCGGCGACCAGAGGAAGGAGGTCGTCGACCGTCACCGGGAGCGTCGAGTCGTAGCCGTAGACGACCATGGCGGCCGAATCGCCCACGAGCAGCGCGGGTACGCCGGACTCGTCGAAGATGCGCGCGGTCACGGCGTCGTAGGCGGTAATCATGGGCCAGCGCTCACCGCGGTCGGTGGCGGCCTGGAGATCGTGGATGGTGGTGCGGCGGGCGGCAGATGCCGTCGGCACAGTCGACATGGCAGAACTCCCATCTCGAGGCTCCCGTGCGGAGTCCCCGGACGTCGTTATGGTCCCACAACATCTGCACCCACGCGAGGGTGCGATGGGTCACAGTGGGCACTCAGCCGTTCGGACCCACAGATTCAGGGAGTATCGTGCGCCCGGCCCGGGGTTCCGGGCTGCCGAAGTCCGGAGAGGTTGATGTCCCCCAATTCTTGGATGACGAGCGGGGAGGGTCACCCGCGCCGGTGGGCCATTCTCGGCGTACTCGTCGTAAGCCTGCTCATCGTTGTTCTCGACAACACCGTCCTCAACATCGCACTGCCGACGATTCAACGTGATCTCGAGGCGACCGCAGGGGAGCTGGTGTGGGCCGTCGACAGTTACATCCTCGTCTTCGCGGCGCTGCTGTTCACCTGGGGCGTCCTGGGTGACCGATACGGCCGCAAGCGAGTCCTGGTTATTGGGCTGGTGATCTTTGCGGTGGCGTCGGCGGCCTGTGCCTTCGCGGCGACGCCGCTCATGCTCATCGGCTTCCGGGCCGTGATGGGGATCGGCGGGGCAGCCGTGCTGCCCACGACGCTGGCGATCATCACCGTTGTCTTCCCGCCGCATGAGCGCGGCAAGGCGATCGGAGCGTGGGCGGGCGCGGTCGGCGGCGCGGTCGCGCTGGGGCCGGTGCTCGGCGGTCTCCTGCTGGAGAACCCGCAGTGGTCGAGTTGGATTACCGGCAACGACTGGGGCGCGGTCTTCCTCATCAATGTCCCGATCGTCCTCATCGGCCTGGTGGGCATCTGGCGGGTCGTCCCCGAGACCCGCAATCCGCACCCCCAGCGCCTCGACATCACCGGCCTCGTGCTCTCGATCGCGGGCCTGACCCTCCTCATCTACGGCATCATCGACGCCTCGCAGACCTTGAGTTGGGTGGCGCCATCCGTCATCGGCCCGATCATCGCCGGCGTCGTCGTCCTCGCGGTCTTCCTATGGGTCGAGGCACGCAGCGATCACAAGAGTTTCGATGTGTCCCTGTTCAAGAACCGCGGATATGCCGTGAGCCTGACGGCGGTGACCTTCGCCTTCTTCGCGCTGTCGGGCATCACCTTCACGTTGCCCTTCTATCTGCAAATCCTGCGCGGCTACACCACATTGACCGCGGGCCTGTGCTTCCTGCCCTTTGCCCTCGGTCAGATCATTGCTGCCCCGCGAAGTGCCGCGATGGTGCTGCGGTTCGGCTATCGCGCCGTCATGACCGTGGGCCTGATTCTCGTTGCGATCGCCATGACCTCGCTGTTCTTTGTCGAGTTGGACACGCCGCTGTGGTTCGTCCTGGTGGCGTTCTTCGTCTTCGGCTTCGGCATGGGCAACGTCATCGCGCCGGCGTCGACGGTGATGCAGAACGTCCTCCCGCTGGCGCGCGCTGGCGCCGGCTCGGCCGTCCAGAACACCGTGCGCCAGGTGGGTGGGGCACTCGGTGTGGCCATCATCGGGACCGTGCTCGCGACGCAATACGCCTCGCGCATTGCCTCGGATCTGAATCGGTTGCCCGCCAATGTGCCGACGGAGGCCAAGGAGGCCGCGGCGAATTCCATCATCGCCACAGATCAGGTGCTCACTTCACTGGAGGCAGCAGGTGCTCCCGTCGAGGTGATCGAACCCATCCGCATCAGCGCCTTCGAATCCTTCCTCAGTGCCTCGCACACGACCTACCTGATTTCCCTCACGATCGTCCTCATCGCTGCCGCCATCGTCGGGTTCGGCCTCCCGCGGATTGCGCCCCCGCGCAAGAAGGAACTCGTGCCCGCCGACAGCCCGGTCGATGACCTGGTGCGCACGGAGCAGGAGCGGTACGCCGACGAGGTCGCTGAGGAGATGGGCGAGGAGGCACCCCCTCGACCGGACGCCTGATCGCTGCGGCCCGCTAGTTCGTCGTTGAGCGCGGTGCGCTCTCGCGCCAGCGGTTGGTCACGGGGAGTCGGCGGTCGCGGCCAAAGGCCTTGAGGGAGATCTTGGTTCCCGGCGGGTACTGCCGGCGCTTGTATTCGGCGGCGTCGGTCAATTGCAGGATGCGTTCGACGACGGCGGTGTCGAATCCCTGCTCGACGAGTTCCGCCGCGCCGCGGTCGTGTTCGACGTAATCGTCAAGGATGTCGTCGAGCAGGTCGTACGGCGGGAGGGAGTCCTGGTCCACCTGGTCCGGCCGCAACTCGGCACTCGGTGGCTTGGTGATCGAGTTGTCCGGTATTGGTGCAGTCTCTCCGCGGGCTATGGCGTGCTCATTGCGCCACCGTGCGAGGGCCCACACGAGGGTCTTAGGTACGTCCTTGATGGGAGCGAAGCCACCGACAGCGTCTCCGTAGATCGTGGAGTAGCCCACGGAGATCTCGCTCTTATTGCCGGTCGCAAGCACCAGGTGCCCCTCGGCGTTGGACAGGGCCATCAAAGTGGTCCCGCGCACACGCGCCTGAAGGTTCTCTTCGGCGAGCCCGGTGAGTTCGAGTTGGCTCTGGAAGGCATCCACCATGGGTGCGATGGGCACGGTGCGGAAGTGCAGCCCCGTGCGATCCGCCAACTCCTGTGCATCTGACCGCGAGTGTTCCGACGAGTACACGCTCGGCAGGCTGACGCCGTACACGCGATCCGCCCCGAGGGCATCGCAGGCGATTGCTGCGACCAGAGCGGAGTCAATGCCGCCGGACAGGCCGAGGATCACCGAGGCGAAGCCGTTCTTGTTGACGTAGTCGCGCAGGCCAACGGTGAGGGCGGCGTAGACCTCCGCAAGGTCATCGGGTCGCGCGGCGATGCTTGGTGGCCGCGCGTCGGATGGCTCCGGCCTGCTTGCGAGTTCGACGCCGCGGGTGCCCCCGGCGGGCAACTCAAGGTCGCAGACCAGGAGTTCGTTCGCGAAGGGCTCGGCCCTTGCGAGGAGGGTCCCTTGGGCATCCACGACGAGGGAGTCGCCGTCGAAGACGAGTTCGTCCTGGCCTCCGATCATGTTGACGTAGGCGAGCGTCACGGCGTACTCGCGGGCCCGGCGCTGGCACAGGTCCAGTCGGAGATCGTCCTTGTCACGCTCGTAGGGGGACCCGTTGAGCACGATGAGCAGTCCAGCGCCATGTGTCTGTGTGATGGGTCCGCCGGCGTCGCGCCACAGGTCTTCGCAGATCGCCAGGGCGATCTCGACCCCGCGCACGCGGATGAAGCAGGGTGCGTCGCCCGGCATGAAGTAGCGGAACTCGTCGAAGACGCCGTAGTTCGGCAGGTGATGCTTGGCGTAGCGGGCATGAATCCGTCCGCCCTGGATCACGGCGGCCGCATTGATTGGTCCGCGGTGCGGCTGTCCCAACTCGCCGGAGGTATCGATCCGGTCGAGGTAGCCGATGATGACGATCCGCTCGCCGAGCCCTTCCCGGTCGAGGTGTGCCGCGAGCCGCTCGAGGGTGGCGCGGGAGGCATCTTGGAAACTTGGCCGCAGGGCGAGGTCCTCGATCGGGTAGCCGGTGAGGAACATCTCGGGGAAGACCACGATGTCGGCGTCCTGTGCGGCCGCGTCCCGGACCGCAGCGAGGGCGCGCTCGGCGTTGCCGGTCAGATCGCCCACGGTGGGGTCGAGCTGGGCGAGGGCAACGCGCAATCGAGGCACGGGACGAGCGTAGTCGGCGTAATCGCGGCCACGTAACGCGCCGGAAACACGGGGAGGGGCAGACTGGCCCCATGGACAAGCAGACCGACTTCGTACTGAGGACGATCGAGGAGCGGGATATCCGCTTCGTCCGCCTGTGGTTCACCGATGTCCTCGGGACCCTCAAATCCGTGGCGGTCGCCCCGGCAGAGCTCGAGGGTGCGTTCGCGGAGGGCCTGGGCTTCGATGGCTCGGCGATCGAGGGCTTTGCCCGCGTCTACGAGTCGGACATGCTCGCCAAGCCAGACCCGTCGACATTCGCCGTCCTGCCGTGGCGATCTGAGGCACCCGGTGTCGCCCGCATGTTCTGCGACATCCTGATGCCGGACGGCACGCCGTCGTACGCCGATCCGCGGTATGTGTTGAAGCGCGCGCTTTCGCGCGCTGCAGACATGGGATTCACCTTCTACACGCACCCGGAGGTCGAGTTCTACCTGCTCAAGGGTCATCCGTCCGAGATGCCGCCGGAGCCGGTCGACCACTACGGCTACTTCGATAACTCGCCGCAGTCCGTGGGCTACGACTTCCGGCGCCAGGCGATCACGATGCTCGAAGCCATGGGGATTTCCGTGGAGTTCAGCCACCACGAGGCGGGCCCGGGCCAGCAAGAGATCGATCTGCGCTACGCCGATGCGCTCACGACGGCGGACAATCTCATGACCTTCCGCACGGTCGTCAAAGAGGTGGCGATCGAACAGAACGTTTACGCCAGTTTCATGCCCAAGCCATTCCGCGATGCGCCGGGTTCGGGTATGCACACGCACGTGTCACTTTTCGAGGGTGACCGCAATGCCTTCCACGAGGCCGGTGCGCCGTACCAGTTGTCGAAGGTCGCACGGTCCTTCATCGCCGGGCTGCTCGAGCATGCTCCGGAGTTCACCGCCGTGACGAATCAGTGGGTGAACTCCTACAAGCGGCTGAACGGCGGTGCCGAGGCCCCGGCCATGGTGTGCTGGGGTCACAACAACAGCACCGCGCTGGTGCGCGTGCCGATGTACAAGCCCGCCAAGGGCAACTCCACCCGTATTGAGTTGCGCTCCATTGATAGCGCCTGCAACCCGTATCTCGCTTTCGCGGTCATGCTCGCCGCGGGCCTGAAGGGTGTCGAAGAGGGCTACGAACTTCCGCCGGGTGCGGAGGAGGATGTGTGGTCGTTGACGGCGGCGGAACGCAAGGCCATGGGCATCCGCCCGCTCCCGGACACGCTGAACCAGGCCATCGGTGAGATGGAGCGCTCCGAGCTTGTGGCCGAGACTCTGGGCGAGCACGTCTTTGACTTCTTCCTGCGCAACAAGCGAGCCGACTGGCAGGACTACCGCAGGCAGGTCACGCCCTGGGAACTCGAGCGGCTGCTGCCGACGCTCTAGCCGCTCCCGAGCCGTTCCCGCGACGCGCGGTTGGGCCGACGCGCTAGCGTCGTATCGTGACCGATCGTTCGACGTCGTTGACCGGCCTACTGGCCCGACGTGGATTCAGCGATCCGGCACGGGCCGAGACCGACCTGCTGGGTATTCCGGGCATTGAGCCCGCACGACTCATCGACCCGCTCGGCACCGCTGCCGATCCCGACCAGGCTTTGCGCGTACTCGTCGAGTTGTCCGAGGCCGGGGTCAGTGTGGCGCAACTCGCTGCCGACGGGGCAGCGCTGCACGCGACGATTGCCATCGCCGGCACATCGCGCGCACTCGCCGACCATCTCGTCCGTCACCCGCGCGTCCTCGGCGAGTTGGGCAACGTTGATCCCACCAGCCCGCCGCCGGCCGCGCGGAGGGCTGCCCTGCTCAAGGCGGTCGGTGCTGACCCGCACGACCTTGATCCCGTGGCTCATGCCGAGGATGCCGTCGATGCCCTACGCGTGGCCTACCGCGATCAACTCGTGGCGACCGCGATTCGCGATCTGGTCTTTGACGCGCCCCTCGATGTCGTCGGCGCCGAGTTGGCCGATCTCGCGGATGCGGCGCTCGATGCTGGATTGGCCATTGCCCGCGCCGAACTGCCGGAGGGTGCCGAGCCGTGTCGGCTCGCCGTCATCGCGATGGGCAAGTGCGGCGGGCGCGAACTGAACTACGTCAGCGACGTCGACGTCATCTTCGTGGCCGAACCCATAGCGGGTGGCGACGAGGCTGCGGCGCTGAAGACCGCGACTCGGCTCGCGACGGGCATGATGCGCGCCTGCTCGGAGTCGACGGCGGAGGGCTCGCTCTGGCAGGTTGATGCCGCGCTGAGACCGGAGGGCAAGCAGGGCGCACTGACGCGGACGCTCGCCTCACACGTGGGCTATTACGAGCGATGGGCCAGCACCTGGGAGTTCCAGGCACTGCTCAAGGCTCGACCGGCCGCCGGTGACCGAAGTCTGGGCGATGCCTACGTCGACGCCGTGGCGCCGTTCGTCTGGTCGGCGGCGGACCGTGATGGATTCGTGAACGACGTTCAGCGAATGCGGCAGCGCGTGGAGGACCACGTTCCGGGCAAGGATGCAGATCGCCAATTGAAACTTGGCCGTGGTGGCTTGCGCGACGTCGAGTTCGCCGTGCAACTCCTGCAACTCGTGCACGGTCGATCCGACGTCATGCTGCGCAGTCCCACGACACTGGAGGCGCTCGAGGCGCTGTCCCTCTGGGGTTACGTCGGCCGCGAAGACGGCTCCACTTTGGCAACGGCCTACCGCTTCCTGCGTACCTTCGAGCACCGTATTCAGTTGCAGGACCTCAAACGCACGCACATCGTCCCGGAGGCGGAAGCAGACCTGCGCCGGATTGGCCGCTCGCTCGGATTCCGCCAGGATCCGGTGGAGGAACTCTTCACCGAGTGGCGACGACAGGGCCGTGAGGTCCGTCGCATCCACGAGAAGTTGTTCTACCGGCCGCTGCTCAACGCCGTGGCACGTCTCGATGCCGGCAGTGCTCGCTTGACCACCGAGGCGGCACAGCAGCGACTGACCGCGCTGGGCTATTCGGACCCCGAGGGTGCGCTACGCCACCTGGAGGCACTCACCTCCGGTGTCTCGCGTCGGGCGGCGATCCAGCGCACTCTTCTGCCGGTCCTCCTCGGCTGGTTCGCGGACGGTCCCGACCCGGACGCCGCCCTTCTCGGCTTCCGGCGGATGAGCGATGACCTCGGCTCGACCCCCTGGTATCTACGACTGCTGCGTGATGAGTCACGCGCGGCCGAGCGCATGGCGCGCATTCTCACGGCGAGTCGGTATGCGTCCGACCTGCTGCTGCGTTCGCCGGACGGTGTATCCCTGCTCGTCGAGGATGACGACCTGCGCCCGCGCTCCCGGGAAAGCCTGGAGAGCGAGGCACTGAGCGCGGTACTGCGCCATGAGAGTGCGGAAAACGCGGCGGCGGCCGTCCGCTCGATCCGGCGTCGTGAACTCTTCCGCATCTCCGCGGCCGATTTGCTTGGACGGCTATCGACCGAGGAGGTCATCGTTGCCATCTCCGATGTCACCACGGCCACGTTGGTCGGAGCGCTCCAGATTGCCGTGCGGTCGGCGGCCCAAGCGTCGCCCGATGGCCGTGTCCCCACCCGATTCGCCATCATCGCGATGGGTCGCTACGGCGGCCGCGAGATGGGCTACGCGAGCGATGCCGACGTCATGTTCGTGCACGACCCCCTGCCCGGAGCGGATGAGAAGGCGGCAACCGATGCGGCGATCTCGATGGCCAATGAGGTACGGCGGTTGCTCATGGCGCCCTCGGATGACCCGGCGCTTGAGGTGGATGCCGATCTGCGCCCGGAGGGGCGACAGGGGCCGCTCGTCCGCAGTCTTGATTCGTACCGTGCCTACTACGAGCGGTGGTCCTCGCCGTGGGAGGCGCAGGCGCTCCTGCGGGCCCGTCCGGTAGCTGGCGATCCGGACCTTGGGGAGTCCTTCGAGGAATTGATCAACCCCAAGCGATGGCCGGAGGGTGGTCTCGCCGCGGAACCGTTGCGCGAGATGCGGCGGTTGAAGGCGCGCATGGAGTCCGAGCGCTTGCCTCGAGGAGCGGATCCGACTTTGCACACCAAACTCGGCCGCGGCGGACTCTCCGACGTCGAGTGGGTGGTCCAACTCCTGCAGATGCAGCATGGCGAGGCGGAGCCGACGCTGCGCACGACGTCGACGCTCGATGCCCTGGCGGCGGCCGAGCAGGCCGGCCTCGTGGACGAGGCTGACGCCACGATCTTGCGCGAGGCGTGGCTACTCGCGACCCGAGTTCGCAACTCTCACGTGCTGGCGCTGGGGCGGGCATCGGATTTGGTGCCCGCTCAGGGCCGCGATCTCGCTGCCGTGGCGTTCATCTGTGGGTTCGACCCCCCTGCGGAGTTGCTGGAGGAGTACTGGCGCGCCACGCGTCGCGCCCGCACCGTTGTCGAGAGATTGTTCTACGGCTGAGCCCCTACACTCAGCCCGTGCAGATCCTCTGGGAAATCGTGGGGTGGGGTGGGGCCGTACTCCTCGTCACCGCCTATGCGCTGGTAGCCACACATCGACTCAATGCGCGCAGCAAGACCTATCACCTGATGAACCTCGGGGCCGCCGTACTCCTCACGGTGTACTCGATCGTGAAGTTCGCTTGGGCTCAGGTGGCGCTCAATGCTTTCTGGGGAGCCGTCGCGATCATCGGCGTGATCTTGGCCGTCACATCGGCGAAGGGGCTCACGACCGCGGCGGTCGAACCCGATCCCGAACCCGGCGTAGAACCCGTCCGGGAAGGGTGATCCGCGCTTCCCGCTCGTTGCGCCGGCGGATGAGTTCGGCCTCGTACTCCATCGCATTGGCCGTGGCGAAGGCCCCGGCGGCGGCCACCTCCTCCGGGATCGCGCGGCGGTGACTCGCGGCCGAGTCCGGGACACGCAGATCCTCGAGGTCGCCAAGCAGCGCGACACCGGTGGACCGCACGTCGTCGATGTCCGTGTCGGCCCAATGCTGCACCGGTCGCAGGAACTTGCTCGGCAGCAGGAGAGGGGCACCGCGATCGGGTCGATCGAGGAAGCCGCCGGAGAGTAGGCGCTGCTGCAGCTCATTGGTGGTCTTGCGATTCCAGCCGCGCCGCTTGGCCTCGACGTTGAGTGCATGCAGCAAGATCGCCTCGGCCCGGGTGGAGCCGACGTTCGCGATGAACGCGGGCAGTTTCGGCGGCGTCGCGGGCAGCCCGGGGGCGTCGAGTGCCTCGCGGAATCGATCCCACAGCAGCGTCGACGGTGCGCCGGGCTTGGGCAGGGTGACGACCTTGACGTGGTCCGGTCCGACCAGATCCTGCCAGCGACGGACGAGTGCGCCGTACGCGTAGGACCGCCAGAAGGTCTGATGGCGCTCGGTATCCCAGGCCTGCTGCATCTGCACCGGGGATTCGGTCCCGCGCTCCCGGGCGCGGCGCTTGAGGTAGGCCTTGTAGTCCTGCGTGTGAGTGTTGCGGACGTGCTGCTGCCACGACGACGGCAGGATGCGGCCGAGATCGCGCATGGTGATGACGACGTCGATCGTGGGGGACGACAATCCATCGAGCAGGCGGCGTGCGGCCGGCGGTCGCAGTCCACCGATCATCTCGGCCGAAATGATGGCGGTGCCGTCCCAACCCTTGACGGCGTTCACCAGACCCGTCCATCCGGAGCCATCTTTGCCGGTCCACCGGTTGGAGTCCTTGCTCTCCTCGTTGTGTGTCAGATCGGTGACTGCCCCGACATGGTTGTAGTCCTCCTGATCTCGGTAGTCGATGGGATAGAGGACACCGTGCAAGGTGAGATCGGGAGAGAGCAGTTGCAGGACGCGCTGAAGGTACGTCGTCCCGGTCTTGCGGGGGCCGATGTGTACGACGAGTCGCTGAGCCACCCCGCGACACTACCCGAGGCAACCGGTGAAAAAGCAGATGGGGACCGCGCAATGCGGTCCCCATCCACTCCTACGCGCGAGGCGATGCGACGCGTGGCCGATGCCGGCGGAGTCCTCCACCGGAAGCAGGATCGATCAGATGTCGTAGTACATCTCGAACTCGTGCGGGTGCGGGCGCAGGCGGATCGGATCCACCTCGTTGGTCCGCTTGTAGTCCACCCAGGTCTCGATGAGATCGGCCGGGAA
>CAYGMM010000051.1:0-15466 GCA_964351035.1 uncultured Actinomyces sp.
GTCGTCGGTTCGAGGCCGGCCGGGCCCACGCACATTCCGCACCCTTGTGGGTTGTGGTCGTTAAGTCGCCGAGATAGCGACCACTTCCCACAAGGGTGCATGAGGAACGAAGGAGTGACCGGCGGGGTCTCGGGCCCCCGCCGGTCACTGCCTCTAGTCCACACCCGTTTCCCGCCGTGCGCATCTTCTCGGCGTCCGACATGCGCCAGCACGGCCCCGACGGGCAGGATGTCGATATGCCGCCCGCCGACCTCGCCCCCGTCGCAGGCGATCGCGGACGCATTTCGGCCGACCTACCCGGCACTCTGGAGACCACCGTCGCCGCGTGGGATGACCTGCTGGCTCAACTCGGTGGCTTCGATCTTCGCGACCCCTCCCGCAAGTCCGGACGATCCGCGGGGCGCATCCTCGTCGTCCTCGGCTCGTGGGCCGAAGGTCGACCCCTGTCCGCCATCCGCTCCGACGCGCTCGCGGGGATCACCACCGCCGAGCCGCTCAAGGACATCGAGGCCCGCGTCGTCGAGGCGCACGAGTACGACCCCGGCATCATCGCCTCGCTGCAGCGGGCACGTGATGACATTGCGGCCTGGTCGATGACCGATGAGGTAGCCAGCGAGTCACTGCTCCCGGTGGGCGGCGCACTCGGTGTGGTGCCACTCGGAACCCTCGTCGCCGCCTCCGCCTACCAGTGCGCGGTGGCCGGACTCGACCTCGCGCCCTGCGGCGTCACGGCACCGGGTTCACTCCTTGACGCCGGCCTCGTCGCGCTCGTCGACGCGGTGGGAGCCGTGGCGGCTCAGCAGCATGCGGGTACGCCGGCCGACCCGCTCTGCCTCGCGGTAAGCACGCCGACGATCACGGTCGTCACCTGCTCGGCCGGGGCCGCCTGGCGCACGACGATCGTGGACGAACTCCCACCCAATCTGCCGAGCCTCATCGCCCCCACCGCTGATGTGCTCGACATCGCCTCGGGCCGTGCCTCCGCCTTCACCGCCTACGCCGACGGACGGATCCGCACCGAGGACCTCGGCGGGCTCCTGCGCGTGGCCCGCATGCTGGCCACCGCGCCGGGATTGCCCGGCACCGAGGGTCTGGGCACGGCACTCGCGGCCTATGCGGGCACGGTCGACATCGCCAAGAGGGCCGGACGGGCAGCGAGCGACGCAGCGCAGGGGTTGGGCCGGGCCTGGCGTCGCTTTCGCGGCTAGCGGCGACCGGAGCGTGGGGCGACGAGTCGCGTGCCCTGCCAGTCACGCCCGGCGCTGACGGTCGATGTCTGCTGCAGCCCGGCGGTGGGTGCCGCGTCGGCAATGTCCTCGGCCTCGATGTGTCCGTCGCGGCCGGGCTTGGGGGTCAGCAGCCACACCACGCCATGGTCGGCCAAAGGGCCAATCGCGTCGACGAGTGCGTCCACGAGATCCCCGTCGTCATCGCGCCACCACAGGAGCACGACGTCGACGACATCGTCGTAGTCGTCATCAACGATCTCGACACCGTCAGCCTCGGCGAGAACCGAGCGCAACTCATCATCACAATCGGCGTCAACGCCGATCTCCCACACGACGGCGTTCGGCTCGACACCGAGCACGCTCAACTGTCCGTCACCGCTCATGGGGCCACCGCCACCTCTGGGCTCACACGCGTAGTCCACCGGACCGGCGCTCTTCGCGCAAGCAATCCGGACGGATTGCCCCAGGCTTGCCCTAGCACTGATTCGGGGTCCACGTCCTGAACTGCGCGGAATACGGGAGGATGGGTCCAGCACCGGCGCGGCGGCGATCCCGCGGCGCCCTCGCCAACTGAAAGGGAATCGATGTCATCCTCACTCGACCCGTTCCACCAGCAACCCCTGCTGGCCGGCGGACTCCCCACCCAGTACGTCGATGTGGATCCGGAGGAGACCGCCGAGTGGACGTCGTCCCTCGATCAGATCGTGGACGCGGCCGGGCCGTACCGCGCGCGCTACCTCATGCTGTCACTCCTGCGTCGGGCCGCGGAGCGCAATGTCGGCATCCCGAGTCTGCGTTCCACCGACTACATCAACACGATCTCCCCCGAGATGGAGCCGTGGTTCCCCGGCGATGAGGCCCTCGAGCGCGAAATCCGCCGCTACGTGCGTTGGAACGCCGCGATCATGGTGCACCGCGCCCAGCGCCCCGGCATCGGCGTCGGTGGCCACATCTCGACCTATGCCTCGTCGGCCTCCCTCTACGAGGTGGGCTTCAATCACTTCTTCCGCGGACCCGACGCACCCGGCGGCGGTGACCAGGTCTACTTCCAGGGCCATGCCTCCCCGGGCATCTACGCCCGTGCCTTCCTCGAAGGTCGTCTCAGCGAGGGCCAACTCGACGGCTTCCGCCAGGAACTGTCCCACCCGGGCGGCGGCATCCCGTCGTACCCGCACCCGCGACTCATGCCGTGGTTCTGGCAATTCCCGACGGTCTCCATGGGTCTTGGGCCGCTTTCGGCGATCTACCAGGCCCGCTTCAACAAGTACCTGCACAACCGCGGCATCAAGGACACCTCGCAGCAACGCGTGTGGGCCTTCCTCGGCGACGGCGAGATGGACGAGGTCGAGTCCGTGGGCGCACTGGGCCTGGCAGCACGCGAGGAGCTCGACAACCTCGTCTTCGTCGTCAACGCCAACCTCCAACGCCTGGACGGCCCGGTACGCGGCAACGGCAAGGTCATCCAGGAACTCGAGTCCCTCTTCCGCGGCGCGGGCTGGAACGTCATCAAGGTCGTCTGGGGCCGCAAGTGGGACGAACTCCTGGCCAAGGACCGCGACGGCGCGCTCGTCAACCTGATGAACACGACTCCCGACGGTGACTTCCAGACCTACAAGGCTGAGGACGGATCTTTCATCCGTGAGCACTTCTTCGGCCGCGATCCGCGGACCGCGAAGTTGGTCGAAGACTGGAGCGACGACGAGATCTGGAGCCTGCAGCGCGGCGGCCATGACTATCGCAAGTTGTACGCCGCCTACAAGGCTGCGGTGGAGACCACCGGCCAGCCAACGGTGATCCTCGCGAAGACAATCAAGGGCCACACACTCGGTCGCCACTTCGAGGGCCGCAATGCCACGCACCAGATGAAAAAGCTCACGCTGGACGATCTCAAGGAGTTCCGCGACCGACTGCACCTGCCCATCACCGACGAGCAACTTGGCGACGGCTACTCACCGCCGTACTTCCACCCGGGTCCGGACTCCGAGGCCTATCGCTACATGATCGACCGGCGCCGACGCCTCGGTGGGTCGGTGCCCGAACGGCGTACACGTGCCGCGGCCCTGCCGATGCCGCCGAAGGAGTCCTACGAGGTCGTCCAGCGCGGATCGGGCAAGCAGCCCGTCGCCACCACGATGGCCTTCGTCCGCCTGTTGAAGGACCTGATGCGCGACCAGGGGATCGGCGCACGATTCGTGCCGATCATCCCTGACGAGGCCCGCACCTTCGGCATGGACTCGCTCTTCCCCACCGCCAAGATCTACAACCCTGGCGGTCAGCAATACACCTCGGTCGATCGCGAATTGATCCTGAACTACCAGGAGGCCAAGGACGGTCAGATCCTGCACGAGGGGATCAACGAGGCCGGCTCCGTTGCGTCCTTCATCGCCGCGGGTTCGTCGTACTCGACCCACGGCGAGCCGATGATCCCGATCTACATCTTTTACTCCATGTTTGGCTTCCAGCGCACCGGCGATGCCTTCTGGCAGGCGATGGACCAGATGGTGCGCGGCTTCGTCCTTGGCGCGACCGCCGGACGCACCACGCTCAACGGCGAGGGTTTGCAGCACGAAGATGGTCATTCGCTCCTGCTGGCCTCGACCAACCCGGCGGTGGTGGCCTACGACCCCGCATATGCGTACGAGATCGGGCACATCGTGGCCGATGGGCTGCGTCGCATGTACGGGGAGGACTCCGAGGACGTCTTCTACTACCTGACCGTCTACAACGAGCCCTACCCGCAGCCGGCCGAACCGGACGACGTCGACGTCGACGGCATCCTGCGCGGCATGCATCTGGTGTCGCCCGGCACGGGAGAGGGCCCCAAGCCGCAGATCATGGCTTCCGGGGTCGCCGTCAATTGGGCCCTCGACGCGCAGCGCCTGCTCCGCGACGACTGGAATGTCGACGTTGACGTCTGGTCCGTCACGTCGTGGAATGAGCTGCGCCGCGAGGCCCTCGAGGTGGACCGCTGGAACTTCCTGCATCCGACCGAGCCACAGCGCCAACCGTTCGTCACCGAGCGCCTCGCCGGCCGCGGCGATCTCGTCATCGGCGTCTCGGACTTCATGCGCGCGGTACAGGATCAACTGCGCACGTGGATCCCGGCCAACTACCTGACCCTCGGGACCGACGGTTGGGGCATGTCCGATACCCGCGGCGCACTCCGTCGGCACTTCCTCGTCGATGCCGAGTCCATCACGGTGCGCACGCTGACCGGGCTCGCCGATGCCGGCCTGCTCGACCGCCAGAAGTTGGCCGATGCCATCGACAGATACCACCTGCTCGACCCGTCAAAGGCCGATGCGGGCAATACCGAGGGGACCGGATGAGCAGTCGAGACCCGCGTCGCTTCCTGCGCTACCTCGAGGCCGAACGCAAGGCGTCGCTGCTCTACCGGGCCTTGGCCGAGGTCAGCGACGGCGAGCGACGCGAAGCCCTGCTCGAACTTGCCGATATCGAGGATCAGCACGCCGCCCACTGGGTCGAGAAGCTGACCGAGGCAGGAGTCGAGGTACCGCCCGCACCCACCGGGCTCGATCCCGAGGATGCCGCCATGGTCGCCCGCGCACGCGCCGCGGGCATGGACGGCGTTCTGGCCGACCTCGAGCAGGCCGAGGGCGCGGACGCCGGCATGTACGACGACGAGCCCGATGCTCCCGACTCCATGTCGGCCGACGAGCGCGAGCATGCCGAGACCTTCCGGCGCCTACGCGGGGACACCGCAACCCCCGCCCCCAGCGTGATCGCACCGGACGGCACCGTCGATTTCGGCGAGAAGTGGCACAAGGTCGACGCATCCGGCTCCGTCCGGGCGGCGATCTTCGGCATCAGCGATGGCCTGGTCTCCAACACCGCCCTGGTCATGGGCTTCGCTGGCACCGGAACCGACCGCGGAGTCGTGCTCTTCGCCGGCATCGCCGGCCTGCTCGCCGGTGCGTTCTCCATGGCGGCGGGCGAGTACGTCAGCGTGGCCAGCCAACGCGATCTCTTCCGCCGCGAACTCGACATGGAGGCGGCCGAGTTGCGGGACAAGCCCGAGGAGGAGCGCCGCGAACTCGAGCTCATCTACCGCGCGAAGGGGATGGACCGAGAGACGGCCCGAGCCGCCGTTGACAAGATCTTCGCCGACCCTGACAAGGCGCTGGACACCCTCGCTCGCGAGGAGCTCGGCCTCAACCCCGACGAACTGGGCAACCCCTACAAGGTGGCGGCGTCGAGTTTCCTCGCCTTCGCGATCGGCGCCTTCGTCGTGGTCTTGCCCTACATCTTCTTGGCCGGCACCGTCGCCCTGGTCACGGCCATCGTGCTGTCGGTCCTGGCGATGCTCATCGTTGGCGGTCTCGTCGGCAGATTCTCCGGCCGAGGCATCGTGCGTGGGGCGATCCGACAATTTGCCGTCGGGGCACTGGCCGCCGCGGTGACGTTCGTCATTGGCCGCGTGATCGGCGAGATGACCGGACTGAGTTCGGCGGGCCTTGGCTAGCGTGACCGATCGACGCGCGGCCACCGCGCGCGAACTCGAGCGCGCATCGGGTCAACTCGCGACGGCCGCCACCGCGCGAATGGACGAGCGGCTCGCATGGTTCCGCGATCTGCCCGCCGAGCAGCGCTCCTGGGTGGGACTCATCGCCCAGGCGGGTGTCGCCGCCGTCATCGCGTGGTACCGCGACCCGTCCACGGCGACGGCGAGCGCGGTGGACGTCTTCGCCACGGCGCCACGAGAACTCGCGGGAGCCATCTCGCTGGAGCAGACCGTGGAGATGGTGCGCTGCACCGTTGACCTGCTGGAGGAACTCCTTCCCGAACTCGCCGGCCCGGACTCCGCAGCGGATGTACGCGATGCGGTACTCACCTACTCGCGAGAGATCGCCTTCGCCGCCGCGGAGATCTACGCGCGCGCCGCGGAGGCACGGGGCGCATGGGATGCGCGTCTCGAAGCCCAGGTGATGGAGTCGCTCCTGCGCGGCGACACCGAGGCCGACATCGTCAGCCAGGCCGCCGCCCTGTCCTGGTACCCCCAGGCAGTGGCCCTGGTAGGCGCACCGCCGGTGGGCGACACCGCGGCGGCACTGCAGGTCATGCGGCGAGCAGCTGAGCATCACGACATCACGCTGCTCACCGGCCTGCACGGATCGGCGCTCGTGGTCCTCGCCAGCGGGACGCTGGATGGCGAGCGCACGGCGCGCCTACTGGCTCCGCACTTCGGCGCAGGTCCCCTCATGATCGGCCCCAGCATCGCTGGCATCGAAGACGTCGCGGCGTCCTGCCGGGCCGCCCTGTCGGCGTACGACGTCGCGGCGGCCTGGCCTACGGCGCCTCGCCCCTGCCACGCCGACGATCTGCTGCCCGAACGAGTGCTCGCGGGCGAGCCGCAGGCGCGGGAACGACTCCTCGCCGAGATCATGGCCCCTCTCGATGACGTGCAGCGCCGCACTCTCGAGGTCCTCCTCGAGGAGGAGGGCACCATTGAGGGGACCGCCCGAGCGCTGTTCGTCCATCCGAACACCGTGCGGCACCGGATTAGGCGAATCGAGGCACTTATTGGCCGGTCCCCCCTCGACGCCCGCGATCGGCTCGCGCTACGCCTCGCCCTGAGCCTGAGTAGATTGTAGGTTTCCTACAACATCACGGCATCGACATTGGCGCCTTCGATAGGGCGCAGCAGGGTCTGCATGCGGAAAGGTGACGGTCGTGCTCGTCGTTGTCGCACCCGGACAGGGTGCCCAGACCCCCGGCTTCCTCACCCCTTGGCTCGACGTACCCGAAGTCGCCGCCCGACTCGAGTGGCTCTCGGCGGTCAGCGGTATCGATCTGATCGAGCACGGGACCCGCTCGGACGCCGAAACCATTCGCGACACGGCGATCGCCCAACCACTCCTGGTCGGCGCCGGTCTCGTCACCCTCCTGTCCCTCTTCCCGCATCCGAACGAGGCCTTCAGCAAGGTTGCGGTCGGGGCCGGCCACAGCGTCGGCGAGATCGCCGCCGCGGCGGCCGCCGGGGTCATCTCCGCCGAACAGGCCATGGTCTTCGTGCGCGAGCGCGGTCGAGCGATGGCGCAGGCTGCTGCCGCGACGCCGACCGGCATGAGTGCTGTACTCGGCGGAGACCCCGACGTCGTGGTCGCCGCCGCTGAAGCCGCGGGACTCACCGCCGCCAACATCAATGGCGCCGGTCAGATCGTTGTCGCCGGACCTCTTGATGCCCTGGCTGACTTCGCACCCGAGGGTGCGCGCGTGCGTTCGTTGCAGGTGGCCGGCGCATTCCACACCGAATTCATGGCCCCCGCTGTCGAGGTCCTCGGTGGCTACGCGCGCGCGATCTCGACTCACGATCCACGGATCCAATTGCTGTCGAACGCCGACGGGCGAGTGGTGCACGACGGCCGCGATGTGCTGAAGCGCCTGGTCTTGCAGGTCTCGCGTCCCGTGCGCTGGGACCTGTGCATGTCGACGATGGCCGACCTCGGCGTCACCGCACTGATCGAGATTCCCCCGGCCGGCACCTTGACCGGCCTCGCCAAGCGCGCACTGCCCGGAGTCCAGACGCTGGCATTGAACACTCCCGACGACCTGCAGGCCGCCTGGGATCTCATCGCCGAGCACGGCGGTCGCAGCCCACTCGACACCTCTCCGTCCTGGCGCCTGGTCGTCTCACCCATGAAGGGGACCTTCCACGCGCCGCACGGGGGTGTCACCACGACCGGTGGCGAACTCGAACCGGGCGCCACGGTGGGCACCGTCGCTAATCTTCGCGACTCCGTGGACGTCAGTGCACCGCACGGTGGCACGGTCGTCGAGTGGTTGGTCGAGGACGGCGACCCCGTCTCCCCCGGTCAACCGCTGGTGCGCCTCCACCCGTCCTATGAGGAGGACGCCCTGTGACCCCGACCATGACGTCGCCCGCCGGCGCACCGCACGCCCGCATCATGTCGGTGGGCAGCTATCGGCCCGAGCGTGTCGTCACCAACGCCGAGGTGTGTGAACTCATCGACTCCACCGACGAGTGGATCCGCGAGCGCTCCGGCATCATCGAACGCCGGTACGCCGCACCGGATGAGACCGTCGTCGACATCGCGCAGGCCGCGGCCGAGAAGGCCATCACCGGCTCGGGGATCACCGCGGACCAGATCGGCTTCGTCCTGGTCGCGACGGTGACCCATCCTTATCCGACACCGTCGGCCGCCGCGGAACTCGCCTACCGCGTCGGCGCCCTGAATGCCGCGGCAACGGATATCAGTTCGGCATGTGCGGGCTTCTGCTACGGCGTCGCGCTGGCCCAGGACATGATCCGCGGCGGCAGCGCCGAATACGTCCTGGTCGTCGGCGTGGAGAAGTTGACCGACTGGGTGGATCCCACGGACCGCTCAACGGCGTTCATCTTCGCCGACGGCGCCGGCGCCGTGGTGATCGGACCTTCACAGACACCCGCGATCGGTCCGGTCGTCTGGGGTGCCGACGGCGAGCAACTCGACGCCATCACCATGACGCAGTCCCTCACCGACTACCGCGACAACGGCGGGCCGCGCTTCCCGACGTTGGCCATGAAGGGCCAGCAGGTCTTCCGCTGGGCGGTATCGAAGATGACCGAGGTCGCGAAGACCGCTGTGGCCAAGGCCGGCATCACTGCTGATGACCTCGACGCCTTCATCCCCCATCAGGCCAACATGCGCATCACCGATGCGATGGTGCGCTCACTCGGCCTTCCCGCGCACGTGCCCGTGGCTCGTGACATCGAAACCACCGGCAATACCTCGGCCGCGTCCATCCCGATTGCGATGGATCGCATGCTGACCTCGGGCGAGGTACCGCACGGCGGCCTCGCACTCACCATCGGCTTCGGCGCGGGCCTCGCCTATGCCGCCCAGGTCGTCGTACTGCCCTAGTCTGCTCATCAACACAACACCCGAAAGGAAACGCAATGAGCCAGGAGATTCTCGACGGCCTCGCCGTCATCGTGAACGAGGTCGCGGGCGTCCCCGTGGAAGACGTTCAGCCCGACAAGGCCTTCATCGACGATCTGGACATCGACTCGCTGTCGATGGTCGAGGTCGTCATGGCCGCCGAGGACAAGTGGGGCGTCAAGATCCCCGACAGCGAGGTCAAGAACCTCCGCACCGTCGGTGACGCCGTCACCTACATCCAGACGGCGACCGCCTGATCGTGCGCATCGCAGTCACGGGCCTAGGAGCCACGACACCCGTTGGCGGTGACGTGGCCAGCAGTTGGGCCGCTCTCCTCGAAGGACGCTCCGGAATCCGCACGCTCACCCAGGAGTGGGCGGCGGATCTCCCGGTGCGATTCGCCGGCACGTTGGCCGAGGAACCGCCGCTGGACCGCGTCGAGGCACGCCGCCTCGACCGGTCGCAGCAGTCGGCCCTCGTCGCGTCACGTGAGGCGTGGGCCGACGCCGGCGCCCCCGAGGTAGACCCCCTACGCATGGGCACCGTGATCGGCACGGGTATCGGCGGCGTGATCACGCTGCTCGACGCGTACGACGTACTCAAGGAGCGCGGTCCCTCGCGCATCTCGCCGCACACCGTCCCGATGCTCATGCCGAACGGCCCGGCCGCGGTCGTGGGACTCGCGTTCCACTCCGCCGCGGGTGTGCACGCACCGGTGAGCGCGTGCGCTTCCGGCGCCGAGGCCATGGCGGTCGCCGCCCGGATGATCACCGACGGGCGCGCCGATGTGGTCATCGCCGGAGGCACCGAGGCACCGATCCATCCGCTCACCATCGCGGGCTTCGCCTCGATGCGCGCCCTGTCGACACGCAACGACGATCCCGCTGCAGCCTCGCGGCCCTACGACCTCGCCCGCGACGGTTTCGTCATGGGTGAGGGCGCTGGCGTACTCGTGTTGGAGAGCGAGGAGCACGCCAAGGCGCGGGGCGCCCGCATCTACGCCTACCTCAGCGGCGCGGGCCTCACCGCCGACGCCCACCACATTGCCCAACCGGATCCCGAGGGTCGCGGCGCCGCCCGCGCCATTCGTGCGGCGCTCGAGCAAGCCGAGGCCAGCGCGGATGATGTTGTCCACGTCAATGCGCACGCCACCTCCACTCCTCAGGGCGATATCGCCGAGGCCGTCGCGATCCGCGGCGCACTCGGTGACACCTCCGCCGTCATCACCGGCACGAAGTCGATGACCGGCCACACGCTTGGTGCCGCGGGTGCTCTGGAGAGCGTCTTCACCGTGCTCGCGTTGCGGGATCGACTGGTGCCACCGACGGCGAACCTCGCCGACCAGGACCCCGAGGTCGTGCTCAATGTGGCGAGCGGCTCCCCCGTCGCTCTACCCGCAGGCGACATCGTCGCGCTGAACAACTCCTTCGGATTCGGCGGCCATGACGTCGCCCTCGCCTTCCGGAGTGCCCCGTGAGCGACGTCGATCCCCGCTCACCGCGCGTACGCCTCGAAGCCTTCTTCGATGAGGGCACGTTCACTCCCATCACTCCCGAGGACGACCGCGGTGTCCTCGTCGGTGTCGGTTCGGTCTACGGCACCGAGGTCGTGGCCTTCGCCACCGACCCCACCGTCCAGGGTGGCGCGATGGGCAACGCGGGATGCCGCGCCATCGTGACGGCGTACGACCGGGCATTCGCTGACTCCAGCCCGGTGGTCGGCATCTGGCACTCCGGGGGCGCTCGTCTGCGCGAGGGTGTCGCCAGCCTCGACGCGGTAGGACGCGTCTTTGCCGCGATGACCCGAATCTCCGGCAAGGTCCCGCAGATCTCGGTGGTGCTCGGCCCGGCCGCCGGTGGCGCTGCCTACGGCCCGGCCCTCACCGACATCGTCGTGCTCGGCCCCGAAGGTCGCATCTTCGTCACCGGCCCCGAGGTCATCCGCTCGGTGACCGGTGAGCAGGTCGATATGGAGCGCCTCGGTGGCGCGGACCCGCATGGTCGTCGCAGTGGTGTCGTGCACCGCGTGACCGAGAGTGAGGCGGAGGCGCTCGAAGAGGGTCGTCGACTCGCCCTGCTGCTCGGTCGACAAGGTTCGCTCGATATCGATGCGGTGCAAGACCGCAACCTCGCCGATCTGCTGCCCGAGTCGTCCAAGCGCGCCTACGACGTACACCCGCTGGTCGAAGCCTTCCTCGATGACGGCACGGCGTTCGAACTGCACGAGAAGTGGGCCCCCAACATCGTGACCACGCTCGGCCGTCTCGGTGGGCGTACCGTCGGCGTCGTCGCCAACAACCCGCTGCGACTCGGTGGCTGTCTGGACTCCTCCAGCGCCGAGAAGGCCGCGCGCTTCGTGCGCATGTGTGACGCCTTTGCTGTGCCGCTCGTGGTGCTCGTCGACGTGCCCGGCTACCTGCCCGGTGTCGGCCAGGAGTGGGAGGGCGTCGTACGCCGCGGCGCAAAACTGCTGCATGCGTTCGCCGAATGCGTAACTCCTCGCGTGACCGTGGTGACCCGCAAGGCCTACGGCGGTGCGTTCGTCGCGATGAACTCTGCCTCCCTGGGCGCCACACGCGTCTATGCGTGGCCGGGCGCCGAGGTCGCCGTCATGGGCTCCGTCGCGGCGATCCGCGTGCTGCATCGCCGACGGCTGGCCGAGGCACCCGACGAGGAGTCACGCGCCCAACTGGAGCTGGAGCTCGCTGCCGAGCACGAGGTCATCTCCGGTGGCATCGGGCGAGCGATCGAAATGGGCGTCGTCGACGAGGTGGTCGAACCCGATCGCACGCGCAGCACGGTGGCCAGGGTGCTGCTGGATACCCCGGGCGTCCGCGGCATCCACGGGAACATCCCGCTGTAGTGGTTCCCCGCCGTTTCGCCCTGACGAACGGCTGTGATGGGATGACGCCATGACAACGCTGCTCGAGGCACTGACCGACGCTCCCCTGCTCGGCGATGGCGCCATGGGAACGACCCTGCAGGACCGCGGCAACGACACCGGGGATGCTCCGGAGTTGTGGAACATCGAGCACGCTGACGTCATCACGGCGATCTTCGAGGAGTACGCCGACGCGGGCGCCCGGCTGCTCACCACCAACACCTTCGGTGGCACGCGCGCGCGACTGCAGATGCACGGCCTGGAGGACCGGGTCGAGGAGATCAACAAGGCCGCGGCGGAGCTCGCCCGAGCGGTCGCCGATGCTCGCGAGGGCGTTTATGTCCTCGGCGACATCGGGCCGTCCGGGGAGCTGATGGAGCCGATGGGCGACCTGACTCCCGAGTCCGCCCAGGAACTGTTCGCCGAGCAGATTCGCGGGCTCGTCGCTGGCGGCGTGGACGCCATCTTGATCGAAACCATGAGCGACCTGTCCGAGGTCGAGGCCGCGGTGGCGGCTGCGCGGGCCGAGGCTCCCGGCCTGCCGGTGCTCGCAACGTTGAGTTTCGACACCAACCTGCGCACGATGATGGGCGTCTCCCCGGCCCTGGCGGTGACGACGTTGAGCGACCTCGGTGTCGACGTCATCGGCGCCAACTGCGGTCGCGGTCTCGATGAGATGCGCATCATCGCCGATCAGCTCGCCGAAGCCCGGCCCGACGGCGTCCGCCTGATGATCCAGTCCAATGCCGGTCTACCCCGCCTCGAGGGCGACAGCTTCGTCTTCGACGGCACTCCGGAGGAGATGGCGAAGTACGCCGTTGAGATGCGCGGACTCGGCTTCGACATCATCGGCGCCTGCTGTGGGTCCACCCCAGCCCCCATCGCTGCCATGCGCGAGGCCCTGTCGGCCTAGGTCGGCAGAGCACCGCTGAACGCATAAAATGCACGTTGTGGGGTCTATTCCACCCTTTTTGACCGAATAAACCCCACAACGTGCATTTTCGTGAACGGGGAGGCCGCCTAGCCCGAGTGCCGCGATGCCGCCATTACCCGTCGAAGGCGCGCCACGATCCGGTCGGGGTCGTTGAGCATTTCCGCGTAACCCCACCGGACCACTCGCCAACCGGCCTCCTCCAGCGATTCCTGACGGAGCTTCTCGCGGTACAGAACGCTCGGGTCCGTGTACTTCGTCGCACCATCGCACTCACCGATCGTGGAGGTGTCCCGCCACAGCATGTCGGCCCAATACTGCCGACCGTCGGCCCCCTGAACAGGTACTCCGCAGGCCGGCCGTGGGACTCCCGCGGCGACGAGCACCCCGCGTGAGTGTGACTCCAGCGCGGACTCGGCGGCGGGGTCGGCGAGATCGACGCAGTCTCGAACTCGACGTGCTCCCCGACCCCCACCACACTTTGTCACCGCCGCGGCCATCCTCCTGCGAACAAAGTCGCGCAACTCCGGATTGCGCACGGCGTCTCGCAGATCCATGAGTCCCGTCGACTCCACTGCGATGAGGTGGCGCAAGGCGGCGTCAACCGTCGCCAGTGCATCGGGAAGTCCGTACGAGCGTGCTACGTCCACCGCCGTTCGCTCCACCGAAGTGACCGGCACGCCGAGCGCGGGGTGGTGGGGCGCCTCGGCCACGTCCCCTCGGACGTAGCGAACGCCTGCCCTGACGCCTGCGCGCAACCTTGGCCCCGTAATCGCACCTTCTGGACTAACGCGGAGCGGAAGTGGCAGGCCGTGGGCGATCGCAGCAGCACTGTGCGAGACCGCACTATCGGGGTGCATCAACGACTCCGCGATCGCCCTGCGCAAGGCGGTGGATCGATCCAAGCTTGCGCGTGTTACGGGACTGGTGGGCGATGAGCCGCCAAGACTCTCCGCGTCGTCGTGTGAGCTAGTAGCAGGGACCCAGTAAGCGCCTCGTCGCAATCGAACGACGTGTCCCTGCTCAAGTGCCGCGCGTAATCGCTCCGGTTTGACTCCGTGAGCGAGAGCCTGGGCCCGACTAAACGGGCGGTGGCCAAAAGCCACGACCAAGGATTGGGCGGTGGAAATGCCAAGTGGGTTTCGGGCCATGGATCGACTCTGAGATCGGGCGGGCCGCCCATGCCAACCACCAGGGGAACCAACCACCGACAGTGCGCGTTGTGGGGTCTATTCCGCTGAATCGGTGCGAATAGACCCCACAATGTGCACTTTCGCGAAATGGGGCCTCAGATCACCTGGTGCAGTACGCGCACGGGGGTGTCCTCCGTCGCCACTCGATAGGGCTCCAACTCGGTGTCCCACGCGGTACCGAGCAGGTAGGCGATCCCATCGGCGAGGTCAGCACCGGTCGACGCAGCACCGGCGACGGCTGCCCGCAGCCGATCCTCCGAGACCAGGATGTCCCCGTGTACGCCGATGGTCGCGCGATGAAGTCCCAGCGAGGGAGTCACGGCGTACCGCTCGCCTTCACGGCCGGTAGACGGCTCCTCGACGACCTCGAAGTACAGATCCGGAATCGTGCGTAGCGCACTGGCCAGTCGCGAACCCAGGCCAGGCCGACCGGTCCAGGGCATCTCGGCCCGGATGCTGGGGGGTGCCACCGGTTGCGGCTGCCAGTCCAGGCGCACCTGGGCGTCGAGGACCGAGGCAAGGGCCCACTCGATATGGGGCGCGAGGGCACGGGTGGCGGAGTGCACGAAGACATAGCCCTGGGCACGGCCAGAGCCCGTCGAGGCCGGGACGGCCGACGGCGGCAATGCGGTCATTCCACTGACCTCCTTTGTGAGGGTCGCCTTCCCCTGCGTCCTCACCGGTGGTTCGTGGTGCCACCACCCTAGACCTTCCCCCACGGCGATGCCGGTATTGGGTAGGCTCCCGACACGCCCAAACATCGGGCGATCCACGAGGAGGAGCCCCCATGGCCATCAGCCAGCCTGCCGTCATCGCCGACGTCTGGAGCACGCGCGCGACGACCGCCGCGGGTCACCTCGCCCGCCAGGCCACCCTGGTCGTGGGTGCCGCCGCCTTCGTGGGCCTCGCCGCCCAGATCGCGATCCCGCTCCCCTTCACCCCGGTGCCCCTCACCCTGCAGACCTTCGCCGTCCTCCTCGCGGGCGCAGCGCTCGGCTCACTGCGCGGCGTACTCGCCATGACCCTCTACGCCGCCGCCGGCATCGCGGGTGTGCCGTGGTTCGCCGAAGGCTCCTCCGGCTTCGCGATGCCGTCGTTCGGCTACATCGTCGGCTTCATCGTGGCGGCCGGTCTCGTGGGCCGCATCGCCCAGAGCGGCGCCACCCGAACGGTGTGGAGCACCGCCGGCCTCATGGTGATCGGCAACCTCACGATCTACGTCGTCGGCGTGACGTGGCTGAAGTTCGCCATCGACGCCAGTTGGGCCACCGCCCTGAGCCTCGGCGTCGTGCCGTTCCTCATCGGTGACCTGGTCAAGATCGCGCTCGCCGC
>CAYGMM010000052.1:0-10346 GCA_964351035.1 uncultured Actinomyces sp.
CCATGTCGACGTCGAGCACCTCGACGGTGACCTCCTGGCCAACCTCGACGACCTCGGATGGGTGATCGATGTGCTTCCAGGACAGCTCGGACACGTGGACGAGACCGTCGACGCCGCCGAGATCGACGAACGCGCCGAAGTTGACGATGGACGAGACCACGCCGGAGCGGATTTGGCCCTTCTGCAGGTTGTTGAGGAACGTCTGGCGGACCTCGCTCTGCGTCTGCTCGAGCCAGGCGCGGCGGGACAGAACGACGTTGTTGCGGTTCTTGTCCAGCTCGATGATCTTGGCCTCAAGGGTCTTGCCGACGTACGGCTGCAGGTCACGGACGCGACGCATCTCGACGAGGGAGGCGGGAAGGAAGCCACGCAGGCCGATGTCCAGGATGAGACCACCCTTGACGACCTCGATGACGCTGCCTTCGACGACACCGTCCTCTTCCTTGATGCGCTCGATCGTGCCCCAGGCGCGCTCGTACTGGGCGCGCTTCTTGGACAGGATCAGTCGGCCGTCCTTGTCCTCCTTCTGCAGGACGAGGGCTTCGACGGAATCACCAACGGAGACGACCTCCGAGGGATCGACGTCGTGCTTGATGGACAGCTCACGGGAGGGGATCACACCCTCGGTCTTGTAGCCGATATCGAGGAGGACCTCGTCACGGTCAACCTTGACGATGGTGCCCTCGACGATGTCGCCATCGTTGAAGTACTTGATAGTGGAATCGATAGCGGCGAGGAACTCATCGGCATCGCCGATGTCGTTGATGGCTACCTGGGGTGCGACGGTCTGGGAGGTCACAAAGACTCCGATGCGGATAGATGTCGGACGGACGCATCGAACCCGTGATCACCGTGGAGCGCGGAGGGCCGTGGTGGCCGGCCCGCGAGCCGCGAAGAACGTCACGAGGCCACTCGGTCTGGGACACGTGCGGGCTCGGCGCGCCCGAGGAGGATATCGCACCTCCCGTGGGGCACTCCCCTCAGGCCGCTAGGCGGCGGCGTGGTAGCCCGACCCCTGTCGGCCGCGGATCGCGACCAACAGGATGCCGATGATGAGCAGTAGGAGACCGACGATGATCGCGATAAGCGGGGCCGTGTTGTTCAGCAGATTGATCAGGGCCGCCAGCGGCTTGTAGGTGTCCACGCCCTGGGTGACCTCATCGGGGTCGGTCCCGATGACGGCGTCAATGATCGTCAATTGATCGGTGCCATCCGGGCCGCGCAGCGTCTGGAGTTGGTCGCTCTCACCCTTGATGATGGCACCGGTGGTCGGCTCAACGAACAGCGTGAGGTTCACCGAGTAGTAGCGGGGTGCGACGTAGCTCGGCAGGGGCGAGCCCACGAGATCACCGGGCACCTCGAGGGTGCCGACCTGCGTGGGCTCGACAACGACGAGGAACTTGTAGACCGGCAGGCCCTCGATCTCTTCCTCGCCCTGGAAGACGGCGTCAACGCCGCGGTTGAGGGAACTGTCGAAGTAGGGGTAGGTCTGTTGCTGCGTGAACATGGGGAACTTCAGCGGAACGATGCCGCTCATTTCGACGTTCTCACCGTCCAGGTTGGCGCCGCAGCAGTTCACCAATTCAGAGGTGACTCGGTTGAAGGCGAATCGCGCGGTATCGGCCGTGACGACGACGCCGGCCTCGTCCTCGACACGCTGGAAGGTGTCGTAGATGGCCAGATCCTGCGAGAGGGCTTCCTCGGTCTGGCTCGCGGGCACGTCACCGCGCGTGTAGCGGATGGCCTTGAGGGCGACATCCTGGCGCTCGGTCAGGGTCGCGGGGTCGAACAGCTTGGCCGCCACACCGCTCTGGTTGGTCTGAGTCACGCCACCGGTGTCCTCACCGGGAGACAGTGGCGCCTTTGCGACCGCCGGCACGACGGTGACCTTGAGCAAGACGCCCAGGACGACGAGGAAAACCCCCAGGCCAATCAGGACGATGCCGATGCCGCGCCTCATATTGCCTCCGTGCTCAAGACCCACCGAACGTGGCTAATGTGAACAGACGGTAGCGGATACTGGCCCGGACCGCGGCAGAAGCGGCGACCGTTTCGCGGGATATCCCCCGGCGAGGTCCTCGTGGAGGGAGACAGGAGCGATGAATCGGCCCTTCCCCCTGCTCGACGGCTATCGGGCGATCGCGGCCCTGATGGTCCTCACCACGCACGTCGCGTTCAACACCGGCGAGATCCTCGTTCCAGGCGTGGGGCCCCTTCTCGGCCGGATGGACTTCGGCGTCACCCTGTTCTTCCTCCTGTCCGGATTCCTGCTCTACCGCCCGTGGGCCCGTGCGGCGATGACGGCCACCGCCGGCCCGGCCCTCGGGCCCTATGCCCTGCGCCGGGGTGCACGCATCCTCCCGGCCTACTGGCTCATGGTGGTCTTCACGCTGCTCGTTCTGCCGGAGATCCAGCCCGTGCGCTGGCAGGCCTGGCCGGTGCATCTGGGCATGCTGCACATCTACCTGCCGGGGTTCAGCCTCGAGGGGCTGACCCAGACGTGGAGCCTGGCGACGGAGATCAGCTTCTACATCGCCCTCCCGCTGATCGCCTGGCTGACCGGCCGACGACATCGTGGCAATCCCGACGCCAGCGCACGATGGCAACTCACCGTGCTGGCCGTCGGAATCGTCCTCGCCTGGGCCTACACGGCGGTGCGCGTATCCGGTCTCGTCGGTTCGGCGGACCTTGCCGGGTACTGGCTGCCCGGATTCCTCGATTGGTTCGCCCTGGGGATGGCGGCCGCGGTCATCCAGGTCCGACTGCGCATGGGCACCCCGCCCTCGTGGATGGTGTCGGTGCGCAGCGTCGCCGGCGCCACGGCCTGGTGCCTGCTCATCGCCGCCGCCCTCTACGCCATCGCCTCGACTCCCCTGGCCGGCCCGCTCACCTTCTCCCCCGCCGAGCCATCGAGTCTCGTGGTCAAACACATCCTGTACGCCGTCATCGCGGTCTTCCTGCTCCTGCCGGGGTTCCTCGGGGTCGGCGACACTGATCCCACCGAGTCGCCAAGCACCTCCATGTGGGCCCGTCTCCTCGCCCATCCGGTGGTGGTCTATCTCGGCACGATCTCGTACGGCATCTTCCTGTGGCACCTGGTGCTGCTTCGACTGATCCAGGGAGGGCTCAACATCCCCGTCTTCGGCGGCGGATTTTGGTTCCTGTGGCCGATGGTGGTCCTCAGTTCGGTTCTGGTGGCCTCGGCATCGTGGTTCGCCGTGGAGCGTCCGCTGCAGCGGTGGAGTCACCGGACCCGTCGGCCCGCCACGGCCACCCCCGCCGCCAGCCGCTGACCGCCGCCAGGGCTCCGATCGCCGCGAGCCCGCTCACCATCTGCACCCAATCCGGAGCGCTGAACGTCGTGGGCCACGGCGCGACCGCGGCAAAACCTGCGGAGACGACCCCGAGGGCCACGACGACGTAGGCGCGGCGCACGAGGGCACAGGCCGCGAGCACGAAGCCGGCAACGACAAGTCCAGGCAGTCCGCCGAGCGCCAAGGCCGCAACAACACCGGCCCCGGCGAGCCCCCGGGCGGCGAGACGGGTCTCCTGGACGGCGATCGGCGCGGCACGGCCCGCGAGGAAAGCGCGGTCCTTAAGGAAGGCCATGACGACGAGGATCAGGACGGCGATCGCCCCACCGACAAGCCCGGCGAGATAGAACTTTTGCGGGCCGTAGTCCATCGTGACCACGCCACCCACCCCGGCGGGAACGATCCAGGCCTGGCGCCATCCATCGACCCGCACGGGCTGCAGTTGGTCGCCGTCCACAGTCGCGGACCAGCCGTCGTTCGCGTTCTCGGTGGTTTCCAGCAGTCGCGCCTCCGGGGCACGCGCGATCTCCACCGCACGGTGGGTCGCATCCCACGTCAGCACATCGACCGCGTCGGTCCGCGCGGGCAGCGGCGTACTCGCGACGGGCTCGAGGGCCACCGTCTCGATCGCGAACTCCTCGGTCGATGCGATATCGATGAGGTGCTGCCCCGCACTCAGCGACAAGACGCGGCCGTCACACGGCTGGGCGCTGATGAGTCGATCAGTCAGTACATCGCTCACCGTGGCGCTGATACGGGTGGCTACCGCAGGGTCGCCATCGACGAACACCTCAGGGCCAAAGCCACAGGGCACACTGGCCTCGTCCCCCAGGCGCGGTCCCCGATCGAGGTCGCTCGCACCGAGGATGCTGATATCGCTGATCCCGAGGGGCAGCGGGGCGACAGCGCCGGTGTCGGGATCGAGGCTGCGCACCGATGCGGTGTTCTCAAAACGCAGGGTGATGCTGGTCGCCTCCTGCGGGGGGAAACGCACCATCCCGGATGACGAGACGACCGTCGGAGTCTCTCGACCGTTCACGATGGATGTCACCGACAAAGGCCGGGACGCCACGAGTCCCGGTTCCACGCGCAGTCGCACACCACGCACGTCGCGCGGCTCGGCCCAGGTAATCGTAAGTTCCGGCTTCGGGTCGAAGACCGACGCAGTCCAGGCCGTCGACAAGACTCCATCGATTGCCGCCTGTGGCCGGCCTGCCGGATCACTCGTGGACACACTGCTGGCCTCGGCACGAGGGGCCGTACGGCTGATGGGCTCCAGAAGTGCATCCAGCGCGGTCCCTGGCCGCGGACGCACCCACACTCGCACCCGGTAGTCACCCTCCTGCGCGACGTTGACGATACGGCTGATGCCGGAGCGCTCCTCGCCGGTCCGCACGAGTTGAGGGCTGCACACCAGTTCACCGGCCACGGCCGCGCATCCGGGCCGCTCACCGGCGCGCGCCTGCAGCACGATGGGTCCGCCGGCAACCTCCGTCGGCACCACGACCTGACGCGTCACCGAAGGATCGAATCCGGGGATGGTCACCTCGCGCAGCCCGAACCCTTCCCCCACACTGCCGTCCTCAACCGCGCTCAGCGTCAGCCGAAGGGTCTTCGTCGAGCCCGGTGGCACCTCGATCTGCTGTGGAAGATCGGTGGCGTCCACCGGCACGGTGATCTCACCGCGATCCGTCGTCACCGTGATTTCCGTCGGCGCGGTGCCCGCGATATCACCGACGAGCAGACGGACGGTGACGACGTCGGTGGTGAAGGCCTCTTGCGACCTCAACTCCCACCATTGACCCACCCCGGGCGAAAGGTCCCCGGACACCCATGCGGTCGCCGGGTCCTGATCGATGGCATTCCACGGCGATGCACCGGCCGATCGGCCGCGCAGGGCCGTGGCCTGGGAACCGGAGGATGACGCGAGCACCGAACCTCCGGTGAAGACCGCCACGGACTGCCGGCCCTCTGGATCAACGGGGAGGTAGTCGTAGACGCGTCGGTTCTGTTCGAATTCCTCCTCCTGCGTCATCGTGCTGGATCGGTTGTTGCGCACACTTCCTACGTTGACCTCGGTACGCCGGAATCCGTCCGCGGTGCCGGTAACGACGTTGAGCCCGGCGTCGACGAGCGGCCCATCATCGCCAGCGACGACGACTGCGCGCGCTCCCAGTTCGCCGGCGTCGGCCAGGGCGATCACCGATTCGGCCTGACCACCCAGCACGAGGGGGTCCGCGGCAGGACGAAGCGTCACGCGGGGATCGCTCGCCGCATAGGGACTGTCCACCTGCCAGATCTCCACGGCGGCCACCGTGTCCTGGAGGCCGTCGTCCACGACGGTGGTCTCCGTGCGATACGGCGGTAGCGCCGGACCCAAGCCAGCGACCGGGGTGAATCCCCCGGACCGCACAAGGGCCTGCCGGATCAGCACCGATCGCGGCGCGCCGGTCTGCCGCTGGTCGATGTCATTGCGGACGACGAGATAGTCCACACCGGCTCGGGCGAGCGCATCGGCAAGGCCGGGTGATCCGCGACCCGACTCCAGACGTTCCTCGACCGCATCGAGCCATCGAATGTTCCCGGCGCTCGACAGCGGCACCGCATCACGCACCGCCCACGGCGACTCGCCGAGCGCCTGCAGCGGCTCATCCTGGCTGCGGCCCCATGAATAGATGCCGAACGACGACGCCG
This sequence comes from uncultured Actinomyces sp., assembly GCA_964351035.1. Lineage (GTDB taxonomy): Bacteria > Actinomycetota > Actinomycetes > S36-B12 > S36-B12 > Mxb001. Next base: position 6,009 of record CAYGMM010000052.1, read on the forward strand.
GAACGACGAGGGCACGTCCCTCGGGCGAGTTATCGGCCAACCAGTCCGCGGCGTCCTGCCAGTATGTGGGAATGGAGTCATAGGTGCGCCCCTTGAGCGCGGAACCTGTCGCCAGGGGCCACGCCCCAACCAGGACCAGCAGCACCAGGCCCGTCACCGCCGCATGTCCCACCCCCGCCCGGCCTCGCCGATTCAAGGCCGCCTGGGCCAGGTAGCCCACCCCCAGTGCGAGCGGTAACCGCAGGAGCAGATCGGCCTTGTGCGTGTTGCGAAGTGGTGCCAGGACGCCATCGAGCAGGTCCCGGACGGCGTCGGCGCCCATCCCCTGTACTGGGCCGATGTGACCCAGCGATACGCCGATCGCGCCTAGCAGGAGGAGCCCGACGAGAAAGACTCGATAGGGCGTGCTGCGAAGGGCGAGTCCTGCAGCCCCGAGGGCCGCAGTCAGTCCGGTGCTGAACACGAGAACCGCCGATGTCACGAGGAGCCATCCGGCCGGCCACACCGGCCCGCCGGCTTCGGCGACGTACGCGACCCACTGCGACGTCCCCCGGAACACGACATCCGGTGACGTGATGAGTGTGGTCACCGACGAGGACTCAATCCAGTCCAGGAACGGGGGCGAGTATCGGCCGAGCAGCAGCAGGGGCACCGCCCACCACAGCGTCGCGAGGACCACACCGAGGGCCCACCAGCCGCCGAGGCGCCACCGTGCGCGACCACGCGACGCGCTGAGGATCCACCAGGCGCCCAGCGGCACCAGCACCGCGGTGGCAACGGCATTCACTCCCCCGGCGCACAGCAGGGCGATGCCGCTCAAGGCGGCGGCGCGGCGTGGTCCGATGCGGCCCTGGGTCGCCAGGACCAGCGGAATGAGCACCCAGGGCGCGACGGCGAAGGGCAAGACCTCGACCGACAGAACGCCGATCTCGGTGACCATGCGCGGCGCGAGGGCGTACGCGAGTCCGGCCACGATCGCGGCGGGGGCCCGCTGAATGCCGAGCAGGCGGGCCAAACGTGTGACGCCGAGGAAGGCGATGATGAGCAGCGCCGACCACCACAGGCGTTGCACGACCCAGGCGGGCATCCCGAGGGCGTCCCCGAGGACGAAGAACGGTCCGATGGGGAACAGATAGCCGTAGGCCTGGTTCTGCAGTTGGCCGAAGAAGCCGAGGGGCTCCCACATCGTCAGGGAGCGCAGGAGGAATCCGAGCGGGTCGACAGCGAGGTCGAGTTTGGTGTCTGCCGCGATCCGCCCCGGCTCCTGCAGGAACGCGACGGCGGCAAGGGCCAGCGAAATCGCCGAGAGGCGCAGACGATGTCGAAGCCGAACCTCGCGTGCGGCGTCGTTCACGACCGTGGCCGCCGGGGCCCCCTGGACGGGTGCGCTCACGGCGAACCCCGGCGCCGGAGGATGAGCATGAGGTTCCAGCAGGCGACTTCACGAAGGCCCGGGATCCGGACGAGCCAGGTCACGCCCCGTGGCAGGTATCGCGGAATCGTGGCCAGGACTTCGGCGTCCGGCTGCGACCGGGCCCACTCGAGCCCATCGTGCGCGGACACGGCGAACAGGCTCTCCCCGAAGCGATTCTTCGGGTCAACGCCATGTCGGCGTTGGTAGCGCCGTGCCGCGTAGTCACCGCCGAGGAAGTGCCAGGGTGATGTCTCGTGTCCGCCCCAGGGCCCATGCCACAGGGTGTAGGACACGATGACCGTTCCGCCGGGCCTCGTCACCCGCACCATTTCGTCGGCCATGCGCCAGGGGTCGGCGACATGTTCGAGGACGTTGCTGGAGTAGGTGACGTCAAACGTCTCGTTCGCGAAGGGGAGGGCGGTGCCGTCAGCCTGCACCGTTCGTGGTCCCGGGTCGCGCCCGTGCAACCTCATCTCGCCAGCGTCGGCGTCAATCGCGACGTAGGCCGCGCCGCGGTCCTCGAAGGCACGTGCGAAGAAGCCGGGACCGCCACCGACATCAAGGAGCACGGCACCGCGCAAGGGATGGTAGGCATTGACCTGAGCGGCGGAGTCGGCCGCGAGTTCGCCGTAGAAGCGGTCCGGATCGGTCTGCTCGACGAGGAACGACCGGAACAGACGCACCGATCGCCGCCAGTCGGCCCGATGCCCTGCCGCGCTCACCGCGTGACGGTACCCCAGCAAGCGCGGTGATGGGCAGCCATATGCCGCTAACGTGGCCCGGTGCGCGTAGCCCTTCTCAACTGGCGCGACACCACTCATCCCGAGGGTGGCGGCTCCGAGGTCTACCTCGAGCACATGGCGGCCTATCTGGTCCGCTCCGGCCACGACGTCACGCTGGTGACCGCCCAGCCGGGAGGCATGCCCGCGCAGGAGATGCGCGACGGGGTTCGAGTGATCCGACGGGGCAGCAAACTCGGGGTGTATCGCGAAGCGCGTCGGCTGCTCCGCTCCGGGGTCCTCGGGGATCTCGACGTCGTCGTCGACACCCAGAACGCCATTCCCTTTCTGTCACCCTGGGCCACCGATACCCCCGTCGTCGTTTTGGTCCATCACGTCCACCGGGAGCAGTGGCCGGTCATCTACGACCCGGTGCGGGCACGCCTCGGCTGGTGGATCGAGTCACGCCTGGCTCCGCGCGTGTATCGGGACTCGTCATACATCGCGGTGTCCGAGGCGACCCGTTCGGAGCTCGTGGACCTCGGCGTTGATGCTGCTCGCATTCAGATTGTCCGTAACGGCATCACGCCATCACCTCAGCCGGCCACGCCCCGCGACGAACACCCACGCATCCTGGTGCTGGGGCGACTAGTCCCGCACAAGCGCGTCGAGCATGTGCTGCAATCGGCCGCGGCCCTCCGTGGGCGCTATCCGGGGCTGACGGTCGCCGTCGTCGGTGAGGGCTGGTGGCATGACGATCTGCGCGCCACGGCCCGCCGACTTCGCGTGGACGACATTGTTGAATTCACCGGCCGCGTCGACGAGGGCGAGAAGATCCGGCAGATCGATCGCTCCTGGGTCCTGGCCTTGCCGTCTCTCAAGGAGGGGTGGGGCCTGGTCGTCATGGAGGCTGCCGATCGCGGCGTACCCGCGATCGCGTACGTCGACGCGGGCGGTGTTCGTGAATCCATCGTGGCTGAGCAGACCGGGTTGCTCGTGCAGGGAGACGCGACGTCCTTCACCGGGGCCATCTCCCGGCTGATCGAAGATGGGGCGTTGCGCTCACAGTTGGGCGAGCAGGCACGCAAGCGATCGGCCGAATTCACCTGGGGTGAATCCGGCCGGGCATTCGAGGAAATTCTGCAGGCGGCTACTCAGTCGAGCCGTAGACGACGTAGGGCGCGTCGACGGTAGCCGGCACGGCCGTCTGCGAGGCGATGAGCCCGAAGGAAGCGCCACCCGCGAGCACCACGCCGACCACGGCCGCGATGACCGGTCCGATGATGCTGACCATGGTTCCTCCTTGCTGGACTTCAACAGGCGCCTACCGTAGCAAACTCCGGCCGTGACGGCGACGGTTCACCCGCGCCACGCCCAGCGACACTGCGCCGGCGGCCAGCCCGAGCGCCACCAGCAGATCCACCCCGATCACCAGCGCTGAACCGGCGGGCAGGGATGACTCCGCGATGGGTCCGGGAACCCGCCCTAACTGAAGTCCCTCGGTATCCAGTTCCAGCACGATGTCGGCGGGCCAGTCCCCCGGCCCATCAAGCAACACCCACCCCACGCCGAGCGGCCCGAGGATCGGCGCGAGATCCCGTCCCTCGGCCACGGCACGGCCGATCTCAAGAGCACGCGGATCGTCACCATCCACCTCCACCAACCCCTCCGGCGTATCCACGAGGAGGCTGTCGGCAACGACCGAGGGTCGTGGCAGCCAGCGCGGCGCCGGGTCGAGCATCGTGCGATCGTCATTCCACGGGTAGCGTCGGAAGGCAGTCCACGGCAGGACGAGGACATCACCGGGGTGGGGCGAGGTCGCGACCTGATCACGGACCTGCTGCCACGCCGGCGGGTACTCCACCGGGCGCAGCCGACCTCCGGCACCCCAGAGGGCATCGGGCTGCAGGAGTAAGGGCAGTAGAGCGGCGGCCACGACCACCGCTGCCGCGCCGGTGGCATCCGGGATCCGACGCGCAATCCGCGCGACGCCCAGGCCCGCCGCGGCCGCCATGAGCAGCGCGAGTGGGGCGAGCAGTTTGTGCGCATCACGCAGGAGACCCGCCCCCGGGACACTCTCGATGAACCAGGCCCACAGCGCCGTCCCGGAGAGCAGGGCAGCCGCGAGCCCCACCGCGGAGACCGTCGCCCACCAGGCCGTGGTTGTTCGACCGAGGACTCGCATCAGCGGCCGCGCACCAAGGA
>CAYGMM010000052.1:10356-15358 GCA_964351035.1 uncultured Actinomyces sp.
GCCGCAATGGGAGCGAGGATCAACGTCCGAGAAACCGGTACCACGTCAGCGTTCCAGATACCGCCGGTCCCCAGCGCGGTGAGGAGTTCACCCCACGGGCCCTCGGATCTCAACCCGAAGACCGTCGCGCCCGCGGCGTCGCTGACTCCCGCGTTGGGGTGGATCACTGCGGGGAGCAGCCAGGGGAGCCCCGTGATCACAGCGGCGAGGGTCATGAGTGCGCGACTTCGGAGGGCCATACGCGTTCCCGGCCCGGCCGCGACGGGCAGCGCGAGAACCGTCACCAGCACGCTCCCCGTTGGAGTGAGCCCCGCGACCGCGATCAGAAGGACAAGCTGGGCCGCGTCCCGTGCCGAAGCGGACGATCGCAGTCGGCGGGCGACGTTGAGCGCCCAGGGAGTGATCGCGTAGGCAAGGAGCAGGGCCCAGTGCCCCAGGACCAGACGCTCGGTGACGAAGGGCGCCACCATCGCGAGCGTCGCGCCCACCAGGCCGGCCCGACGTCCCGCGGGGGCCAGCAGTCGGAGCATGCCGAGGCCGGTCAGCAACGGGATCGCCACGATGATGATCTTTTGCAGGACCATCCCGGGAACGACGAATTCGATCATCGCGACCACCGCGTCTTGGGGCACGGCTCTGGGCAGGCCTCCGCCCAGACCCAGCGACGCGGGCAGCAGGTCCTGCCGCGGCGTAAACACCATGTCGTAGCTGAGGACGAATCCCGGGCCGAGCATGGGCGCCGTGATGAGGAGCGAGACGACGACCACCCAGATACTGGGCAGGGCGCAGATCAGCCATCGCGGCATGACGGCCCTCGATTGCTCCATGGCGGGTTATCGTGACACGGCGCTGCTCCCCCGCGGCGTCCGCGGACCATCCGGGCAGTCAGGAGCGAGCATGACCGGCACGTCGGCCTCCGGTCCGTCACTGGTCTCGCACACCGCCATCGTCGCGCTCGCTCTTGCGCTCGGGCAGGCCGCCGCCTACCTGGTGAGCGTCGTGGCGGCTCGCGCACTCGGCCCCGACCAATTCGGAATCTTCGCCGCCCTCCTGGGCATCCTTCTCATCGGCAGCGTGCTGGCCATGGGTCTGCAGGCCGTCGCCGCCCGACGCCTGGTCCACGTGGCGCCCGCCGAGAGTGGACACGTCGCGGCCTCACTCATGCGCGCCGGACTCATTGGCGGGTTGGCGATCACCGCCGCGACACTGGCGGTCGCCCCCTTCCTGCGCTGGTGGCTGGAGATCACTTCCTGGCCGCTCCTCATCGCCGTGGCCCTCACCTTCGTCCCACTGACCTGGGCCGGAGCGACGTACGGCGTGGCCCAGGGTCGGGAGGACTATCGCCGTCTGGCCGCCGCGTACGCCCTTGTGGGCCTGGGCCGAGGGATCGGCGGTGTCATCGGCGCCGTCGTCACCGGGGACGTCCTGGGAACCATCGTCGGACTACTCATCGGCACGTCCCTCGGGGCGATCGTGGCGCGTCTCGCGATCTCCCCGCTGATCTCGCGGCCCGCCGCTTCGCTCCATCGGATCACGAGCGAAACGGCGCATGCCACGCATGCACTGCTCGCACTCTTCGTTCTCACCAATATCGACGTGCTGCTCGCGCGGGCGCTGCTCACGGCGGAGGATGCGGGCCTCTACGGCGTGGGTGTCATCGTGGCCAAGGTGGCCTTCTGGCTGCCTCAGTTCGTCGGCGTCGTCGCCTTCCCCCGCTTCGCCGATGGGCGCCGGGGCCGAGCAACCGTCGCCACCATCGGCGCGGTGTTCGCGATCGGCTTGGTCGTCGTCGGCGCCACGGCGCTGCTGCCCGGCCTAGTCGTCGGGATTGCCGGTGGCCCGCAGTACACCGCCCTCGTCCCCATGGCCTGGCTCTTCGCGGCCGCGGGGGCCACCTTCGCCCTGGGTCAAGCCCTGCTGCTGACCCGACTGGCCATCGACGACCGGCGCGCCGTCATCGTCGTCTGGTTGGCCGCCGCATTGCTCGTCGCCCTGGCCACCTGGGTGCTGCCCCATACCGTGACGGGCCTCGTCGTGAGCGCCCTCATTGCCGGCGTCGCACTGGCGGCAGTCGGAATCGCCGCCGCCGTTCGGGAGGTTCGGCTAGGGAACGACCACGGCTAGCGGATCCGGCCACGGCCCGGGCGTATAGATCGCGTTGTAGCCACTCTCCGGACCCATGGCCTCGGCGATAGCGGCCTGCCCCGGATACACACCGTCGCGCACCCACGCATCGAGTAGGTCGATCACCGCGAGACGTGACTGTGGTGTGAAGTTGCAGTGGCCAGCACCGTAGGGGGCGCCCTCCTCGGGTGTGTACTCCGGCGGCGGCACGGTGTAGAGCTGCACGAGTCCACCCTTGACCTCGCCGGCGGCGAGTCGGGCGTCGTACCGGTCGCGGAAGAAGCTCTCGTTCTCCACGATGACGAGCGGGTCCGCCTTGGTGTGCAGGGTGATCGTCGGCACCTGCACGGCCCCGGACGGGTTGCCGCCCGCCTCCAGCGCCTTGGCGCGAGCCGCCGGATCGGGTGCCGTGCGCGGGCCGTTGTCGAGCACCGCCACGTTGCGGGCGGCAGCACCTTCACCGCCAATGGCGTCGATCAGGGAGGCCTCCTCGTCACTGATCCGCGACGCGTAGTCCGTGGCCTCGTTGCCCGAGACATTGCCGCCGTAGCGCTGCTCGATGTCGTAGCGGCCCACCGTCCCGTAGGCGAGTGCCGTCAGCAGCGACTCGACGGTTCCCGTGATCGAACTCACCAGACTCACTCCGTCCTGGCTGCCCGTCTGCGATGGTGCATCGACGATGGCCGCGATCGTGAGCATCTTGCCGATCGCCTCGGTGTCCTGCGCGCGTGCACTCTCGATGAGCAGTGAGGCCGCGGACTCCCATGCGGCCAAGGCCTCGGCGTAACTGGCGTAGTCGGCGATCTGCATATCCGGGACGAGCAACTGCTGCACGCCGTACGCCGCGTCAAACGCCAAGCCGATATTGGGCACGAGTCCGGCCACGACACCGCAGAGCGGAGCAGCACCGTCCACCCACTCCGGGTGCAACTCGGCAAGCGTCTGGGTGATGAGGCCACCGAGCGAATCACCCCACACGTAGACCCGGTTCGGAGTACCGATCTCGGTGCTGAAGAACTCGTAGATCTCCTCGCCGGCGCGCACGCCGTCCTCAACCGCCCAGCCGTTGGACGCATACGCCGAGCCCGCGATCGCATAGCCCTCGGCGAGCAGCGCATCGCCCACCTCCGTATTGCCGTCGTCCCATCCCGGCACCGGCTCGGCGTTGGTCACCACGGGGTTGAACGTCGGGGGGAACGGCTCGGCCGGACGATGGCCGTGCGAGTAGATGAGGAGGGTGCCGTTCCACTGCTCGGGCATGACGATCTCGTACTCCGCCCCGTTGATGACTCCGGTACAGGCGACCTGATCACAGCCGGTGAAGGGGACGTCGTTTGACTGGTCGCGCACCGTGGGTGCCGCGGCCGCCGTGCTACACGCGGACAGGAGCAGGGCACCAGCGGCCACCAGCGCGGGGAATCGCTTCGTCATGGGGGGAGTCTGCCACTCCCCCACCCCGCGGCAAGTCAACTCCGGATCTTGATTTCGGCCAACAGGCAACTCCGGATCTTGATTTCGGCCAACAGGCCTAGTGACCGGCGGACTCCCAGGTCAACCCTGAACCCACCGACACATCCAGCGGCACACTCAACTCAGCGGCAGACGCCATCGCGTCCGTGACCAGATCCGTCACCGCGGACAGTTCGCCTGGTGCAATCTCCAGGACGAGTTCATCGTGAACCTGCAGGAGCAGTCTCGAGGCGTGCCCTTCATCGCGCAACCGTCGATCGACGGTGAGCATCGCCACCTTGATGATGTCCGCGGCCGATCCCTGAATCGGCGCGTTGAGCGCCATGCGCTCCGCCATCTCCCGGCGTTGCCGATTGTCACTGGTGAGATCGGGCAGGTAGCGACGCCGGCCCAGGATGGTCTCGGTGAAGCCCGTCTCGCGCGCATCGGCGACCACGCCACTGAGGTAGTCGCGCACGCCACCGAACCTCGCGAAGTAGTCCTCCATGAGCACCTTCGCCTCGTCCGGCTCAATACCGAGTTGCTGCGAAAGCCCATACGCCGACAGTCCGTAAGCAAGTCCGTAGGACATGGCCTTGATGCGTCGTCGCATTTCCGCATCGACTTCGTGCCCCTCCACACCGAAAACGCGGGAAGCCACGGTCGTGTGCAAATCCTCACCTTCAGCGAACGCCTCGATCAGTCCGGCATCCTCCGACAAATGCGCCATGATCCGCATCTCGATCTGGCTGTAATCCGCGGTGAGGAGGCACTCGTACCCCTCACCGACGACAAAGCACTCTCGGATCCTGCGGCCCGCCTCGGTACGGATCGGAATGTTCTGCAGATTCGGATCGGTACTCGACAGTCGCCCGGTGGCCGCCACCGTCTGCTGGAAGGTCGTATGAATGCGCCCATCGGCCGCAATCAACGGCAGCAAACCGTCGACGGTCTGCCGCAGGCGCGTCCAGTCCCGCCATCGCAGGATGCACTCCAGCACCGGATCGGCGGTGCGCGTGAAGAGGGACTGCAGCGCCTCTGCGTCTGTCGTGTAGCCGGTCTTGATCTTCTTCGTCTTGGGAAGGCCCCGCTCGCCGAACAGAATCTCCTGCAACTGCTTGGGGGATCCAAGATTGAAGGGGCGGCCGACGATGTCGTGCGCCTGCGCCTCCGCTTCGCGAGCATGCGCACCGAACTCGTCGGACAGTTCGCCCAATCGCCCGCGGTCTGCGGCGATCCCGAGGAACTCCATCTGAGCCAGGACCGTTTCCAGCGGCAGTTCGACATCGCGCAGAAGGGCGTCGGCTCCACGGGCCACCACCTGAGGTCCGAGCGCGGCTGACAATTCGCCAATGGCCGCCGCTGAGCGCGCCAGGTCCGCGGTCTCGTCACCACCGAGGGTCAATTGGCCCGAGTCATCGGCGGCGAG
>CAYGMM010000053.1:0-15231 GCA_964351035.1 uncultured Actinomyces sp.
GCCGCGGCCGTAACTGTCCGTCCGGTGCTCTCGACGCCGTACGGGCACTTAGCCGCGGCCGTAACTGTCCGTCCGGTGCTCTCGACGCCGTACGGACACTTAGACGCCGGGTCGGGTCACGGATCCAGCATTTGAGCGTCTCGACCTCCCGCCACCTACCCCAGAGAGATCGGCTCCACCAGTTGCGGCCCCTGGTTGCGCACCGAGTTCACCTCGGTCGACACCGGGTAGATATCCCAAAAGCCCGGGTTGCTCGGCGCCAGCAGTTCGGCGAGCACATCTGCCCCCGGTGTCTCCGGATCCAGCCAGGCCGCCCGCTGCTCCGGCAGCACCGCCACCGGCATCCGATCGTGGATCTGGCCGACGTTGTCCTTGGCGGCCGTCGTGATGATGGTCGTCGATAGCAGCCAGGCGGCCGGATCCTCAGGGTCCTCGATCTCCTTGTCGCGCCACCATTCATAGAGACCAGCCATAGCGAGCCCGGTCCCATCGGCCGGATGCAGGAAAAACGGCTGTTTCGGCGGCTTTTTGCCTGCCGGGGTCAGGGCGCCCTCGGGCGGCGCCTGCCACTCATAGAACCCATCGGCCGGCAGCAGACAGCGCCGGCTCGCGAGCGCTCGCTTATAGGACGGCTTCTCCGCCACCGTCTCCGCGCGGGCGTTAATCATCTTGTTGCCGATCGCCGGATCCTTCGCCCACGACGGCACCAGCCCCCACCGCGCGACATCGAGTCGGCGTGGGTGATGGCCGGCTTCATCGGGCTTGCCGTCGCGTACGACGTACACGGAGTTGGTAGGGGCGATGTTGTAGCGCGGCGGCAACTCCTCTTTGGGCGGCACCTCGACGTCGAACTCCTCGACGAGCGCTGCCGGCTCACGCGACGCGGCGTACCTCCCACACATGAGGCCAGCCTGCCGGAGGCTGCCGGGCACCGTCCACCCCGGCCGATACCCTCAGCGGTGATGAACGACACCGCCGCCTGGCCGGCTCCGACCGCCGAGGGACCCATCTCGGCGACCGTGCGCGTGCCCGGTTCGAAGTCGGCCACCAACCGCGCTCTCGTGCTCGCCGCTCTCGCGGATGGCCCTTCGACCATCAAGCGCGCCCTGCTCGCCCGCGACACCCACCTCATGGCCGGCGCTCTCACGGCCATGGGCACGGACATCACCGAGATCAAGAGCGACCGTGTGGGCAATATCGACTGGCAGGTCACCCCCGGTCCACTGCACGGCAATGCACATGTGAACGTCGGCCTCGCCGGCACGGTCATGCGCTTCGTGCCCCCGGTCGCCGCTCTCGCCACCGGACCGGTCGACTTCGACGGCGATCCCCGCGCCCGCGAGCGTCCGCTCGGCCCGATGATCGACGCCCTGCGCTCGGTCGGGGTCGCTTGCACCGACGCCGATGGCTATCTCCCGCTGCGTGTCGACGGCACCGGACGTGTGCGTGGCGGGGTCGTCGACATCGACGCCTCCGCCTCGAGCCAGTTCGTCAGCGGACTGCTGCTCTCCGCCGCGCGCTTCGACGAGGGTCTGACACTGACCCACACCGGCCCGTCCTTGCCGAGCCTGCCGCACATCGAGATGACGCTGCACATGCTCATCGAGCACGGCGTCCACGTTGACTTCGATCGCGAGCGCGCGACCTGGCATCTCACACCCACCCGAATCGCCGCGCATGACCGCATCATCGAACCCGACCTGTCGAACGCCGGACCCTTCCTCGCTGCCGCCATGGTGACAGCAGGGACGGTGACGATCCGCGATTGGCCAAGACACACGACCCAGGCCGGTGACGACCTGCGCGGGATCTTCGCGCAGATGGGCGGCTCGCTGCACTACCTCGAGGGTGACCTCATCCTCAGCGGGCCGGACAGCATCACCGGTATCGACGTCGACCTGCACGACATCGGCGAACTCACGCCAACCATCGCCGCCGTTGCCGCCCTCGCGTCGACCCCTTCACACCTGCGCGGCATCGCGCATCTGCGCGGACACGAGACCGATCGCCTCGCCGCCCTCGCCGAGATGATCGGCAGCCTCGGTGGGCAGGTCGAGCAGACCGACGACGGGCTCATCATCACGCCCGCTCCGCTCCATGGCGGCGTCGTCTCGTCGTACGGCGACCATCGAATGGCGACGGCCGCGGCGATCATCGGACTCGTCGTACCGGGCGTGGAGATCCTTGATATCGAGACGACGGGCAAGACGCTCCCGGACTTCCCCGGCATGTGGGCGGCGATGATCTCGGGGACCGCGTGAGTCGCAGCCGGCGACACTGGGACGAGGACGACGTCCGCGTCCGCCCCGGCCGCGGCAAGTCTCGGCCACGCTCCAAGGACCGCCCCAACTACGACGACGCCCTGCTCGCCCGAGTGGTCACCGTTGACCGCGGGCGCTTCACGGTGATCACCGAGGACGGTCGCACCGTGCTGGCGGTCAAGGCGCGCGAGCTCGGCCGCAAAGGCGTCGTCGTCGGCGACGAGGTCCGCCTGGTCGGTGATACGTCGGCCGGCGATGACTCCCTCGCACGCATCGTGCGTCTTGAGGATCGCTCCACCGTGCTGCGACGTACCGCTGACGACACCGATCCGGTCGAACGCGTGATCGTCGCGAACGCCGACCAGCTTGCCGTCGTGACCGCACTGGCGGATCCACCGCCACGGTTCGGGTTCATCGACCGCGCGCTCGTGGCGGCGTATGAAGCCGGGCTGCAGCCGCTCCTCATTCTGACCAAAGCCGATCTCGCGTCAGCGCAACCGGTGATCGACGCCTACGCCGCACTCGATGTCCCCGCGGTAAGCATTGCGCGCGGCCATGGCAAGCAACCGGTCGCCACTGATCTGGCGAACGTCGTCGACCATCTCACCGACCACGTGACCGTGCTCGTCGGGCACTCCGGTGTCGGCAAGTCCACGCTGGTCAACGCATTGGTGCCGGGGGCCGATCGCAGCACCGGTCACGTCAACGAGGTCACCGGGCGCGGGCGGCACACCTCGACGTCGGCCTTGGCCCTGCCGCTGCCGGATGGTGGGTGGATCGTGGACACCCCCGGCGTTCGGTCGTTCGGTCTGGCGCATGTGTCGGCCGATGCCGTCATCGCGGCGTTCGATGACCTCGCCGGTGGGCTCGAGGAATGTCCGCGCGGCTGCTCACATGACGAGCCGGACTGTGCGCTCGATGCGTTCGTCGGCGACGACCAGCATCTGCAGGCGCGCTTGGCCTCGCTGCGACGACTCCTCGCGAGCGGCAGCACGATCGACGACGTACCCGCGGACTAGTTCCTCCGCTTTCCGACCGTTGTGGTGGGTTCTCCCGCGCCAAAAGCAACCACAAGAGTCGGAAATCGGCGGTGGTAGATGCCGTTAGCAGGCGCTCCAGAGCCCGGCGCCGACCGATTGCGCCTCACGTTCGGCCGCCGCCATCTCGTCTTCAAACTTCGCGCCCTTGCTGTATGGGTACTCCTCGGCGTAGCCCTCGCGCACGAGCAACTCATTGAGCATCACATCCGGGCTCAGCCAGACATAGGCGAGCGTGCGGTCGTACTTGTCGGTCATCCCCGACACCGGGTCGTACTCCAGCCACACCTGCTGACCCTCGAGCAACTCTTTCGCTCGCGCCGACGCCTCCGGGCCGAAGCACTCCACGGGTCGATCAGGGGCGACGGTCTCGGGTGTGTTGATGCCAATCAGTCGTACGACGATCTCCTCGCCCCCGCGCATCACACGCACCGTGTCGCCGTCAACCACGCGGACGACGTCGTACGGACCCTGCTGTACGCCGGTCGCCATCGATGGGTCGTCCCCACCACCACAGGCAGTGAGAGTGAGAGAGAGGGCCGTCAGCGCGAGCCCGATGCGTCGAATCATGAGCCGGTGAGTTGCTGGCCGACGCCCTGCCAGACCATCTCGGCGCCGGTGTGACCCGCGCGCACGACCCACCCGGTGATGATGATCGACGCGGCGATGACGACGACCGCGAGGATCTGAATGCCGAGATTGCGCGGACCGCGTCGATCGAGCAGCCACAGAGCCAGGACCAGCAGGAAGAACGCCGCAGCGGCGAAGGGCAGCAGATCACCGGCCTGCATGTGGTCCTCGCTGACGCCCACGGTCTCGGCGAGTTCCTCGCCGCTGATCTTCGCCAGACCGGCCGTAATGACTCCCACGCCGGCGACCGCCGTCACCAGTGGTCCGAAGCGGATCGAGAAGCGGGCGGAGAAGCCCATGATGATGGCGCCAAGAGCGGCCAGCGGCAGCAGCACGATGGGTGCGTGGACCATGAGCGGGTGTGCGGGCAGACCGAAGAGCGTCTCCATCCGGCCAGGCTAAGCCCCTCGGTAGCGTGAGGCCCGTGACGACACCCGATGACCTCGCATCTGGACGACCCGGCCGTGCGGCATCCGATGACCTGGCGCTCGCCCTCGAGCTCGCCGACCGGGCCGATGAGGTCACCCTGCGCCACTTCCGGCAACCGGATCTGGCGGTGGAGTCGAAGGCCGACCTCACGCCCGTCACCGAAGCCGACCGCGCCACCGAGGAACTCCTTCGACGACTTCTCGCCGAACGGCGACCGGACGACGCGATCGTCGGTGAGGAGTACGGCGGCGACGTCGGCACCGGTCGCCGGTGGATCATCGACCCGATCGATGGCACCAAGAACTACCTGCGCGGCGTTCCCGTGTGGGCCACGCTCATCGCGCTCGCCGACGGCGAATCGATCGTCGTTGGCGTCGTGAGCGCCCCTGCTCTCGGTCGGCGATGGTGGGCGGCGCGCGGTGATGGGTCGTGGACGCGCGGCCTGGAGGATGCGCAGCCGCGCCGCAACACCGTGAGCACCATTGACCGCCTAGCCGACGCTTCGTTCTCCTTCAGCGACGGCGAGGACTGGCCCGAAGGCGGGCTCACTCGCCTGATGGATGCCACCTGGCGTAACCGCGCCTACGGGGACTTCTGGTCGCACATGATGGTGGCCGAAGGCGTCGTCGATGTGGCCGCCGAGCCGGTGCTCAACATCTGGGATGTCGCCGCGCTGGTGCCGGTGATCGAGGAGGCGGGCGGCCGGATGACCGCAATGGACGGTGGCGACCTACTCACCGGTGAAGGTGGGTTGACGACCAACGGCGTACTCCACGAGGAAGCCCTGCGCACCATCCACGGCTGAGGTCATTCGCGCTGCCACCACAGGGCAGATTCACTCCGTTCAGTCTCCGTGAAACCGCAGCGTCGCAGCACACCGGCGCTCGCACTGTTGTCGACGTCGGTCTCGGCGATCACAGCGCTGACCCCGCGAGCGAAGGCATGCGTCACCAGTGCCTGCACGGCCTCCGTAGCCAGCCCCCGCCCCCGTGCGCTCTCGACAAGTCCGTAGCCGATCTCGACGATGCCATCGTCGCTTGGCCAGCCCTTGAAGCCGACCCCACCGATAAGCAACCCCGTGGCGAGTTCGCGGACCTGCCACGGTCCCCACTCCCCCGCCTCGAGGTGGCCATCGACGACCAGCCGCGCCATGACCAGGTCACCGAGGGTGGGATAGCCCGCGGCAGCATCGGCTGGCTCCTGTGAAAGCAGCGCCACCCACACCGATCGCGACGGAGCGACCAACTCAAGTCGCGAAGTCTGCAGGCGCACATCCTGATTGCATCACGAGCCTTGCCAGCCCTATCCCGGCACGTCACCATGTCAGTGGAGGTGCATGCCATGAAGATCTCAGCGATCCTGGCCGCCAAGGGGGCCGACACCGTCACCATCGTGCCCGACGCAAACGTGACGGAGCTCATCTATCTGCTCGCCCACCACAAGATCGGCGCCGTGGTGGCATCGAACGACGGCACCAGCATTGACGGCATCGTCTCCGAGCGGGACGTCGTACGTGCGATGGCCGCGGATCCCGACGCCGGCCGATCCGGTGGCGTCCGCCCGAAGTTGGTCAGCGCGATCATGTCCGCCGACGTCGTCACCATCGGCCCAGATGACACCGTGGACGACGCCATGGCGATGATGACCGAGCGTCGCTTCCGACACCTTCCCGTCGCCGTCGACGGCAAACTCGTCGGCATCGTGAGCATCGGCGACGTCGTCAAGGCCCGTCTCGAGGCCCTCGAGGAGGAGCGGGCCGCCCTCGTCGACTACGTCACCCGCGGCGGCTGACCTTCGCAGCCAGGCAGAGCCGTACGGTCACAGAGGTAGATCGGCCCCGGCACATCAACGGGGCTGGATCACCAGCGGCAGAGCGTCGGCGGGTCGCAATGTCACCAGCGGTACCGCCCGCGGATCCGGCTCACCGGGCACGCGGGAGACACGCACCCGCGGCAGCAGCACCGCTAAAACCGAGATCGCCTCCACATAGGCAAAGTCCTTGCCAACACACATCCGCGGGCCCAGGCCGAAGGGCCAGTACTCCGCGTCCGCCTGGGCCCGACCACCGCGACCAGGTGCCGCACCAGCGCTCGCGCCACCGGTTGAGGACGGTCCGGCAGCGCGACCGCCTACGAAGCGCTCCGGGTCAAACCGCGTCGGCTGCGGCCACACCGCACCGTCGCGCTGCGCGAGGTACGGCGTCATGATCACCAGCGAGCCTGCCGGAATCTCCCGGGCGCCCAACACGTCGTCGACCAAGGCCCGCCGACTGACCAACCACACCGGTGGATACAGCCGCATCGCCTCATCGATGACGGCGCGCAGATAGGGCAGCCGCTCCAGGTCGTCGTACGTCGGTGCCGCACCGCCCAGCACCGACGCGGCTTCCGCCGCCGCCCGGTCCTGCGCCGTCTCGTCCCCGGCGAGCAACCACAGTGCCCAGGTCAGTGCGCTCGCGGCGGTCTCGTGTCCGGCCACCATGAACGCGACGAGTTCATCGCGTACCTCGCGTCGTGGAATCGGGTCATCGCCCATCATCGCCGCGAGCAACATGCCCAGCAGATCAATCGGCGGTCGCGGGTCGGCCAGGCGCGCCTCGATCATGTGGTCCACCGCGCCATCGAGGTCGGCCAGCGCCGATTGCAGCCGCCGCTGAGACGGCGTCCATGACGGAAGGCGCACCGGCACCTGGGCTGACGCCACGACAACGTCGAGTGCCTCCAGCGTGGCTCGCGCCAATCGATCCGCGTCCGCGGACAGGTCCGTCCCGAAGAGCGATGCGCCCACGGTCTCGAGGGCCACGCGCATCATCGCCTCGTCAATGTCGACGACCGCCCCACGGCTGACATCCCCCCACCGATCCAACAGGGCGCTAGCTCCCGCCACCGCATGGCCAACGACCGCCTCCAGCCCGGACCGGTGGAACGCCGGCTGCACCATGCGCCGCTGCCGCCGCCACACCTCGCCCGACGTCGTCAGCAACCCCTCGCCGGTCACCATCGACAGCGACCGGTATTGCACCGTCGCCTTGTCGTAGTCGCGCGCACGGTCAACCAGCACACGTCGTACGGCGGCCGGATCGGAGACGAGGTAGGTCGGCGGGGACGGGATCGGGAATTGCACCACCGGGCCGTACTCCGCGGTCATGCGCTGCAAGAAGCCCAGCGGGTCGGTGCGGATGAACTTCAGGTGACGCAGCATCTGCGGCCCGCTCGGCCCCGGCGCGGTTGCCGGGGTGCGCACGTAGCGGCGATCGGGTACGCCGTCGCGTGAGATCGCAGGTACGTCGCGTTCGGCCACGTGATGAGCCTATGTGCCTGCGGGGCGTGAGTCCGACCCGGCAAGATGTGCCCATGACCGTGCACCCGCGCGCTGGTACGCCGGCCCAGGATTCGGACCTCGTCGACATCGCCGCCCTCGTGACGGCGTACTACACCGGACATCCGGACGTGGCCGACCCCGGGCAGCGGGTGGCGTTCGGCACCTCGGGTCACCGCGGCTCGTCGTTCGCGAATGCCTTCAACGACGACCACATCGCCGCTACCACGCAGGCGATCGTGGAGTACCGCAAGAAGCAGGGCATCAACGGCCCACTCTTCCTCGGCCGGGACAGCCACGCCCTCAGCCAGCCCGCCTGGGCGACCGCGCTCGAGGTGCTTGCCGCGCACGGCGTCACCGTGGCGATCGACTCCCGCGATGGCCTCACCCCGACGCCGGCCGTCTCCCACGCGATCCTGCGCCACAACGCCGGCCGTTCGGCGACCGATCCGGGCCGCGCCGACGGCATTGTCGTCACGCCGAGCCACAACCCCCCACGCGACGGCGGTTTTAAGTACAACCCGCCGGACGGCGGACCGGCTGGATCGGAGATCACCTCCGGCATCCAGGCCCGCGCCAATGAGCTGCTCGCCGCCCGCCTCGAGGGCGTCCGTCGTGTCACCCTCCCGCGCGCTCTCGCGGCGTCGACGACCCAGCGCTATGACTACCTGCGCGAGTACGTCGACGACCTGCCCAACGTCGTCGATATCGACGCGATCCGCGCCGCCGGCGTACGCATCGGCGCGGATCCGCTCGGCGGGGCGAGCGTCGAATACTGGGCCGCCATCGCAGAGACCCACAAGCTCGACCTCACCGTCGTCAATCCCCGCGTCGATCCGACCTGGCGGTTCATGACGCTGGACTGGGACGGCAACATCCGCATGGACTGCTCCTCACCCCACGCGATGGCGTCGTTGATCGAACGCCGTGCGGACTACGACATCGCGACCGGCAATGACGCGGACTCCGACCGTCACGGCATCGTCACGCCCGACGGCGGCCTGATGAATCCCAACCACTTCCTCTCGGTCGCGATCGACTACCTCTTCGCCCGACGCGACGGCTGGTCAGCCGAAGCCGCCGTCGGCAAGACCGTCGTGAGCTCGTCGATGATCGATCGCGTCACCGCGGCGCTCGGTCGTCGCCTATGGGAGGTGCCGGTCGGCTTCAAGTGGTTCGTGCCCGGCCTCATCGACGGCAGCGTCGGCTTCGGTGGCGAGGAGTCTGCCGGCGCGTCCTTCCTGCGCCGCGACGGATCGGTGTGGACCACGGACAAGGACGGCATCATCCTTGCGCTTCTGGCCTCGGAGATCCTCGCGGTGACCGGCGAGTCACCGTCGAAGCACTACCGGCGGCTCACCGAGGTGCACGGCGACCCGGCGTACGCGCGGATTGATGCTCCGGCGACCCGCGAGCAGAAGGCCGCCCTCGGCGCCCTCACCCCCGAGCAGGTGACGTCGACCGAACTCGCCGGTGAACCCATCACGCGCGTACTCACCCGAGCCCCCGGCAATGACGCACCCATCGGCGGCCTGAAGGTCGAGTCGGAGAGTGCGTGGTTCGCCGCGCGCCCATCGGGGACCGAGGACGTCTACAAGATCTACGCCGAGTCCTTCCGCGGCCCCGAGCACCTCACGCAGGTCCAGGCCGCCGCGCGCGAGGTCGTCGACGCCGCCCTCAGGTCGTGAGTCGGCAGCGCTGACATGACGGTCACCCGGCGCTCGGTGGACGCGGGCGGCGTCACCATCGGCGTCATCGACATTGACCTCGATGTCATCCGCGTGAGCCTGCTCGATCTCGGTGCGGCGATCCACAGCGTTGAGGTGCCTGACCGCGACGGACAGCTCGGCCCGGTGCACCTGAGCCTGCCCTCGGTCGCCGACTACGCCGACGTCCCGCGCAATCCGCACCTCGGCGCCACCCTCGGGCGCTACGCCAATCGCATCGCCGGTGGTGCCTTCACCCTCGACGGCACGACGTATCACCTCGACCCCAACAAGCCCCCCAACTCGCTGCACGGCGGCCTGCGCGGATTCGATCGACTCACCTGGTCCGTCGACGCCATCGATGAATCGGCCGACATGGTCGCGGTGACGTTCGGGCTGGTGAGCCCCGACGGCGACGAGGGCTTCCCCGGCACGCTCACCGCGCGCACGACGTACCGCATCCGTCCGGGTCGAATCGAGATCGAGATGTCGGCGACCACCGATGCCCCGACGGTGGTGAGCCTGGCCAACCACGGCTACTGGAACCTCGACGGGTCGCATTCCATTGCCGATCACACGTTGCAGGTGCTCGCTGATCGGCGACTGTCGATGGACGCCACCGGGATCCCGACCGGCATTGTCGACGTCGCGGATACGGCGTACGACCTGCGGGAATCACAGCTCCTCGGCCCCGTGATCGAGGCCACCGATGGACTCGACGACTGCTACCTCATCGAGGGCTCCGACATGCGCGTGGCGGCTCGGCTGCACGGACCGGCATCGGGCCGGACGATGACCGTCTCGTCGGATGCGCCCGGCCTGCAGGTCTACACCGGCAACAGCCTGCATCCCCCTTTCGACGTGCACCAGTCGGTATCCCTGGAGGCGCAGCGGTTGCCGGACGCGCCCAACCAGCCGGAGTTGGGCGAGTGCGCACTGCGGCCGGGGCAGTCCTACCTGACGACCACGCGCCTGGACTTCAGCACAGACTGAGGTCCCGGCGAACGCACGTCACGGTGGCCGACGGACGGGACCACACACGCAATCGGCGGTGTGACCGACCACCAAGGCCGGCCACACCGCCGATGTGCGAATGCGGGTTGTCTACTCCGGGTTCTCGCTGCGGTAGAGCTCCCACTCGTCGATCTCGGTGCCATCGGGCAGGGTGCAGATACCCGTGTCGAGGTTGACGGTGCCGCCCTTGGACTCGCAGTACGCCGAGGCCGGGTTGTTCATGGTGTCCTCCGGAGCCGGTGACTCGTCGCCACCACCGCCGCCGCCACAGGCCGCGAGTGCGAGCACCGCGGCTCCCGCTGCCAGTGCCATGCCGATCCGCTTCATGTCATGCCCTCCGTCGATTCCGGCCCCGTGCCGGGGACCTCGATCGATGCTAGGGCTCGGCGTCTAGGCTGCGAAGATCCGACTCGCGATCGAAGGAGAATCATGAAGGCCCGTGCCTATGGCGCAGCGACCGCCGGTGACCGCATCGCCCCCATGGAGGTGGAACGGCGCGAGGTCGGCCCCCACGACGTACGCATCGACATCGACGCCTGCGGCGTCTGCCACTCCGATATCCACCAGGCCGAGGGCGACTGGGGCCCGGACATCTTCCCGATGGTCCCCGGCCACGAGATCGTGGGCATCGTCACCGAGGCCGGCGCCGAGGTCACCAAGTACGCCGTCGGTGATCGCGTGGGCGTCGGCTGCTACGTCGACTCCTGCGGCACCTGCGCGGCGTGCGAAATCGGCGATGAGAACTACTGCCCGACCTGGTCGACGACCTACAACGGCTACGAGCAGGACGGCGTCACCCCGACCTTCGGTGGCTACTCCGATCACATCGTCGTCAACGAGAACTACGTCCTGCGCATCCCCGAGGGCGCGGACACTCAGGCCGTCGCACCGCTGCTGTGCGCGGGCATCACCGTCTATCCCCCGCTGAAGTCCTACGCCGGTCCGGGCAAGGAGGTCGGCGTCATCGGCCTCGGCGGGCTCGGCCACGTCGGCGTACGCATCGCCAAGGCGATGGGGTCGCGCGTCACGGTCTTCAGCCATAGCCCGGGCAAGGAGGCCGACGCCCTGCGACTTGGCGCCGACGCCTTCGTCGCCACCCACGATCCGGCCGCGCTCAAGCCGCTGCGAATGTCGTTCGACATGATCCTCAGCACCGTGTCGGCCTCGATCGACGTCGACGCCTACCTCAACCTGCTCAAGACCCGCGGCACTCTCGCGATCGTCGGCCTGCCGGTCGAGCCGCTGTCCTTCGAGGCGGGCAATCTGGTCGGTGAGGCCCGCACGATCGTGGGGGCCAAGCTCGCCGGCGTCGAGACCACGCAGGAGATGCTCGACTTCTGTGCCGAGCACGGCATCGTGGCTGACGTCGAGGTCATCGACATCGCCGACGTCAACGAGGCCTGGCAGCGCGTGAAGGATTCCGACGTCCGCTACCGCTTCGTCATCGACATCGCGGGGTCGTTGCGCGGGCAGTAGCGGCGCGGGCCAGCGCTATCCCGCCGCTAAACCATGTTTTCCGGGGCCCCAAACGTGGTTTTCCGGCGGGATAGCGACGCCTGCATCCGTCATGTGAAGAGGGCCTAGACTCCGCGCGCCCTGAGTTCCTGGGCCACGGCCAGCGGTGCCCCATGCACGATGTTGTGCGACTCGATCATCCACAGTTCGGCGATCACGCAGCCGACGAATGCCCATGCCTCGATGCGCTGTACGTCGTAGCCGGTGACCTCGGCGATGATCCGCGCCCGACGCCGCACCCGCGCCGCGAGCCCCGAGCCGTCCATCCCGCGAGCGTCCCCGGACTCCTGCATGTTGCGGGGATTGGCGAGCATGGCGGCCGGCTCGAATGTTGGATCACCGACCCACCCATGGGGGTCGATCGCCCGCCATTGGTCGCCGTGCCGGAGTACGTTCATGTGGTGCAGGTCCCCGTGCAGGACGCGTGACTCGACCGTGTCATCGACGAGTTCACGGAAGACACCATGGGCCTCCAGCACCAACTCGCGCGGTAGTCGGCCATCCGCGGGAGCATCGAACGCCGTACCGATCAACGCCAGATCCGGCAGGCTGCCAGCATCGCCCTGATCGGCATGCAGGCGGGTGACCAGTTGGGCGATCTCCCGGGTAGCCGCATCGTCATCCGCCCGGGCAAGAGGGCGGATGTCATAGCCGAGGATCATCCGCTCAACGACGAGCAGCGCCAAGCGGTCGTCATGCACCACCACGTCGGCGGCGGCCGGGCCGAAGGCCCGCAGTGCTGCTGCTTCGCGCGCACGATCATCGCGCTCACCGGACTTGACCACGACGTAGGCACTGCCCTGCCGCGCCCACCACACGCCCGGCTGGTGATCCACCGACTCCAGTCGGTCGACCCCCCATGTGTCCAGGCGGTCGCGCTGTGCGGCCGTGAGGTGCATCAGGGAGTCGCGCTTCGGCGCAGCACCGACGACAGCGGAATGATGGCGGCCGCGGCAAAGGCGACGAGCGAGATGCCCCACCCGATTCCAGCGCCGGTGGCGATGAAGCCGACGACGAGCGGCGAAATGACGAAGCCGATCCGCGAGAACCAGGTCACGAGCGCGACACCCATGGCGGGAGTCACTCCGGGCAGCCGCGATGCGGCGCGTATGGCTGCCGGGAAGAGCGTGGCGACGCCGAAGCCGGACACGACGCTGGCCAGCACGAAGGCCAGTGGTCCACCGATGAGCAGCGCACCCCCCATGACAAGCACCACCGCGGTCATCGACCCGCGGATCCAACGCACCTCACCGAAGCGATCCACAAGTCGGTCGCCGGTGAAGCGACCGATGGTCATCGCGGTGGTGAGCCCGACGTATGCCAGGGCGATCCATATACCGGGCGACTCGCCAACCGATGTGAGGTAGATCGAGCCCCAACGAACAGGGACGTCTTCGACCAAGATCGCACTCATGATGAAGAGCGCGAGCAGGATGCCACCGGACGCCATCATGGTGACGAAGGCCTGACGTCGCGACATATCCGCGGTGTCACCGCGGTCGCTGGCATTGCGCTCCTGCTCGCCCTCGGGAACCGCGCCGGCGCCCATGACCCAGACGACGGCGAGCACGACACCGGACACGACCGCGAGGATCAGCAGGAAGGGTCCGAGCGCGAGACCGATGAGGATCGACAGCGATCCCAGCGCCGCACCGATGATCGTGCCGAGCGACCACCACGCGTGAAATCCATTGATGATGGAGCGCCCGTAGACGACCTCGACCTCGAGGGCACGTGTGTTCATCGCCGAGTCCATGACGGCATCAGCGGCGAGGACGAGGCCAAGCGCGAGAGCGAAGGCGATCGGCGTACCCGCCCAGCCCAAGAACACGAGCGGGGGCAGTGAGAGCAGACCGGCGACCGACGCGACCGAGATAGCGCCCCACCGATGGATGAGCGGTGCAGCAAGGGGCCCCACCAGCAGTCCACCCATGCTGCCGACCGCGAGCACGATGCCGAGGCCGGCATCATCAAGGCCGAGGTAGGCCTGGATCTCCGCGTGTCGCGGCATGACGGCAAAGAGCGCGATGCCATTGACCGCGAAAAACGCCGTCGCGCCGACGCGGGATCGCTGAAGCGGTGTCACGGAATAGCCGCGGACATACGCGCGACTGCTTCGGTGATGATGTCCGGCGTCGTGGCGAGGTTGAGCCGCGCCCACCCCTTGCCCTGCTCGCCGAAGGCCGGGCCCGAGTTCAACGCGACGCGGCCGCGCTCCAACAGCACGGCCGCTGGGTCGTCACCGAGTCCGAGCTCGCGGAAGTCCAGCCAGGCGAGGTACGTCGCCTCGGGAGGTGTGTAGCGCACCTGCGGCAGGCTCTCGGCGAGAAGTGTGGCGAGGAGATCGGCGTTGTCGGCGATCTGTGCCCGTGTCTGATCAAGCCACTCGTCACCATCGCTGAACGCTGCGATAGCGGCGACGACACCGAACTGGCCGGTGGAGTAGCTGATCTCGATCGGGATGGTCGCCCGTAAGCGTTCATTCATCGCGTCGGATCCGGCGATGATCTGGGCGGCCTTGAGCCCGGCGAGGTTGAACGCCTTCGACGCCGAGACAAGGGCGACATCGGGACCGGTGAGTTCCTCGCCGAGGCTGAGATAGGGCGTCATCGTCCTGCCCGGCATGGTGAGGGGGGCCCAGATCTCGTCCGAGATCACCAGGATGTCGAACTCCCGGGCCAGTTCGGCGATTCGACGCAGTTGATCGCGCGACCAGACATCTCCGGTCGGGTTGTGCGGATT
The DNA here is from genome assembly GCA_964351035.1 of uncultured Actinomyces sp. Taxonomy (GTDB): domain Bacteria; phylum Actinomycetota; class Actinomycetes; order S36-B12; family S36-B12; genus Mxb001. The sequence goes on from CAYGMM010000053.1 coordinate 14,653, forward strand.
GCCGAGCAGGAACGTCGTCACCTCCGGCCGAGCGAATGCTTCGGCCAGGCCGGCGAAGTCCAGCCCCTCCCCCGGGATCAGCGGTACCTCGACAAGTTCGCGGCCGACGATGTCAACGGCAACGTGGAAAAACGGTGGGTACGCCGGCGGGGTGATGACGAGCGCGCCGGTGGACAGTCGGCGCAGTGTCTCGGCCATGCCCACCAGCACATCGCCGATGAGCATGATGCGGTCGGGGTCAGGGGCCCAGCCGATGCGACGGGCCCAGAACTCCGAGAGCACCTGAGGCAGGTCCGCGGCGAAGCGGTAGCCGGTGTCGGACCGGTCGACGGCATCGTGCAGCGCCTTGGCGATACACGGCGCGAGTGGGTAGTCCATCTCGGCGATCCACAGCGGCAGCACGTCCTCGTCGTACGTGCGCCACTTGGCACTGTTGCGGTCGGGCCGCGCAAACTTCACTGCGGAATCCTATCGATCAACGAAGCGGTTGAATGCGACGAAGGGCGGGCAGGGCAACTCGCCCCGCCCGCCCTTTTGTCTGTTCGCTATGCCTTGGCGGCGGTCTTCTCCTCGAAGGAG
>CAYGMM010000054.1:0-5013 GCA_964351035.1 uncultured Actinomyces sp.
CACCGCGGTCGACTCGGCCACCCGCGCATTCGCCGACCGCGCAGCCCCACCTCGACGACCGCCACCTCGACGACCCGCACCCGACCGTGCAGTGGCGCCCGGGTGGCTGACACCACCGCCGGACTCCACACCATCTGATGAATGCATCGCACAGACTCCAACACCGACGTGAACGAGGACAACGAAGCGAATGTGGCTCCCTTGACTCGGGGCCGGCCATAAGTGAGGGAGTTCGAATCAGTCCGGGGCTTTCACCCGAACCATGTCACTGTTCGAACACATGTACGAGTCTACGTGACAGGTCTGACACCGTCAACCCCAAAACCCCAGCAATACCAATGACTTTCCCGCCTTCCCACCGACATTCGGGGCTCTGAGAATGTGGTCTCAGCGCCCCTCCCTCGAGTGTCGAGTTGCGGGACGAAATCTGGCTGAAAGTGCCCCGCTATTCGACACTCGGCGAAGGTCCGCGCACGGCGACCGGCTACCCCAAGGTCGTGATCAGCGAGCCCAGCCGGGCCGAGCCGGTCGTAGCCTGGTTGAGCCTCCGCTAGCCACCGCTAGTCTGGGCACCTGCTGCCCGCCCCTGTAGCTCAGTGGTAGAGCAACCGCCTTGTAAGCGGTAGGTCGTCAGTTCAATCCTGACCGGGGGCTCTGTTTCATGAAATGGCTGCACGGCGTTGTGCAAACGGTCACAATCCCAGCGTGACGATCACCATCCGCGATGTGGCCCAGGCCGCCGGAGTTTCGGCTGCAACCGCTTCCCGAGCATTGCGGGGGATGCCGAACGTCGATGAGCGCACTCGGCAGAAGGTCCAGCAGGTCGCTGCGGAGCTCGACTATGTCGTCTCCCCCAGCGCCTCCCGCCTCGCCTCCGGTCGCACCGGATCGATCGCCGTTCTCACCCCCTACGTCGCGCGCTGGTATTTCTCCACGGTCCTCTCCGGCATCGAGAGCGTGATCCAGGCCGCGGGCATGGACCTGCTGCTCCTGAGCGTTGATGCCCACATCCCCGGCCACCTGCGATCGACACCGGCAAGCCGACTGCGCCGCCGCGTAGACGGCGCCCTCGTCCTGTCGATGCCCCCGACGAGCGACCAGTTGCGAGAAGTCCTTGCCCTTGGCATGCCGACCTCGCTGGTCGGCGTCTCCGTCGACGACGTTCCGAGCGTCACGATCGATGACCTTGAGGCAGCCCGGCAGGCCACGCGCCACCTGGTCAACCTCGGACACACCCGGATCGGTCTCATCGGTGGGGCTCCGTCCGGCGTCGCCTTCACCGCGGAATCAGATCGCCTCGCTGGCTACCGACAGGTCAAAGAGGAGCACGACCTGCCCGACGATCCGCTCATGTATGCCTATGGCTACTTCACCATCGCCGGTGGCGAGCAGGCGATGAACGCGCTCCTCACACAGCGCGAGCCACCGACGGCCGTGTTCTGCATGAGTGACGAAATGGCCTTCGGAGCCCTCCGCTCCCTCACCCGCCACGGCATCACGCCCGGGCGGGACGTCTCGGTCATCGGCATCGACGGCCACGACATGAGCGAACACCTCGACCTCACCACCATCGAGCAGCCGGTCGCCGACCTCGGCCGCATAGCCGCGGAAATCCTGCTCTCGCAGATCGGTGGGAATACCAACATGCCCGACTTCCTGCCGGCCAATGTCAACGTACCCACGCGGCTCGTCGTACGCGGTTCGACCAGCCCAACCGGGGCCGGACGCTAGGCACATCCGTGGCGATCCTGCGTACGTCGTTCTTCTCCGAGGCCCTCGGGCTGAGCACGGCCATGACGGTGCTGCTGCCAGAAACGACCACCCGGCAGATCGGCATGACCGGCACCCGCCGCGATGCCACACCGGTGCTTTACCTGCTGCACGGGCTGAGCGATGACGACAGCATCTGGACTCGCCGGACCTCCATCGAGCGTTACGCAGCCCCGCTCGGACTGGCGGTCGTCATGCCCCAGGCAGCGCGCAGTTTCTACGCCGACGAGGTCGAGGGCCTGGCGTACTGGACCTTCCTCACCGAGGAGCTTCCCGCGCTCGTCCAGCAGTTCTTCCGCGTGTCCGACCGACGCGAGGACACGTTCGTGGCAGGGCTGTCGATGGGCGGGTACGGCGCGATGAAGTGGGCCCTGCACGCACCCGAGCGGTTCGCCGCCGCGGCGTCCCTCTCCGGAGTGCTCGACCTTGCCGCCCTTGTCCGGGAGCCCACCGACGAACGCGACCGTGACTTCGCGCGAGTTTTCGGGATCGAGCCGATCGACAAGACCGGCGACGACGTCATGCACCTCCTTGAGCACATACCCGCCGACGGATCCCCAGCCCTGTATGTCGCTTGCGGCAAGGACGATTGGCTCTACCCGCAGAGCGTGGACTTCGCAGAACGGGCGCGGGAGCGCGGGCTGACACTCACCACGGACTTCGGCGCCGGTGACCACGAGTGGGACTACTGGGATGCCCAGATCGCCGAAGTACTCAACTGGTTGCCGATCCGGGACTGAGTCGCACGCAACTCGACCACGCCGGCAAAGTCGTGGGCAACATGGTCGGGGCTGGCATCGGACCGTTTGGGAAGCCGACCTCCCCGTCGAGGAGCGGCACCGCCGTCACGAAACGCGCAAGGCCATCATCCGCCGGAATTTCGACCGAGCCTCCGGAGAGATTGACAATCACCAGCAGGGCCGCATCACGAAGACTCCGGACATAGCCAAAGAGTTGCTCGTGATCGGGCCACAGCAGTGTGAAGTCACCATGGACGACGACCGGCAACTCATGACGCAGTGCGATGAGCCGCCGGTAGTGGTGAAACACCGAGGCCGGATCCGCGAGTGCCGCAGCAGCGTTGACATCGACATGATTCGCATTGACCTCAATCCACGGAGTGGCCTTCGTGAAGCCCGCATGCATCGAGTCGTCCCACTGCATCGGGGTGCGCGCGTTGTCGCGGCCCTTGATCGACAGCGAGCGCATGACGTCTGTGCGCGGTTCCCCGGCGACAGTCGCCTCAGCGACGTAGTTCAGCGACTCGATATCGCGATACTGATCAAGTTCGGTGAAACCGGCGTTGGTCATGCCGAGTTCCTCGCCCTGAAAGACGTACGGCGTTCCGCGCATGAGGTGCAGAACGGTGCCCCAGGCCTTCGCACTGTCAACGCGGCGTGCACCATCATCACCCCACCGCGACACCACCCGCGGCTGATCGTGGTTGCACCAGAACAGCGAGTTCCAGCCGGCCTCGCCCAACCCGGTCTGCCAACTGGCCAGATTGGCCTTCAACTCCGGAAGCGACAGTGGACGCGTGCGCCACTTGATCTGACCGGGCTCGGTATCCAGGTCCATATGTTCGAAGGTGAACACCATGTCGAGTTCACCCCGACTCGCGTCGGTGTAGAGCACCGCATCAGCAACACCGACCCCGGGCGCCTCGCCCACTGTGATGAGGTGGCGATCGGCGAGCACTTCACGATGCATCTCCTGCAGGATCTCGTGCACCTCGGGCCGGTTCGCGATGTGCGCGAACATGTCACCGTCAGGAAGTGCCGGATCCTTGGCGATCATCGTGATGACGTCCATCCGGAATCCATCGACTCCACGATCGAGCCACCATCGCATCATTGAGTAGACGGCTTCGCGGACTTCGGCGTTCTCCCAATTCAGGTCGGGCTGTTTGCGGGAGAACTGGTGCAGGTAGTACTCGCCGGTGGCGTCATCGAACTGCCACGCGGAGCCGCTGAAGTAGGACTGCCAGTCATTCGGCTCGGCACCGGGAGCGCCAGCCGCCTGCCCCGCGCGGGCCGGTCGCCACCAGTACCAATCGCGCTTGTCCGAATCAAGCCCCCGCCGACTCTCGACGAACCACGGATGCTCATCCGAGGTGTGGTTCACGACGAGGTCCATCATCAAACGTAGCCCGCGCGCATGGACGGCACCGATCAGCTCGTCGAGGTCCTCCAGCGTGCCGAACATCGGATCGATGTCCTGATAGTCGCTGATGTCGTAGCCGAAGTCATCCTGCGGCGACCGGTAGATCGGGGATAGCCACAGCACGTCGACACCCAGAGCGACCAAATAGTCCAACCGTCCGATGATGCCTCGAAGGTCTCCCACTCCATCGCCATCGGAGTCGGCGAAGGACCGCGGATAGATCTGGTAGACGACGGCCGACTTCCACCAGCCAGGGTCACCGACCACACGCAACACCACGCCGACGACCGCTTGACGCTAGTTGATGCGAAGGCGGTCGCCCTCAGTGTCGAAGACGTACACGCGCTCGGGTGCGACCTTCACTTCGGAGCCCGGCTTGATCCCGGCGAAGGGTCCGGTGCGCGCAACCATGTCCGTGGCCCCGCTCGGCAGGTTCACCGAGCCGTAGACGAAGGTGTCCGCCCCGAGTTCCTCGACCAGGCTGACCGTCATGGATGCGCCCGTATCGCCCACTCGAAGCGACTCGGGACGCACACCGAGGATCACCGACGAACCCGATGCCTTCGCCAACACCTCTCGCTCAACGGGGACGACGTAGCCGCCGAAGTCGACACCACCGTCGACGATGCCGACCTCGGCAAGGTTCATCGCTGGCGATCCGATAAATGTCGCCACGAAGGCATTGACCGGCGACTCGTAGAGGGAGCCAGGGGAATCGACCTGTTGCAGGATGCCGTCCTTAAGGACCGCGACGCGATCGCCCATCGTCATCGCCTCGACCTGATCGTGGGTTACGTAGACGGTCGTGGTGCCGAGGCGGCGTTGCAGTGCCGCAATCTGTGTGCGCGTCTGCACGCGGAGTTTCGCATCGAGGTTCGACAGCGGCTCGTCCATGAGGAAGACCTGCGGTTCGCGCACGATCGCTCGACCCATGGCCACGCGCTGGCGCTGGCCTCCGGACAACGCTTTGGGCTTGCGTTCGAGGTACTGCTCAAGGTCTAGCAGGACCGCTGCTTCCTTGACGCGCCGGGAGATTTCGTCCTTGGAGACCTTGGCGATCTTCAGCGCGAAGCCCATGTT
>CAYGMM010000054.1:5023-14941 GCA_964351035.1 uncultured Actinomyces sp.
TTCTCGGCCACCGTCATGTGTGGGTAGAGCGCGTAGTTCTGAAAGACCATCGCGATGTCGCGATCCTTGGCCGGCACATTAGTGACATCGCGATCACCGATGAGGATGCGGCCGGAGGTGACGGGCTCAAGTCCGGCGAGCATCCGCAGGGTCGTGGACTTGCCACACCCCGACGGACCGACGAGGACGAGGAACTCCCCCTGGGCGATCTCAAGGTTGACGTCGTTCACGGCCGGGCGGGTCATGCCCGGGTACACCAAGGTGGCGTGGTCATACGTAACTGGTTGTGACATCGGTATTCCTCCCACCGGCAGGTACGTGCCGGACGATCCGTAGTAGGCGGTCGCCGATCACAGTAGCGGCTGAACTTTCGCGATGGAAGCGTTTTCGTGTATCAATGGCCCATGCTGCGCGTGCCCCACCACTGGGTGTGGGATTCCTGGTACGTCGACGACGGATCACGGTTTCATGCCTTCTTCCTCAAGGCCCCGATGTCCCTGGTGGACCCCGAACTGCGTCACGAACACGCCCGCGTCGGGCACGCCACCTCCACCGACCTGGTGAACTGGGAACTCCTGCCCGACGCGCTCGCGCCGTCGCCGGGTCCGGCGTTCGATGACGCCGCCATCTGGACCGGCAGCATGGTCGGCCCTGTCGACGGCCTCTGGCATTTCCTCTACACCGGCATCAGCACGTCGGACGGGACACGGCGGCAGCGCATCGGGCACGCCACCTCCACCGACCTGACGCAGTGGGAGCGCACCGGTGAGTCTCCGGTCTGCAATGCCGATCCCCGCTGGTACTCGACCATCGCCCAGGGCGGCGACCTCATCGAGCACTGGCGCGACCCGTGGATCATCCGTGAAGGTGACCACTGGCGGATCCTGATTACCGCTGCGACCACGGCGGACCCGGTGATCGGAAGCGGATGCTGGGCCACTGCGGTGTCCGATGATCTCGATCACTGGACCGTCGAACAGCCTGCGCTCACGGAGACACGAATGTTCCATCTCGAGGTGCCGCAGACCATCGAGATTGATGGGCAGTGGGTCGGTGTCTTCTGCCTCACCGGCAACGACGTACGTCGGTCGGACCTACCACGGCAGACCGGCACCTGGACGATGCCGTGTGACGGCCCCGCCGGACCGTTCCACCTCGAGCGGTCCGAGCCGATCAATGTGCCGGGCAACTACGCAGGACGCATCGTCGAGCAGCGCGACGGCACACCGGTGCTCATGGCGTTCGTCGATATCGACGCCGACGGCGACTTCGGCGGGTGCATCGGCGATCCGGTGCCACTGGCCCGTACCGACCGCGGGACGCTGCAACCGAACGTCGCCGACCCGCAATCGACTTTCCTGGGAGGCTCGGATGCGTAGGACTAGCGGACATCTGTCCGACGGCCGGGAAATCATCTACTTCGATCACGACGACAGCCCGCCCCGCGGGGCAGTCGATCAGCGCGGGCTTCCGGTCGGTTCGACAGAGCAGGGCTCGATGCGCTGGGACGCCCTGACCGGTGAGTGGATCTCCATCGCGGGCCATCGGCAAACGCGCATCTTCCTGCCAGACGCTGCGGCCTGCCCATTGTGCGCGACAACCCCCGGCAACCTCTCCGAGATCCCCGAGTCGTCGTACGACGTGGCCGTCTTCGAAAACCGTTTCCCGTCATTCATGGGACTGCCGCCCGACCAAGGCACTCATCTGGCCGAAAAGCCCCACCGACTCGACGACACGAACACCGCTCCCGCCTACGGCCGGTGCGAGGTCGTCGCGTTCACCCCGGATCATTCTGGATCCATCGCCGCCCTGTCCCCCGCCGACATGTCACTCGTCCTCGACGCGTGGATCGATCGAACCCGGGAGTTGTCGGCAATGCCCGGCATCCGCTACGTCTTCCCGTTTGAGAATCGCGGGGCGGAGGTCGGCGTCACACTCCATCACCCGCACGGCCAGATCTATGCCTACCCCTTCGTCCCTCCCACCATGCAGCGCATCCTCGAACGGGCCGGCGCGGAAGCCAGCAGCGGTCACCGCCTCCTCGCCGACATGGTGGCTCGTGAGCTGGTCGATGGATCGCGAGTCATCTACGCCGATAACCACTGGGTCGCGTTCGTCCCCTTCGCGGCCCGCTGGCCCTTCGAGGTGCACATCCATCCGATGGCTGACCGCGGGGACCTCACCGAGTTGACCGACGGCGAACGTCGCTCGTTCGCCGAGTCCTACCCGCGCCTCATTCGCGCACTGGACCAGATCTTCAATGCTCCACTGCCCTACATGGCTGGCTGGCATCAGCGACCAGCACACCCAACAGCGGAAGAGACGCGAGACGCCCGGCTCTTTCTGCGCCTCATCTCCAATCGGCGGGCAGCAGACAAGCTCAAGTTCCTCGCCGGTTCCGAGTCCCTCATGGGCGCTTTCATCGGTGACGTGGCTCCCGAGGACGCCGCCGCCGGCATCCGCGCGGCATGGGAGTCGCGTTGACGACCACCGCCTGGGCACCGGGCCGCGTGAACATCATCGGCGAGCACATTGACTACAACGGCGGCAAGGTCCTGCCGATGGCCATCCACCTCGGCTGCACGGCCACGGTCGATCAGATCGCCGGCAACGAGCACGTGATCAGCAGCTCCCAGCGCCCCGGGGACGAAGTGCGGATCCCCGTGAGTCATCTCGCCCCGGGCGTCATCACTGGCTGGGCCGCCTATCCCGCGGGCGCGCTGTGGGCGCTCATTGACGCAGATGGCCCCGCCATGTCCGTTCACATCGACGGCGAGGTGCCAGCGGGGGCCGGCCTGTCCTCATCAGCGAGCGTCGAATGTGCCGTCGCGTCGGCCGTCAACGTCGAACTCCACCTCGGGCACTCAACTAGGCAATTGGCCGTGGCCGCACGACGTGCCGAGAATGAGTTCGTCGGAGTGCCGACCGGGCCGATGGATCAGACAGTCTCGATGCTGGCCCATGACGGCCACGCCTTGCTCTTCGACACTCTTCACGACACAACGTCGCAGGTGCCGCTTAATCCGGAGCCCGCCGAACTCGCTTTCCTCGTCATCGACACCAGGGCCGCTCACGCCCTCGTCGATGGCGGATATGCGGCGCGGCGCGCCTCGTGCGAACGCGCTGCCGCGGTCCTCGACGTACCCCTGTTGCGCATGGTAGAGGACCCCGCCGCAGCACTCGACCGTCTCGCCCAGGAGCCTGACGGCGATCTCCTCGTTCGCCGTGCGCGCCACGTTTTCACCGAGATGGCCCGCGTCGATGCGGCGGTGGTCGCGCTCCTCGCCAGGGATTTCGCCCGGCTCGGTTCCCTCATGAACGAATCCCATGACTCGCTTCGACAGGACTACGCGGTCAGTTGCCCCGAGTTGGATCTGGCGGTCACCACCGCGCGCGCCACCGGCGCCCTGGGAGCCCGCATGACCGGGGGCGGTTTCGGTGGATCGGCGCTAGCCCTGGCCCCGGCGGCGAGCCTTGATCACCTCACCGCCGCGGTGATGCGTGCGTATGCCGAGGCCGGCTACGCGGCACCGGCATTCCATCGAGTGCGGCCCAGCGGGGGTGCCCGAATCCTCTCGGCGTGAACGCGTGAATGGCCGTTGACGATTGGGGCGGGAGAGCAAAGCGGTCCAACCGAGTTGGTTTCCACTTCGCGTCTCACCGAACACGCCACGGTCACCGGCTCACGCAGGCCCAACCCCCGCCGAGTGTCGCGTAGCGAGGCGTCTTGACGCGAAATTCACCCCGCTACTCGACACTCGCGGGAAGTGGGCGGCAAACCGACGAACCGGAACGCACCGGCTCATAGCGCCAGGCGAATGCAACCGATTTCATGGACCGTTGCACAACGGCCACCCGGCGTTCCACTCATTGTTATCTATTCGAAACCCGAATTTGTTGCCCCGGGTGACCTACGCGACAACGATGGCGTCTAGGCAGAAATGAAAACGCAGTCATGTGTTGGTCGCCTGCTTGCCACCCGCCAACCGGTCGGGGGTACCACGGAAAGGGAATCCATGAGTATGCGCGCGAAGAACCTCGGCCTCGCGGCCGTGGCCGCCACCGCAGCTCTCGTGCTGGCCGCCTGCGGTGGTGGCTCCAGCAGCTCCGAGAGCAGCTCCGCTTCGTCAAGCGGTTCGGAGTCCAGCTCGAGCTCGGCGAGCGAGTCCTCGTCGTCCGAGGCGCCGGCCGAGGGTGGCACCGTCACCATCTGGGCCTCGCTGGACCAGCCCGTCATCGATGGCCTCAAGGCCGGCCTTGAGCCGCTGGCGGCCGAGAAGGGCATCACCGTCGACTGGCAGAAGGTCGACGACATCAACTCCCTCATCATCACGACCGTCCAGGCCGGCGAGGTCCCCGACATCGCGCTCATCCCGCAGCCCGGTGTCGTGCGGCAGCTCGTTGACCTCGGTGCGGCGTACCCGCTCGACGGCGTCGTTGACATGGCCACCCTCCAGTCGACGATGATCCCCGGCGAGCTCGAGGCCGGCACCTTCGATGGCCAGCTCTACGGCCTGCTCACCTCCATGAACGTCAAGGGCCTGGTGTGGTACCCGAAGGCAGCATGGGAGGCCGGTGGCTACGCCGTGCCGACGACCATGGATGAGCTCCTCACCCTGACCGCCACGATGGCCAAGGACGGCCAGACTCCGTGGTGCAACGGCATCGAGTCCGGTGGTGCGACCGGTTGGCCGGCCACCGACTGGATGGAGAACCTGGTCATGCGCTACGCGGGCGTCGACGCCTACAACGCATGGGTTGCCGGTGACATCAAGTTTGACTCCCCCGAGTTCCGCGAGGCCGCAGCGGTCTACGAGACGCTCTTCCTCACCGAGGATGCTTACGTCAACGGCGGTCGCAAGGCCATCGCCAGCACCAGCTTCGGCGATGCCGCCACGGGCCTCTTCACGGACAAGGGCGGCAAGCCTGCCTGCATGATGTACATGCAGGGCTCGTTCATCACCGGCTTCTTCCCCGAGGACATCCAGGCTGACCTGGACAACAAGGTCGGCGTCTTCGGTCTCCCCACCGCCAAGGCTGGCGAGGCTGCTCCGGTCGAGGGCGGCGGCGACCTGTCCGTGCTGCTCACCGAAAACCCCGCTGCGGCCACCGTGCTGCAGCTGCTGACCGATCCTTCGGTGGGCATCCCCGCCGCACAGAACAGCTCCTACCTGTCGCCGTTCAAGACGTTTGACGTTGCGAACTACCCGGGTGCCATCACCCAGCAGGTTGCGGGCATCGCCTACGGCGCTTCCTACTTCCTCTTCGACGGCTCCGATGCGATGCCGGCCGAGGTGGGTGCGGGAACGTTCTGGACCGAGATGACCGCGTGGATCGCCGGCCAGCAGTCGCTTGATGACGCCATCGCCAACATCGACAACAGTTGGCCGTAATCGGACCGCTGAGAGTTCAGTAGAGACTGAGTGACCGGTGCCCGCAGATCGTGAAAGCGACTGCGGGCACCGGCCGTCTACGGCAGGATTCCGTCAAAGGAAAGTAGGGGTGATGTGACGTGTGGTTGATTCTCAGCACCATCTTGACCGTCATCGCCGGCATCTTCGCCGCGCTCGCACTGTTCTGGGTTCTCAACAAGATCGCAGAATTACTGCCCTCACGCATCGAACAACGCCTCAAGCCCTACTTCTACATTCTGCCGGCCTACCTTGCCATCACGGCGTACCTGATCTACCCCTCGATCCTCACAGTTATCAACTCCTTCCGCAGCAACAACTCCTTCAAGAAGAAGGGCGTCAGCGAGTGTGTCGGGTTCGAGAACTACACCGACCTCTTCCATGACTCTGGGTTCGTTCAGGCCTTCATCAACACGATCCTCTGGGTCATCATCGTCCCCTTCGTGTCCATCACGATCGGTTTGCTGGTTGCGGTCCTCGTTGACCGCCTCGGACCGAAGTCGGAGAAGACCGCCAAGACCGTGATCTTCCTGCCGATGGCCATTAGCGCCGTCGCGGCCGCAACCGTCTGGCGTTTCGTTTACACGTACCAGATCCCCCCCGAGCCGCAGATCGGCCTTCTCAACGCCACCTGGACCGCCTTCGGCGCAGAGCCGGTGCCCTGGCTGACGATTAACGACCTCAAGCTGAACTCACTGCTGCTCATGGTGATGATGCTGTGGTCGCAGATTGGCTTCTCCATGGTGCTGCTGTCCGCCGCGGTCAAGGCAGTTCCCACCGACACGATCGAGGCCGCGCGCGTCGACGGCGCCACCGAGGTCCAGATCTTCCGCCGCGTCGTCGTTCCCCAGATCCTCCCCACCATCATCACCGTGTTCGTGACCGTCACCATCGGCGTCATGAAGGTCTTCGATGTCGTCTATGTGATGACCGGTGGCAACTTCGATACCAGCGTCCTGGGCATGGAGTTCTTCAACATGTTCAAGACCATCAATTCCGGCTCGGCGTCCGCGATCGTCGTCATCCTCATGATCGCGATCATCCCGATCATGATCTTCCAAGTTCGCCAGTTCCGTCGCGAGGAGGCCAACCGATGAGCGCCGTCGTCGTCGATCCGCAACTCGATCCGCAGCGCCCGGAGAAAAAGGCCGGCCGCAAGCAGACCCTCGCCATGGGCCGGGCCAACTGGGCGGTCAAGACGGCCATCATCGTCCTGTGCGTGTTGTGGATGCTGCCGGCCATTGGCGTGATCCTTACGTCCTTCCGCACGGTCGATGCCGCCAACTCCACCGGCTGGTGGACCATCTTCACCGACTGGTCCAACTACGGCTTCACCACCGGCAACTACACCGAGGCCCTCGATCAAGCCGAACTCGGACCGGCATTCCTCAACAGCCTTGCCATCGCCCTGCCCGCGACCTTCATCCCTATTCTGATCGCGGCATTCGCGGCGTATGCCTTCACGTTCATGTCGTTCCCGTTCCGCGACACGCTCTTCATCGTCATCGTGAGCCTGCTCGTGGTGCCCAACTACGTCGCCTTCGTGCCGATGCTGCAGGTCTACAAGGCCACCAGCATCAGTGGCTACCCGGCCGTTTGGCTGGCGCATATCGGCTTCGGCATGTCCCTGGCGATCTATCTCTTCCGCACTTACATGAGCACGCTGCCGCGGTCGGTCATCGAGAGCGCCCGGATTGATGGGGCCAGCGATTACCAGATCTTCTACAAACTGGTTCTCCCCATGTCGATCCCCGTGCTGGCTTCCTTCGCGATCTTCCAGTTCCTGTGGGTCTGGAACGACCTGCTCGTCGCCCTGGTCTTCCTCGGGCCCGGCGACAAGGCTCCGATCACCGTAGCGACCGCTCAGCTCATGGGTCAGCGCGGAGAAGGCTGGAACCTCGTGACGGCCGCCGGCATCCTCACCGCCATTCTGCCGATCATCGTCTTCCTCGCTCTGCAGCGCTACTTCGTGCGAGGCCTGACCGCCGGATCCGTCAAGGGGTGAGCGACTCCACTCCGCCGCCGGGCACCAAGCGCAAGAATCCTCGATGGGGTCTTCGCACAGTTGGCTTCCTGCTGCTCGGCATGGTGGCGATCTTCACGGCCAACGGCCTTGGCGGCCACAGCATCGGCACCGCAGCATGCACGGTCATCGCCATCATCGGGGCGACGTACTGCAGCATCCGCGGCTGGCGCGCAATGGAACGTTTGGAATGGCGCAAGTAACACCACAACGCACGTAGGAGATCTGAGTGTCTGAGTTCCACCCTGTTATCACCCTGCCCGTTGCTGCGTCCCGCGCGCTCGTCTACGAGGAGGGCTGGCAGTCCTGGTCCCCGTCCACCTGCTACCCCCTCACCGTCCCCCCATTTCGGCCGGCGGCGCAGAATCAGCAAAGGCTCGGATACCGCGCCGACGATCCCGCGCCCGCGGGTGGGTTCTGCGGTGAAGGACTGCTCGCCGTGTACGACGGGCAGGACACCCACGTCTTCGCCACCTCACGGCTTGACCGAGCCCCACAGATTCACGCGCGGCCCAGCGTCGTCACCGGTGGCCCTTCGACGACGATCGAAATCGCCGCTTCCGGCACCGTCGACCATACGGTGCATACGGGGGTGGAGCCCCAGGAGGCGCTCGCTGCCTGGGCTGATGGACAACGCAACGACGGTTCCCGACCGAACCCCACGGTCTGGTGCTCGTGGTACCAGTACTTCGCGGACGTCACCGAGGCTGACATTCTCGAGAACCTCGACGCTATCGGCGCGCATGACTTACCGGTGGATGTCGTACAGATCGATGATGGCTACCAGGTGGAGATCGGCGATTGGCTGATCCCCTCCGGCCGCTTCGACTCCGTCCCGGGCATCGCTGATCGCATCCGCGCCGCTGGTCGCCGAGCGGGCATCTGGGTCGCGCCCTTCCTCGTGGGCGCGCGCAGCGCGTTGGCCGCTGAGCACCCCGAATGGTTGGTCCCGAACATCACCGCGGGACGCAACTGGGAGCAGGATCTCTTCGTCCTCGACTCCACGCACCCGGGCGCAGCGGCGTACCTCACCGAGGTCTTCAACTCGTTCGCGGACATGGGCTTCGATTACTTCAAGATCGACTTCATCTACGCGGGCGCGCTACGTGGCAGGCGCCACGCGGACCTCCACGAAATTGAGGCCTACGGTGCCGGACTCGAGATCATCCGGCAGGCCATCGGCCCCGACTCCTACCTCGTCGGCTGCGGGGCACCGACGATGGCCACCCGCGGTCTGGTCGATGCCCTGCGCGTCTCTCCCGACACCGCACCTGAGATCGAGCCCGTCAATGGGTGGATGAACGAGCCTGCACAGCGCAGCGCGATCATGACCGGCCGGGGAAGGCATTGGCAGAACCGGCGGCTGTGGGCCGCTGACCCAGACTGCTTCCTCGCCCGTCCCGCCGTCGAGGACCGCGAGCGGTGGGTGGAGCACTGCCTTGAGTACGGCGGCCTGCGTACCTGCAGCGACCGGATCGCCGACCTCGATGACTGGGGTCTGGAAATGACGCGACGCTATCTCGAGGGCAGCTAGGGAAACGGGCCGGTCCCGCGCGTTTCCGCCACTTTGCCGCGTTTTCATGTGCAGAAACGCGGCAAAGTGGCGGGAGCGCCGCAGCGACAGACTCTTTGCGGGGCTTTCTAGCCCTCGATGATCTCCGAGCCTGCCTCGGCGATGAGGTTGCCGTCGGCGTCGTAGACGTCGACGATCTCTTCCTCGGCGACGAGGTTGCCGTCGGCGTCGAACACGTCGATGGTTTCATCCACGATGCTGCCGCCTTCGCCGGTCATGACGACGACGTCGTCCACGACGGTGCCGACCACGCCACCCTCATCATCGACTAGTTCGGTGATCTCAATGTCTTCGCCGATCTCGATGTCGTCGTCTGCCATGGTTGTCTCCTCGCTCGGGGCACGGTCCACGGGCGTGTCAGTGCCGGACCCTCATCCAACATCGTCTTCCCCGCCCGCGCCAGCGAACAGGCACGGAAGACTAAGATTCATTTCCCGGCAACCGAAGGACACCCATGGACCACCCCACGCTCGTCGCCTCGACCTGGCCCGCACTCGCCGATCAACTCCAGGACTGGGGGCTCAAGGCGGGGGCAGACAGTGGCGAACCCATGACCTCCGGAGCCGTCCTGCACACGTGGGACAACACGGCGGCTGGCCAGACCGTCCAGACCGGCCTGTGGCGCTGCACGCCTGGCGGTTGGGCCGTTGAGGACCGCCCCGACGAGGAGTCGGTGATCATCCTGGCCGGCCGTGCTCGGCTCACCGACGCCGACGGCACGGTAACCGAGGTCACCGAAGGCAGCACCTTCGTCCAGCCCAAGGGCTGGTACGGACGATGGGATGTCGAAGAAACGATCGTGAAATTCTTCGTCTCAATTCGCTAGGCACAGCGCCTCTCAAGCCTCAGCCTTTGCAGGCTCAGCCGCGATCAGCTCGTTGGCAGATCATGGTCCGGTGGTCCGGTGGTCC
>CAYGMM010000055.1:0-14724 GCA_964351035.1 uncultured Actinomyces sp.
GTCACTGTGGAGGTGTGGGATGCAGAGCATCTGGCCGACCATGACTTCGGCGGGATCCTCGCGGTCGGCCAGGGATCAGCCACCCCGCCGCGGCTGATCCGCATGGAGTACGCCCCCAAGAAGGCGAAGGGGAAGCTCGCTCTGGTCGGCAAGGGCGTGACCTTCGACTCGGGCGGCCTATCGCTGAAGCCGCCGAAGGCCATGGAAACGATGAAGTGCGACATGAGCGGAGCTGCGGCCGTCATCGCCGCCGTCACGGCCATCGCCCGACTCGGGCTCAAGGTCAACGTCGTGGGCTGGATCCCCACCGTGGAGAACATGCCCGGCGGCCACGCCCAGCGACCCGGTGACGTCATCACCATCTACGGCGGGCGCACGGTGGAGGTGCTCAACACCGACGCCGAGGGCCGCCTCATCCTGGCCGACGCCCTCGTTCGGGCCGCCGAAGAAGAACCGGACCTCATCGTCGACGCCGCCACTCTGACCGGAGCCGCCGTCGTCGCCCTCGGCGATCGCACGAGCGGCGTCATGGCCAATGCGGACGACGTTCGCGTCGCCGTCTGGGAGTCCTCGCAGCGTGCGGGGGAAGTGATGTGGCACCTGCCCATCCCCGAGGAGTCCCGCAGCACACTCGACTCCCACGTGGCCGACATCAAGAACATCGGTGATGGCAAGGGCGGCATGCTCAGCGCCGCTGCCTTCCTTCGCGAGTTTGTCCCGGCCGAACGGCGCTGGGCCCATCTCGACATCGCCGGACCGGCCTTCAATGAGGGTGCCCCCTACGGCTACACCCCCAAGGGGGGCACGGGTGCCGCGGTCCGCACGTTTATCCAACTGGCCGAGGACCTCGCCGAAGGCCGCCTGGACTGACCGCCACTGTCCCTGCCGTGTCCTCCCGGTGAGGTGATGGAAGGATGGGCGGCAACCCCCTGGGAAGGAGTTGTCGGTGAACGAGGCAGATGTCGTCATCCTCGGCGGAGGTAGTGGCGGCTACGCATGCGCCCTGCGTGCATCCCAACTCGGCCTGTCCGTGATCCTCATCGAGAAGGGCAAACTCGGCGGCACCTGCCTGCACCGCGGCTGCATCCCCACCAAGGCGCTGCTGCACGCGGCCGAGGTCGCCGACTCGGCCCGCGACAGCGAGGACTTCGGGGTCAAGGCGACCCTCGAGGGCATCGACATGGCCAAGGTCAACTCCTACCGCGACGGGGTCGTGGGCCGCCTCTACAAGGGACTGCAGGGACTGGTCAAGAGCCGCAACGTCACCTACGTCGAGGGCGAGGGCCGACTCACCTCACCCAACACGGTGACCGTCGATGGCACCGTGTACACCGGCAAGAACATCGTCCTCGCCACCGGTTCGTACGCCCGCTCACTGCCCGGTCTCGAGATCGGCGGGCGCATCATGACCTCCGACCAGGCGCTGAACCTCGACTATGTCCCCGGCAAGGCCATCGTGCTCGGCGGCGGCGTGATCGGCGTCGAGTTCGCCAGCGTCTGGAAGTCCTTCGGCACTGACGTGCACATCGTTGAGGCGCTCCCCAGCCTCGTCCCCGCAGAGGACCCCGCAGTGTCCAAGGCCTTCGAGCGGGCTTACCGCAAGCGCGGCATCAAGTTCACCACGGGCGTACGTTTCGCCAGCGCGACGCAGGACGACAGCGGCGTCCACGTCACCCTTGAGAACGGCGACACCCTGGACGCTGACCTGCTGCTCGTGGCCGTCGGCCGCGGCCCGCAGACCAGCGGCCTGGGCTACGAGGAGGCCGGCATCGCCATGGACCGCGGTTGGGTCCTCGTTGATGACCGACTGCACACCAACGTGCCCGGTGTTTTCGCGGTCGGCGACATCACGCCCGGCCTGCAACTCGCTCACCGCGGCTTCCAGCACGGCATCTTCGTCGCCGAGGAGATCGGTGGCCTCAACCCACGGCCGATCCGCGACGTTGACATCCCCAAGGTCACCTACTCCGAGCCCGAGGTCGGTTCGGTCGGCCTCACGGAGGCTCAGGCGCGCGAGGAGTACGGCGCCGACAATGTCGCGGTCTACGAGTACAACCTCGGCGGCAACGGCAAGAGCCAGATCCTGTCCACCACCGGCTTCATCAAGTTGGTGCAGCGCGTCGACGGTCCCGTGGTCGGCGTACACATGCTCGGCGCCCGAATCGGCGAGCAGATTGGCGAAGCCCAGATGATCGTCAACTGGGAGGCCTATCCCGAGGACGTCGCAGCCCTCGTGCACGCCCACCCCACTCAGAACGAGGCCATGGGCGAGGCGCATCTCGCCCTCGCCGGCAAGCCCCTGCACGCTCACGCCTAACCCGGAGGACACATGTCGGTCTCGGTCACTCTCCCCGCGCTCGGTGAGTCGGTCACGGAGGGCACGATCACCCGCTGGCTGAAGAAGGTCGGCGACACCGTCGCCGCCGACGAACCCCTGGTCGAGGTCTCCACCGACAAGGTCGACACCGAGATCCCCGCACCCGCCAGCGGCGTCCTGCTCGCGATCCGCGTTCCCGAAGACGCCACCGCCGCCGTGGGCGCCGAACTCGCGGTGATCGGTGCAGCCGATGCTGCTCCGGCTGCTCCCGCCGCACCCGAGCCCGTTGCCGCTGCGCCGACTGCGCCCGCCGCACCGGTGCCCGCCCCGGCAGCCGCTGCTGCGGCTACGCCGGCGCCGACGGCTACGCCGAATGGCGACGACGAGCCATACGTCACTCCGCTTGTTCGCAAGCTCGCGGCCGAGAAGGGTGTCGACCTCGCCACCGTCATCGGCACCGGCGTGGGCGGGCGCATCCGCAAGCAAGACGTCCTTGCCGCAGCCATTCCGCCACCCCCGGCCCCTGCTCCACCCGCGCCCGGCACTCCGGCCGCCAGTCCCGCGAGCAGCCCCGCGTCCGCACCCGCCACCTCGCCGGCAGCGGCCTCCGCGGGACTGCGCGGCACGACAGCTCCGATGTCTCGCCTACGCCGCGTCATCGCCGAGCGCATGGTCGAGTCGTTGCAGACCTCGGCTCAGCTGACGACGGTCATCGAGGTCGACGTCACGCGGATCTCCCAACTGCGTGATCGCGCCAAGCGCGAGTTCGAGTCGCGCGAGGGCGTCAAACTCACCTTCCTGCCCTTCTTCGCCAAGGCCGCCATCGAAGCGCTCGCGGCGTACCCGATCGTCAACTCCTCCATGGATGCGGCAGCGGGCACGATCACCTACCACGGCGAGGTCAACCTCGGCGTGGCCGTCGACACCGATCGCGGCCTGCTCGTGCCCGTGGTGCGCGATGCCGGCGACCTGAGTGTCGCGGGCCTCGCGCGCCGGATCGCTGACCTCGCGGAGCGCACGCGCACCAACAAGGTGTCGCCCGATGAACTGTCGGGCGGGACCTTCACGATCACCAACACCGGCAGCCGCGGGGCACTCTTCGACACCCCGATCCTCAACATGCCGCAGTCGGCGATCCTCGGCACCGGCGCGGTCGTCAAGCGACCCGTCGTCATCTCCGATGACGGCAGTGACGTCATCGCGATTCGTTCGATGGTCTACCTGGCACTGACCTACGATCACCGACTCGTCGACGGCGCCGACGCCGCTCGATTCCTCGGCGCCGTCCGCACGCGATTGGAGCAGGGTTCCTTCACGGACGTGGGCGCCTGATGCGGGTTGCGGTCACCGGAGCTTCCGGTCTCATTGGGTCTGCGCTCGTCCCCGCCTTGCGCGCACAGGGACACGAGGTCATCCGCCTGGTGCGCCGGGCCCCGGCCGCACCCGATGAGGTGCGGTGGGATCCGACAACCGGCGACGTCGATCTGGCCGGACTGGCCGGCGTCGAGGGCATCGTGCACCTGGCCGGCGCCGGCGTTGGCGACCACCGCTGGACCGATGCGTACAAGGCGGAGATCCTCAACTCGCGCGTGCAGGGCACCGACACCATCGCCCGTGCCGCTGCTGCTTTGGACCCGCGACCCGCGGTGCTCGTCAGCGGCTCGGCCATCGGGTTCTACGGCGACACCGGCGACCGGGCGGTCGACGAGTCGGCGCCGCAGGGGGCCGGCTTCCTCGCCGACGTCGTCGCCGATTGGGAGGCGGCAGCGGCACCGGCCATCGACGCCGGGATCCGTGTGCCGTTTGCCCGCACCGGCCTCGTGGTGAGTTCGAAGGGTGGGGCGTGGAAGCGCATCCTGCCGATCTTCAAGGCCGGCCTCGGCGGCCGCATCGGATCCGGGAAGCAGTACTGGTCCTACATTTCCCTGCGCGATGAGGTAGCCGCACTCATCGCCCTCCTCACCGACGAGCGCTACGCCGGACCGGTCAACCTCACCGCTCCCGTACCGGTGACGAACGCCGAGGTGACCAAGGCCATGGGTGAAGTTCTCGGTCGGCCGACCCTGCTCCCGGTCCCCGGAATCGCTCTCAAGGTGGCCCTCGGGGAGTTTTCGTCCGACGTCCTGGGCAGCCAGCGGGTCGTCCCCGGAGTCCTTGAGGGCACCGGCTTCACCTGGAACGATCCTTCGATCGCTTCGGCGATCGAGCAGGCGGTGGCGGGGAACTAGCCTCTCCCGCATCCGAACTCGCATCTGCCTCCGAAGTCGCAACCGCAGGCGCGGACTCCACCAAACAGGTGCCGGTGGCCGGTTCATCGGCTCCCACGGCGCCGATCCCGACGAAGGCGATCGCTGCTACTCCGGCTGCCACGGCGAACCAACGTAAGCGCGACGATCGCCCACCGCCGGACGCAGCATGCCGCGGTCCACGGGCGGACTCACGTCGACGGCGCCCACGATGGTCTGCCTCGTCCATGGCGACACGTGCCACAGCCGGTGGCTCCGCCGACGTTGCAGCGGCGATCGGGACGGCGCTTCGGCGTACCGCCAAGGGTGAGGCCGGAGCCGCACTCGGCACCACCGGGGCAGAGATCGGGTGGGAGCGCGCCGCGAGATCGAGGGCGGCCGCCATGCGCGCCATGCTCGGCCGGGCAGCCGGATCGGGATCGGCGCCGCTCACCAGCACGCTCACCACATCAGCCCCCACCGACCCCTCCGGCAGAAGTTCGGCCAGCAGATCGGCAAGGTCGGCCACGTCATCATGCGGTTCAGCACCGGGTCGCCAGCCGACGATGACCCCGGACCCGTCCGATCGCCGGCGTAGGGAACTGCGGGCCACCACCCCGCTGGCGTGGCCGGCGTCGTGCAGGAGGGCGAGCCCCGCGGCCACCGGCGCGAGAAGGGCTAGCGACTCCGGTCCTGTCATCGCCGCTGGCAGCGCCGTGGCGTCATCGGGTACGTCGAAGGCGACCGCAAGTCCCTCCGGGACGATCGTCACGTCTCGCACCGGTGCCAGCGCCGGATGCTCGACACGAGACATCCGCTGACAGGTACGGCGATGGCGATCGCGAAGGGCGAGGTCTGGAGGAAGGGTCACAGTCAGCAGGGTGGTCGTCATGGGGTCATGGTGCCCACGAAAGCCGGTCGAGCGTCGTTCGTTATCCACAGGCGACTACGGTGACGGGATGGACATCGTCGTCGTGGGAGCCGGCCTCGCCGGCCTCGCGGCCGCACGCCACGCGACCGCCCATGGCCATCAGGTGGTCGTCCTCGAGGCCAGCGACGCCGTGGGTGGTCGCGTGCGCACCGACATCGTCGATGGCTTCCGCCTCGACCGCGGCTTCCAGCTGTTCAATCCGGCGTATCCCGAAGCCGAACGGGTCCTCGACCTGGCCGCCCTCGACCTGCGCCCGTTCGTTGCGGGCGCCGAGATCGTCCTCGCCTCCCGTGGGCGTCGTCGCGTGGCCAAGGTGGCCGACCCGCGCCGCGAACCGTCGTGGCTCGCGTCCACGTTGACGGCCCCCCTGGGGTCGCCGGTGTCCACTGCCCGCTTCGGCACCTACGCGCTATCCCGCACACTGCGCTCCCCCGCCGCGCTCCGCGACGAACCCGACGTCACCGCCTACGAAGCACTGCGCCGCGCCGGTGCCGACCGCACCCTGATCGAACGCCTCCTGCGTCCCTTCCTCTCCGGAGTCTTCCTCGAGTCCGAACTCACCACCTCGCGCCGATTCCTCGACCTGGTCCTGCGGTCCTTCGTGCGGGGAACCCCCTCGCTGCCCGCTGCCGGCATGCAGGCGATTCCCGAGCAACTCGCGGTCGGACTCGATGTGCACCTGAACTCACCCGTGCGGTCCGTCGCACCCCACACCGTCACGGCGAACGATGGCCGGACGATCTCCGCCGATGCGATCATCGTGGCCACCGACCCCGAAACAGCGGGCCGCCTGCTGCCACGGGTCCGCGTCCCCGCCGCGCGGTCGGTCACCACCTGGTACTACCGGCCCGACGTGCCGCCGGAGGCTCTGTCCGGAGGTCGCCCCGTGCTCATCATCGACGGCGCGCGGCGAGGACCACTGCTCAACACTGTTGTTCCCTCGCATGCCGCACCGGCGTACTCGCCACCGGGTGTCGCCTTGGTGTCCGCGTCTGCTCTCGGCGTACGCGACACGGTGGCACAGGAGCGCGCGGTCCGCGATCACCTCGGCTGGATGTACGGCGCGCACACCGAGCGCTGGGAACTCATCGCGCGCTACGCCATCCCGTACGCGCTGCCCGCCATGCCGGTTCCCCTCGACGTACGGCGACCCGTAGCGCTGGGCGACGGCCTCTTTGTCGCGGGCGACCATCGCGACACCTCGTCCATTCAAGGTGCCCTCGTGAGCGGTCGACGCGCGGCTGAGGCCGCCTTGGCAGAAGGAGTAGCGACATGACGACGCGCCGGATCCTGGCTACCAGCGGTGGCTTCCTCGCGACGGATCGCTGGGGAGTCATGAAGCCCGGCGGCATCATGCTCGAGGCACTACGTCTCACCGGCGCGGAGAGACCCCGGGTCTGCCTGGTCATGACGGCAAGCGGGGACAACGAGAGCTATCTAGCGCGCTCCTACGCCGCACTCGGTGCGCTCGGCTGCGATGTGGACCACCTGGCTTTGTTCACGATGCCGAACCGCGACCCCCGTGAAGGGCTCGGCCGCAGCGACATCGTGTGGGTCGGCGGTGGAAGCGTGGCCAATCTGCTGTCGCTATGGCGTCTGCACGGACTCGACGAGGCAATGCAGGAGGCCTGGGACGCGGGCACCATTCTCGGTGGCGTCAGCGCCGGCTCCATCTGCTGGCACGTCGGTGGGCCCACGGACTCCTTCGGGCCGACGCTCGAGGTGGTCACGAACGGTCTTGGCCTGATCCCCTACGGCAACGGGGTTCACTACGACAGTGAGGCGCAGCGCAGGCCCCTGCTCCAGCGCGTCGTCGGCGAGGGCCGGTTGCCGACGTCCTATGCCACCGACGACCGCATCGGTCTGCTCTACGAGGGGACCGAACCGGTGGAGGTGCTCGCCGACCTCGAGGTCGATCCGCAGAGCGGGCCAGCGGCGTACCGGATCGAACGCGTCGGCGGCGACGTCGTGGAAACCCGCTTGCCGGTGGGCCGGATCTAGGCAATTCCGTTGCCGCGATCAAGCGCTGCTGGCAGCATCGGTCCATGCGATTGACGACGACTGCTCGGACCACGCTTGTTGCCCTCACCTCAGCCGCTGCTCTGACGCTCACCGCATGCGGTGGTGGCGGATCGGATTCGGGTCAGGCGCAGGAGTTCTGCGACCAACTCGCCGCGGGCACCGCGCCGTTCGACATCTTCTCGTCGATGCGCGACGAGTACCCCGATCAGCCGGAGTGGGCAGCCGCTGCCAAGGACTGGGCCAAGTCGACCTGCCCGGACCAACTGGCTTCGAATGAGCAACTGCGCAACATCATCTCCAACACCGGCGGCGATCCCGACTCCTGACCGGGCGGGTTCGCGCGCGGCTGAGAAAGCGAACGCCGACTACGCGTCGCGGCCGTATGCCCGCGTGACCTGCGCCACCACGACCGAATAATCGGCGTACCAACGGGACCTGCCACGCTCTTGCGCGACGCGATGTTCGGCCACGTCCTTCCACTCCCGGGCGCTTGCGTCGTCGGTCCAGTAGGACACGGTGATACCCAATCCACTCATCGGATCACGCGCTGACTCCACCCCGATAAAACCGGGCTGCTGCGCAGCCAACGTCGCCATCCGCTCCGCCATCGCGCCATAGCCTTCCTCGTCACCCGCACGGCGTACCGAGGTGAAGATGACCGCGATCGATCCCGGCTCAACGTCGGTCATTCGACGCTGAAGTTCGGCATGTGGCGACGCAGCCAGCCAGGCAGCCACCAGTTCGCCCGGCCCAGCATCGACATGACACTCGGAATCAGGATGAGCCGAACGATGAAGGCGTCGACGAGGATGGCCGACGCCAGTGCCACTCCGAAGAGTTTGATCGTGTCATTGGGCATCGGCACGAAGGCGATGAACACCGAACTCATGATGAGCGCGGCCGCGACCACCACTCGCCCGGAGCCGGCAAGGCCGTGACGGACCGCTTCGCGGTTGTCCTCGGTCTCGTGCCAACCCTCCTGCATGCGGGACACGAGGAACACCTCGTAGTCCATCGATAGGCCGAACAGGATGGCGAACACCATGATCGGCAGGAACGGCAGGATAGGGCCGGTCGTGGAGACGCCGATCAGGCTTGCACCCCAACCCCATTGGAAGACCGCGACGGTGACACCGAGCGCCGCGGCGAAACTCAGCAGGCTGGTGATCGCCGCGGTGAGTGGAATGACCAACGATCGGAAAAGCAGGA
The DNA here is from genome assembly GCA_964351035.1 of uncultured Actinomyces sp. Lineage (GTDB taxonomy): Bacteria > Actinomycetota > Actinomycetes > S36-B12 > S36-B12 > Mxb001. Next base: position 8,705 of record CAYGMM010000055.1, read on the forward strand.
ACAGCGCGAGGAAACCGAGTCCGATGACGATGAGCAGGAACAGCGGCAGCACGCTGATGAGAACGTCAGTGAAGTCCTGTGTGACGGCCTGCGTGCCGCCAACGTAGATGGCCGCACCGGATGCAGCGACCGTCGGCGCGGTCTTCGTGCGCAGCCGCTCCAGCAACTGGTTCGTCGCGGGATCATCCGGCGCCGTCGTTGGCTGGACCAGGACACTGGTGACAATTCCGTTGTCGCTGAACAAGCCCTTGGTATCGCCAACCTTGACCTCTTCGTAGAGCGGCAGCATGGCCTCATTGGGCAGGGTCAGCGCGACACCCTCAGTCTGAGCAAGTTCCCGGACGGTCGTGCGTAGAGCGGTGTCGTCGAGTGGCGTCGGCAGAGTGACCGCAACGAAGAAGGGCCCGTTGACACCGGGACCGAACCCCTCCGCCATGAGATCAAAGCCCACCCGTGCTGGCGTGCCGGGCTGCGCGCTCCCGTTGTCTGGGAAGCCCTGCCGGACCGACAGAGCCGGGATGGCCAGGACGACGACCAGGCCGAGTGCCAGCAGCGCGAACAGCCATGGTGCCCGCTGCAGGAAGGAGCCGTACCCGGCCCAAGCGCTCTGGTCGAGGGGCTTGACCTTCGGATGCCGCGCCCAGGGAAGGCGCAGTCCGATGGTGTGCCGCCCGAGGAGGCTGGCGATCGCGGGCAACAGGAACAGCGCCGCGAGCATGATGACGAAGACGGTGACCGCCGCCGCCACGGCCAGACCGTAGAAGAAGCTCACGCCCAGCACGAAGAGCCCGAGGAGGGCCATGATCACCGTGCTGCCGGCGAACACGACGGCGCGTCCAGCGGTCCGGGTCGCCGTTCGAATAGCCACCTTGGGATCAGCGCCCGCGAGGACCTCCTGCCGGAACCGACTCAGGATGAACAGCGAGTAGTCGATGCCCACGCCGAGGCCGATCATGGAGGCGAGTTCGGGCGCGAAGGAAGCGACGTCGAGCACGCCCGCGATGAGTAGGATCAGCAACTGGCCGACGATGAGGCCGCTCACGGCGATGAGGATGGGTAGTCCAGCGGCAATGAGGCTGCCGAAGGCAATGGCCAGGATGATGAGGGCGGCGACGATGCCGACCGCTTCACTCGATGAGTCGCCCGCACCCGCCGCTGTGAGGATCTGTCCCGTCGCACCCACCTGAAGGCTGCTTGAGTCCGCGGTCTGGAGGACGTCAACGAACTTCTGCGCCATCTCCTGGCTGACGACCGCGGTGCCCGCACCCACGAAGGTCACGGTCGCGTAGGCGACGCGCTTGTCCTTGCTGATCGTCGAGGTGGCCTCCTTGGCAGCCTTGTTCGCCTCCAGGAGTTTGTTGAGTTGGTCCTGGATCGACTGGGGCGTGCCCTCGGGGTAGGTGACGTTGGTGGTGCCGTCGGCAAAGGCCTTGTTGACCTCATCCTGGAACTCCTGGGGCGTCCCGGGAGGGAACGTCATCGCGTTGTTCTGCGCCTTGGGACAGTCCGGCCCGTAGGTCTTGCCGTCGTACGGGGACGTGATGCACTTGATCCCATCGATCGCCGCAAGTTTGGTCAGCAGGCTGTCCACCTCGGCCTTGACCTCGGGCGCCTCCACCGAACCAGAGGATGGTGACCACACCACATCGGCCGTGTTGCCATCCGCACCCTGTGGATTGACCTCCTGGAGCAGGTCTTGGGCGAGTGCCGACTGCGTGTTCGGCAGCGAGAACGAGTCGTTGAAGGTGCCCTTGAAGGACAGGGCGAGGACGCCGACTCCCACGGTGGCGATCACCCAGACCAAGATGGCGATGACGGGCCTGCGAATAGCCCAGGTGGACAGCGCTCCCATGGATTCCTCTCACCGCAGTTCCCGGCAGCCTAGTGCTCATGTGCACGCTCGGGAGCACTTCCGCGGTCCCACGAAGCGACGGGACTACGCTCCTCGCATGATCGATGTCGTTGACCTTGGTCCACACCCGGTGGACTACCAGCATGCCTGGACCCTGCAGCGGCAGACACATGACGAGGTCGTCGCGGGCGAGCGAGCGGACACGCTATTCCTCCTCGAACACGAGGCCGTCTACACCGCGGGACGCCGGACCGAGCCGTGGGAACGTCCCCAGGACGGCACCCCGGTGGTCGATGTTGATCGCGGCGGCAAGATCACCTGGCACGGCCCAGGGCAGCTCGTCGGCTATCCGATCGTTCGCCTGCCGGAGCCGTTCGACGTCGTGGCCCACGTGCGCAGGCTCGAGGCGGGGCTCATGGCCGCCTGCGCCGAACTCGGTTTGACGACGGTCACCGTCCCAGGACGCAGTGGAGTCTGGGTCGGCGCCGATGACCGTGGTCCCGATCGCAAGGTCGCGGCCATCGGCGTGCGCGTGGCCCGGGGAGTGACCCAGCACGGCTTCGCCCTGAACGTCGACTGCGACCTGGGCGCCTTCGACCGGATCGTGCCCTGCGGGATTCGCGATGCGGGCGTCACCAGCCTCACCTGGGAAGGTCTCGGTCCGCTCACGGTCGACAAGGTGCGCCCAGTCGTGCAGCGCCATGTCGTCGCGGCGCTCACCGGCGTAGGGTCGACCGCATGAGCGAGCGCAAACTGCTCCGGTTGGAGGTCAAGAACTCCGCGGTACCCATCGAGCGCAAGCCGCCGTGGATCAAGACGAGGCTGCGCACCGGGCCCGAATACACGGCGATTCGCGATCTGGTCGACCGCGAGGGATTGCACACGGTGTGCGTGGAGGCCGGCTGCCCCAACATCTTCGAATGCTGGGAGGACCGCGAAGCCACCTTCCTCATCGGCGGCGAGCAGTGCTCGCGGCGATGCGACTTCTGCCAGATCGACACCGGTCGCCCAGCACCCCTCGACCGCGATGAACCCCGCCGGGTGGCCGAATCCGTCCGCACCATGGGACTGCACTACGCCACGGTGACCGGTGTCGCCCGCGACGACCTCGAGGATGAGGGCGCCTGGCTGTACGCCGAGACGGTGCGCATGATCCGCGAGCTCAATCCCGACTGCGGTGTCGAGGTACTCATACCCGACTTCAGCGGCAAGCCCGAACTCCTCGGCGAGGTGTTCGCCGCGGAGCCGAGCGTCCTCGCCCACAACCTCGAGACTGTTCCACGCATCTTCAAGCGAGTGCGACCGGCCTTCCGATATGAACGCTCCCTCGATGTCCTCACCCAGGCGCGCGACGCTGGCCTGGTCACCAAGAGCAATCTCATCCTCGGTCTCGGTGAGACCGACGACGAGGTCGACGCCGCACTGGTTGACCTCCATGCCGCCGGCTGTGATCTGGTGACGATCACCCAGTACCTGCGACCGACACCACGCCATCATCCGGTTGAGCGTTGGGTCCCACCGGAGGACTTCGTCGGCTGGGACGAGCGAGCACGAGAGATAGGTTTCGTCGGCGTCATGAGCGGCCCGCTTGTCCGCTCGAGTTACCGCGCAGGGCGTCTGTACCGCGAGGCGGTCGCCGCCCGGGAATCCTCGTGAGCCCTCGCGTCGTCGCCACCCACATCTGGCCTGAGGGGATCGACTCCCCGCAGGCCGTGCCGCAACTCGATCTCGACTGGGGCGGGGCCGTTGGCGATCGCCACTACGGCGAAACCATGCAGTCGGGTGCGCGACAGAAGTACCTCTACGAACGTGGCACGCAGATCCGCAACCATCGGCAACTGTCGATCGTCGACTTCGACGAGTTGGCCCGCATCGCCGCCGCACTGGGAATTGATGACCTCGCCGCCGGCGTCATCGCGGACAACATCTGCACCGAGGGAATCCCCGATCTCACCGCCCTACCCGGCCTCACCCGACTCGTGTTCGACGGCGGCGCCGTCCTGGTGACCGGTGGCGAGAACACCCCCTGCACGATCGCCGGTCAGATGGTGACCGATCGCTATGGCGGCCCGCCGGCCGAGTCCTTCCCCAAGGCCGCCATGGGACTGCGCGGCATCGTGGCCTGGGTGGACCGCCCGGCCCCTATCCGCCCCGGCGAGGGGATCCGGCTCGTCCCACCGTCCCGCATGTAGGCGGAGCACCGCCGTCCCGCACGTAGGCGGAGCACCGCCGTCCCGCACGTAGGCGGAGCACCGCCGTCCCGCATATAGGCGGAGCACCGCCGATTGCCCGCGGGTAGTCTGCGGGGCATGTCCAAGATGCGCGAGCGACTTTCTGCCCTGCGGCAGAACTACCGGATGACCAAGCAGGCTCACCGCTGGGTGGGCTGGGAGATGCTGGGCCTTTTCCTGCTGGTCACCATCGTCGTCGCGGCGCCCATCGCATACTTCGTCAACACCCTGACCGGCCTGCTCATCTCGATCCCACTCGGGCTGTTGGCAGCGACCTTCTGGTTCAGCCGTCGCGCGATGAACGCGGCATACACCTCCATCGAGGGCCAGCCCGGGGCGGCCGCTGCCGTCGTGGAGCAGATGCGCGGCAACTGGTCGGTCACACCGGCCGTCGCTGTGACCCGCAACTCCGACATCGTGTCCCGCGTGATCGGGCGCTGCGGTGTCGTCCTCATCGGCGAGGGCCCCAGTCAGCGAGTGACGCACCTGCTCGCGAATGAGCGCAAGAAGACCGCTCGCTGGCTGCCCGAAGTGCCGATCTATGAGATTCAGGTGGGTACCGAGGAGGGTCAGGTGCGCATCGGGCGCCTGCAGCGGGAGTTGTCCCGCCTGCCGAGCACCATCCGCCCCGCCGAGGTCAATGACATTCGGCGCCGTCTTGATGCCCTGAGCGCCAAGGACTCTCCGGTGCCGATGCCCAAGGGCCCGATGCCCAAGGGCGGCAAGATTCCGAAGTCGATGCGCGGTTAGCGCGCGTGGGACTTATAAGAATGCGCGGCTAGCGCCTCATCCCCGGCACCGTGCGCCGCACCAGCACGAGCGACCCAACTGCGAGATCTTGCAGGCCTCGCCAGCGCGGACTCGGAACTTCCGTACTCAGCGCCGGGCATGATGATGCGCGCGATGATCGGTCTTCGGCCGGCCGCAGGCGCTAACCTTGGGGTCGCTGAGGCGAAGGAGAGTGTTTGTCATGTTGCGCTGGAAGAATCTCATGGTCCCGACTCTGGTGGGGGTCATGTTCGCCGCATCGTCAGCGTTCGTGGCAGCGCCCGCGTCCGCAGGCCCAGCTACTTCTGCCAATAAGGGGAGCGCGCGCTACCAGATAGTCAAGGTCTCCAGCACGAAACGGGACCGGATCGTGAAAACGGTTGGTTTACCGGGACCGATGAAATGCCTACAGGTCGGCATCTTCACCAAGAAGGGGAAGCCTGTCTTCAAAAAGTGGGCCCTGGTCAGGCCATCAGGACCAGACAAAGAGGGCTGCGCTGGCTCAGGCGGTGCCTACCTGCTCACGCACCCAGAAGACGGTGTTTGGACGAAGGGTCCGGCCTTCGATTCCACGGCCTTCAGTTCGGCGACTGATTTTTGTAGCGCCGTGGGGGAATTTGTATTCGCGCACTTTCAGGAGGGCAAGACCGGTGCGGCCGGGTTGATAGAAATGCAATGTAATAGATGGTTCCAGGGGCATCAGTGGTGATGGAGCGGGATCGCCCTCTCCCCTGAGCGTCGGGAAGCTTCGCTAGACGTGACCTTGAATCCCCGTGGCCTGAAACTCGGGAGCGCAAGCTCGGGCCCTCGACCCGGCGGACGTCACGAGGCCTTCAACACGAGATTCGCGTAGCGGCGGGCTGGGGCGGGCTGGAAGATGCTCGGCCTCTTTCGGCTGGTCACCATCGTGGTGGCGGCGCCCGTCGCGTTCTTCGTGAACGCCCTGACCGGCCTCCTCATCTCCATCCCCCAGATGCGCGGCTAGCGACTCATCCCCGGCACCGTGCGCCGAACTAGCACGAGCGATCCAACCGCGAGATCCTGCAGGCCCCGCCGCTTGGAGTCATAGACCAGCGCGGGAATCACCAGGCAGATGAGCAGGGTCCGGATAATACAGCGCCACAGACTCAGGCGCTGACCACCTGGACCCACCACGACAATGCCGACGA
>CAYGMM010000056.1:0-14569 GCA_964351035.1 uncultured Actinomyces sp.
CACGTCGGCCACGGTGCCGTTCGTGATCCACATCTTGCGGCCGTTGAGGACGTAGCCGGCCCCGTCGCGCTTGGCGGTCGTCGTCATGCCGCCCGGCTTCGAGCCGGCGTCCGGCTCGGTCAGCCCGAAGCAGCCGATCAACTCCCCGGCCGCCATGCCGGGCAGCCACTCCTCGCGCTGCTCCTCGGAGCCGAAAGCGTGGATGGCGAACATGGCCAGCGAACCCTGGACGCTGACGAGGGAGCGAATGCCGGAGTCGCCAGCCTCAAGTTCCATCGCGGCCAGTCCGTAGGAGACGGCGTTCGTGCCCGCGCAGCCGTAGCCCTCGAGGTGCATCCCCAGGACGCCGAGGGAGCCGAACTCCTTGGCGAGGTCACGAGCCGGGATCGTGCCGGCCTCGAACCAGTCGGCGACGTTGGGCTTGATGTTCTCCTCGACGAAGGAGCGAACGACGTCGCGGATGGAGCGCTCCTCTTCGGTGAGCAGTCCATCGATCGAGAACAGTTCGAGCGGGCGCTGCGGGGCGCGGGCCACGGGTACCTCCTGAGGGTGTCGTCCGCGAAGTAGTATTCCGCACATCTGGACGTCGGGAGCGGCGGGGATAGGCCAGGATGGGCCCATGGCCCGTTTGCCTCGACTCCACATCCCGCGCGATCTAGATCCGTCCTCTCGCGCCGGCCTCATGCTCGGCGCGGTGAGCGTGGGCCTGTCCTATCAGCCCAACCTGCTGACCCGGCGCAGCCTCGACCAGGGGCTCATCACCGGGGTGTCCGGACTCGCCGGGTACGCCTGGGGAGTATCGGCCCACAGCGTGCTCAGCAGCCTGGGTGAACGCGTCGGTGGCAAGCGCGGACAGGTAGCCGGAGATGCCCTCGTCGTGCTCGGGTCCGCGGCTGCAGCCCGCCTGCTGGAGTGGCGTGAGCATGAGCCGACCTGGCGGTCGCTGGGTCGACTCACCGCGACGGCTCTCGCGGCGGCCGGAGCGGCCGGCATGGCCTCCCGCGCCGTGGAGTCGATTCCGCGCACGTTGCCGCGCATCATGACGACCACCGCCGTGGTCTCGGGCCTCGGCGGCGGTGTCTACCTGGGCAGCCGACTCATGGGACAGCAGGTGGGCGCGCTCGGTCTGGGCGCGTTCCGCGACGACCGCGGTGGCGATATCGCCGACGATCAAGACCGCGCGGTCAACCCCATGGTGGCCACCGGTATCGGCATCGCGACGACGGGCACGTTGCTCGGCCTCGCCGCGGTCGAGTCGCGCGTCACTCGGCTCTGGGGTCGCGGAGTGTCGGCTCTCATTGGTGGTACCCCGGAGGAGCACGCCGCGCTCGCGCGCGGCCTGACGGCCGTGGCAGCTCTCGGCGTCGGGGCCATCGGCCTGAAACTGGTCGATCACCAACTCGGCAACGCTGGCGAGGGTTCGGAGTTGGCGCACGCGACTCCGCCCGACATTCCCGAGATCACCGGGTCGCCGTCCTCCGGCCGGTCCTGGTCGGACCAGAGCCGGGAGGGGCGACGCTGGCTCAGCATGGTGCTGCGACCGGACACCATTTCCGCGGTGATGGGCGGAGGTGAGGCGAAGCAACCGATCCGCGTGTACGCCGCATTGTCGAGCGCGGAGACCGAGGAGGCACGGGCGCAGATCCTCCTTGACGAGATCGATCGCACGCGGGCGCTCGAGCGTCCGTACGTCGCGCTGTGGTCACCAACCGGATCCGGCTACGTCAACTATGTCGCCTGCGAGACGTTCGAGTACCTCACCCGCGGCGACTGCGCGAGCCTGGCGATCCAGTACTCCGTGTTGCCGTCGTCGCTGTCGCTCGCCGACGTCAAGACCGGTACCAACCAGACCCGCATGGTGTTCGCCGGCATCGCCGAGCGCTTGCGTCATATGCCGCCCGAATCCCATCCACGGTTCTTCCTCTTCGGTGAGAGCCTCGGCTCTCAGGTGAGTGAGGAGATGTTCGAGGGCATGGGCGTCTTCGGCCCGGAGAGTCTGGGCCTGGAGGCGGCGCTGTGGATCGGTACCCCCGAAGCCACGAAGTGGCGCAAGCAACTGTGGGGCAAGCGCAGCGTTGCCGATCCACCGGGGGTAGGCCCCGGCAATATCTACCTGCCCCGGTGGGTGGGTGACTGGACCGCACTCGATGTGACTGAACGCGAGCGCGTGCGCTACCTGCTGCTGCAGAACGGCGACGATCCCATCCCGAAGTTCTGGTTCGAGCTGCTGTGGCGACGTCCGGCCTGGCTCGGTCCGTGGGGCAAGCGACCCCCGGGTGCGCCTCGACGGACGCTGTGGTGGCCGGTGACGACGTTCATGTCGACGTTCATGGACGTGCTGAATGCGCTGGCGCCAACGCCGGGTGTCTTCGCCGAAGGCGGCCACGATTACCGACTGGAACTGCCCGAAACGATCCGCGAGGTCTGGCGCCTCGACGCCACCGAGGAGCAGATGGCGTCGGTGCAAAAGGCCCTGCGGCAGCGTGAGCTGGGCTGGGAGACCAAGCGCCGCTGGATGGAGGCCGAGGCGACGGTCGGCCCAGAGCATCGGGCCGCGGCTGAGCGCAAGGTCCTGGATGACGTGGAGAAGTGGACGGGTCGCGCATCGCTGACCGCCGCCGACGTCCAGGCGCTCATCGACACCGACTGCCAACCGACCTAGATCGAATTCAGCACCTTCTGCCGCGACTAGTGCCCGCGCAAACGCGGCAGAAGGTGCCGGTCGGCAAGGGTGGCCCTAGTGGCCGAGGAAGCGGCTGAAGACCTTGGCCCTGCGGGCCGGCCGCCCGGTCCGTGCCTCAACATCGTCCGCCGACCCCATCACCCGCAGACCGAGACCGGTGCCCAGCCATCGCAGCGGCTCGGGCTCCCATGACGGCGAGTGATGACCCACCCAGGGCAGGGTCGTGAGGTCGCTATCGCGACCGAGGATGAGGTCGGCCAGCGTTCGCCCACCGAGGTTCGAAGTCCCGACCCCGTCACCGACGTAGCCGCCGGACCATGCCATCCCAGTCTCGCGATCAAGGCCACACGAGGCGAACCAATCCCGCGGCACGCCGAGTGGACCACCCCATGTGTGAGTGACCGCGCGGTCGGCGATGAAGGGAAACATGTCGGTGAGGGTGCGCCACAATTCGGCGAAGACAGCCGGGTCCCGATCGAACTGCGGCTTGATCGTCGAGCGGAAGTGGTACGGCGCACCCCGACCGCCGAACGCGAGCCGACCGTCAGCGGTGCGCTGCCCGTAGATGATGAGGTGCCGGCCGTCGGAGAACGTCGGCCGCTCCACCAGGCCAATGCGATCCCAGTCCTCATCGGTCAACGGCTCTGTGGCCAGCATGAGGGAGTAGATGGGGACCAGTGCGCGACGTTGGCCGTCGAGATCGGCGGTGTAGCCCTCCGTTGCCCGAACGACGTACCGCGCGCGAACGAACCCATGCGCGGTGCGCACCACACCCGGCTCCCATGCATGCGCGCGGGCTCCTTCGAAGAGCAGGGCGCCACGGTCGACAACCGTGCGGGCCAGCTGCCGCACCAGCCGTGCGGGATGGATCGCCATGCAATGTGGGGTGTAGGTCGCACCGAGAACGTCTGTCGCACCGAGCATTGCGCGGGCGGCATTGGGTCCGAGGAGCGCGTAGTCCTCCTCGCCGTAGCCCCATCGGCGCCACTCGGCGATCTCCTCGCGAGCCCGTTGCCACTGCAGCGGCGTGCGCGCGGCCACGATGGTGCCGCCCTTGGCCGCATGGATGTCCCAGTCCTCGGCGGCGGCGACTCGAGCCACCTCATCCACCGTCGCGTGCATCGCGTCCTGGAGACGCACGGCCTGTTGCTCGTCGCTCGCCTTGGCGACGGCGGCCATGCTGGAGGGGAAGAGCGCCGAGCACCACCCTCCGTTGCGACCACTCGCACCGAATCCGGCGTACTCGGCCTCCACGACGGCGATGCGCAGCGAGGGATCGTGCTGCTGTAGGTAATAGGCGGTCCACAGGCCGGTGAAGCCGCCTCCGATGATGGCGACATCGGCTTCGACCTCGCCGACCAGCGGGGTACCCAGAGGGGTGGTGAGATCCGCGGGGAGGGTGTCCCACCACAGCGAGGTCATGTGCGCCGCCAGGTCTCGACGTAGGCCGGGAGCGGTACGTCGGCTGCCTGATCGTCGGCCACCGGCTCTCCAAACGATTCGCGGATCGGCACCCACCCGGCCCAGATGCTGGCAAAGGGTTCGTCCACGAGGTCTGACGGCACATCGTCCGGGGGGCCATCACCGACCTTCACGGAGATCTCGTCGAGGGGGAGTGCGAGGGTGATCGTCGCCTTGAGTTCCTGAGGCAGCGGGTGGCGGGCATCGGCGGTGCGCCCGGGCATGAGGTGTTCGGACAGGTGCAGCAGGGCGTCCATCTCTTCCTCGCCGGTCAGCCGCCGCGTAACGCCGAGGGCCATGACGCTGCGGTAGTGCATGGACGACTCGAACAGGCTGCGCGCGAGGACGAGCCCGTCCAGATGGGTCACGGTGAGGCAGGTGGGGGCGCCCGCCGCCAGCGCCTGGAAGAGCCGAGAGGCGGAGGAGCCGTGGAATATCGCTTCGTCACCGCGGCGGGCCACTCCCACGGGGACGACGTACGGCTGGCCGTCGGTGACCACAGCCACGTGTGCCATGAGGGCAGCGTCGAGGATGGCGTACGCCACCTGCCGTTCGGTCACGGCCTTGTCAGGAAGTCGCCGAATGCGCGTGCGCGGGGTGGAGCCGGGGGCGGGCAGGTCGCTCGTGGCCATGGGACTCCTCGCTCGGTGCAGTAACGCAGGCCAGCCTACGACGCAGGTTGCCGCCTTCGGCGGCGCTGCCCGGCCGACAGGGATAGCGTGGGGTGACTGGTTCGCCGCATTGGCGGACCCCGGCGCAAAGGATGAGCAGTGAGCGACAAGCGCGTGTTGCAGAACATAGTCGGCGGAGAGCGAGTGGACGCCGTATCGGGGCAGACCCAGGAGTTGATCAATCCCACGACGGGGGAGGTCTTCGCTGAATCTCCGGTCTCGGGCCAGGAGGACATCGACCGTGCCTACGCGGCCGCCTCGGGTGCATTCGAGGGCTGGCGCGACAGCACGCCCGGTGAACGGCAGAAGGCCATCTTGGATATCGCGAACCTCTTCGAGGAGCACGCGGACGAATTGGTGGCGCTGGAGAGCGAAAACACCGGCAAGCCGATCGCGGTCACCATGTCCGAGGAAATCCCCCCGATGATCGACCAGATCCGCTTCTTCGCCGGGGCGGCGCGCGTCCTCGAGGGCCGGGCCACCAGCGAGTACATGCAGGGCTTCACCTCGATGATCCGCCGTGAGCCGGTGGGTGTCGTCGGCCAGGTCACGCCGTGGAACTACCCCATGATGATGGCGATCTGGAAGTACATCCCGGCCATCGCCGCCGGCAATACCGTGGTGTTGAAGCCATCCGACACCACTCCGGTATCGACCCTGCGCATGGCCGAACTCATCACTGATGCGGGGCTGCTCCCGCCCGGTGTCCTCAACGTTGTCACCGGTGATCGGGAGACCGGCCGCGCCCTCGTGAGCCATCCGACGCCGCAGATGGTGTCGATCACCGGATCGGTGCGCGCGGGAATGGAGGTCGCGACCGAGGCCGCGCGTGACGTCAAGCGGGTCCACCTCGAGCTCGGAGGCAAGGCACCGATCGTGATCTTCGACGACGCGGACGTCGAGGCGGCAGCCGAGTGGCTCGCGGTGGCGGGCTACTTCAACGCCGGCCAGGACTGCACGGCGGCCACCCGCATGATCGTGGCACCTGGCATCTACGACGATTTCGTCGCTGCGATCTCGGCTCAGGCGGCCGCCACCGGTACGACGTTCGAGGACGGCCCCGGCGGCGAGGCACTGGTCCCGCCCGTGAACAACGCGAATCAACTCGAGCGGGTCCTCGGCTTCCTCGACCGTGTGCCCAGTCACGCTGAGATCAAGGTGGGTGGCAAGCGACAGGGTGATCGTGGCTACTTCATCGAGCCCACCGTGGTCGCCGATCTGAAGCAGGACGACGAGATGATCCAGAACGAGATCTTCGGTCCGGTCATTACGGTCCAGAAGTTCAGCGACGAGGCCGAGGCGCTCGCCTGGGCCAACGGCGTCAACTACGGTTTGGCTTCCTCGGTGTGGACCCGCGATATCGGCCGTGCGATGCGCATGGCCCGCAACCTGGACTTCGGGTGCGTGTGGATCAACACCCACATCCCGCTGGTCGCCGAGATGCCGCACGGCGGCTTCAAGCACTCCGGCTACGGCAAGGACCTGTCGATGTACGGCTTCGAGGACTACACGCGCATCAAGCATGTGATGGTCAGCCTCGACTAATTCCCGTTGACTGGCGGGTTGTGGACGGTTTTCGAGTGAATATCCGTCAACAACTCGCCACTCAACGGGGGAGTAGACGGCGAGAAGGGCCCGGCTCCAGATGGAGCCGGGCCCTTCTGCGTGCCCTCCCGTGACGGCGGGCACCGTGGTGGCTAGTTGCCGCCCTCGTTGAGGGTGACCTCGATCGGCATGAAGTCCGTGCCGGTCGTGTTCAGCCCCATCGCGGTGAGCTCGACGTTTGCCGCGTCCGCGAACTGGTTGGTGTAGGCATCCGCCGACGGTTCCGCCGTGATGACCGTGACACCCTCGAGGTTCGGGGTGTTGAGCGAGATGCCCACGGTCTGGGCCCACGCTGCCGGATCCATCACGCCGACGCCGTTCGGCGACGGCCAGATGAGCTTGTTGATCTCGTTCATCATCCACAGTTGGTGGCTGGCGCCGAGCTGGGAGCCGTTCGCCGTCACGATGTCGGCGCACTCCTGCGCGTTGTCACGGCAGTAGATCCAGCCCTGCAGCGACGCGGTGACGAAGCGCTGGGTCAGATCCTGGTACGCCGCATCAGCCAGGCGCTCCTGGGAAGCCCAGATCGCATCCTGCAGCATGCCGACGCCGTAGTCGGTGTAGTTGATGACGGTGAAGTCCTCCGGCTTGTACAGCTCACCGGTGTCGGGGTTCACAGCCTCGAGCAACTGCGCGTACTCGTTGTAGGTCATCGCCTCGGCGGCGTCGATCTCACGGTTGAGCAGCGCGAGCATGTCGAACTGCTGCTGGACGAGCTCGACGTCCTTGGCCGGGTCGAGGCCTTCCTCGGCGAGAGCCGCGAAGATCTCGTACTCGTTGCCGAAGCCCCAGTTGCCGATCTTCTTGCCCTTGAAGTCCGCGGGCGTCGTGATGCCCGAGTCGGCCCAGGCGACCTGCAGAGTGCCGGAGCGCTGGAAGACCTGCGCGACATCGACGATGCCGGCGCCCTGCTCACGCGAACTCAGAGCCTTGGGTACCCAAGAGATGGCGAAGTCTGAGCCACCCTGCGCCAGAACTGTCTGGGGCACGATGTCGACGCCACCTTCGAGAATGGTGACATCGAGGCACTGCTCCTCGTAGAAGCCGAGGTCCTTGGCGGCGTAGTAGCCGGCGAACTGCGCCTGGACGAACCACTGCAACTGCAGGCTCGCGGGCGTGAGCTCGGCGCAGCCGGCCTCCTCAGAGCTCGAGCTCTCCGAAGCGGAGGACTCCGACGCTGATGAGGACGACGACTCCGACGGTGAGTCACTGGACTCGCCAGAACTGCTGCCACCGCCGCAGGCCGCGAGCACGAACGCGGCTGCAGAGGCGACTGCCACGACGGCCGCCGAGCGGCCGCGCGGTGGGATCCGCTTCATAGATGTTCCTTTCTGGTGGGTTCAGGCCGATCGGGTGCGATCGGCCCAGGGAGTGGTCCACCGCTCGAGAGCGATGGTGACCAGATAGAAGACAAGCCCGGTGATGATGGCGGCGACGACGTAGGCCCAAGCCCTGCCGTACGCCGTATTAGCCGCGGAACTCGCAATCCGGCTGCCGAGACCCTCCTGCGGACCTCCGAAGTACTCCGCGACGAGGGCCGCGATAACGGACAGGGGAGCGGCGATCTTGAGTCCGGTGAAGAAAAACGGAATGGCGTTGGGCACGCGAAGCACCCGGAGGATGGTGCGCGGCGCGGCGTTCAATGAGCGCATCAACTCCAACTGGACGGGCTGCACCTGCACGAGACCCCGGGTGACGTTCACCAGCATGGGGAAGAACACGATGATCATCGTCACGAGGACGCGCGGCGTGCGGCTCGTGATGCTGAACATGTTGTTGAGAATAGGCGTCAGCGCGATGATCGGGACGGCAGCAAGGCCAGCCGCGAGCGGTGTTATCAGGTTGTTAACAACGATGAAACGCTGCGCCAGGAACGCCATGACCACCCCGACGATGGTCCCGAGCACGAGGCCCAGGAACGCCGTGATCGCCGTGTAGATCGCGGTGCGCCACATGAGTGAGATATCGCCGAAGAAGTTCTCCGCGATGAGGCTCGGGGCGGGCAGGAGGTAGGGCTTGATGTCCTGGATGACGACGATCGCCTGCCAGGCGGCCAGGACCAGGACCCCGATGAGAATCGGTGGCCAGATGAACTTCAGGCGGTCGGTCATCAGACCTCGCCCACCCGGGCGCGATTCTCCGCACCGCCGACGTGACCGCGCAGGGCCTCGCGGACAGCGGTGACGGCGTGGAAGAAGTCGTCGGACTCGCGGGTGTCCTCGTCACGCTCCATGCCGAGTGGCACGGGCACGATCTCGGTGATCCGGCCCGGTCGTGGTGACATGACGACCACGCGATCGGACAGGTAGACGGCTTCGGGGATGGAGTGCGTCACGAAGATGATCGACTTGCCGGTCTCCCGTCGGATGCGCAGCAGTTCGTTCTGCATGCGCTCACGCGTCATCTCGTCCAGGGCACCGAACGGCTCGTCCATGAGGAGCAGGGGTGGGTCGACCGCGAGGGATCTGGCGATGGCGACCCGCTGCTGCATGCCGCCGGACAACTGCCAGGGGCGATGCTCGGCGAAGTCGGAGAGCTGCACCATCTCGAGGAGTTCTTGCGCGCGTGCGCGGCGCTTGTCCTTGCTCCAGCCCATGAGCTCGAGGGGAAGCTCCACATTGCGTTGCACGGTGCGCCACTCGAAGAGCGCCGCCTGCTGGAACGCCATGCCGTAGAGCTGCTTCTGGCGTGCCTCGTGCGGGGTGACTCCGGCCACCGTCATCGTGCCGCGGGTGGCCTCGGTGAGATCGGCAATGACCCGCAGGAGGGTGGACTTGCCGCAGCCCGACGGGCCGATCAGCGAGACGAACTCTCCGGTATGCACCTCGAGGTTGACGTCTTGCAATGCGGTGACCTCGCCGGACTGCCCCTCGTTGAAGATCTTCCAGATCCCCTCGGCGTGCACCGCTGCTTGTGTGGCGTCGGTCATGCGCTGTTCTCCTTGGGCAGGTGTCGGGTGAGGTAGACGTCGAGGGCGGCGACGAGGGCGGCGACGATGAGGCCCATCGCGAGTGCGCCGAAGACCGCCACGTAGACCTTGGCGGGCTGAGAGGTGATTTGGCGGGCGTACTCGATGAGGAGTCGCCCGATGCCGCCGCGCACACCCGTCGAGATCTCAGCGACGACGGTGCCGACGACCGCCGCGGCTGCGGACACCTTGAGGGCGGGAACGAGGTAGGGCACCGAGGACGGAAAGCGCAGTTTGCGGAGTGTCTGCCCGGGGGTGGCGGCGTAGGACCGCATGAGCTCCAAAGCCGTCGGAGTCGGCGCGTGCAGCCCGCGCAGTGCACCGACCGAGACGGGGAAGAACGCGAGGTAAGCGGCGATGAACATCACCGAGTACGTCGTGTTCCACTCGATCGGTCCGATCGTGATTCGGTTGCCGATTCCGACGATGAGTGGAGCCAGGGCGATGAGGGGCACCGTCTGCGACGCGATCACGAAGGGCAGGAGCCCGCGCTCCATGAAGAGGAAGCGCTGCATGATGACCGCGAGCAGCAGTCCGACGCCCGCCCCGATGATGAAGCCGCCACCGGCAAGGAGCAGAGACCGGAACGTCGCCGAAATCACCGCGTCGAGAACGGTGCTGTCTGAGCCGCGAACCTCCGGCTCGCCCATGGCGGCGACCATCGTCCAGACATGGGGCATGGTCATGTCAGAGGTGTTGAACGGCATCGAGATGATCGTCCCGAGCCACTTCACCAACTCCCACATGAGCACCGCGATGGCGATACCAGCAAGGGCCCACAGCAGGGAGATTCCCCCGTTGCGCAGTCGTCGACCCACGCCGCCGGAGCGGCGTGGACGATCGACGGTCGCCGTGGTGCTCACGTGGTGCCCTCCTCGTCCGGTCTCTGCATCAGTCGTTCTCTGTGTCGCTCAGGACTTGGCGTCGACGGTTTCGGCGATCGCGGGGAGGACCTTCTCGCCGTACTCCATCAAGGTGTGGTCCTTGTCGTCGTGCTGGAGGTAGACGGCGAATTGATCGACACCGAGCGCCTTGAGCTCCTCGATGCGTCGAATGTGCTCCTCGGGTGGACCGATGATGCAGAAGCGGTCGATGATTTCGTCTGGCACGAAGTCGGTATGCGTGTTGCCGGCCCGGCCGTGCTGGTTGTAGTCGTAACCCTGCCGGTTCTTGATGTAATCCGTCAGCGCCTTCGGCACGCCACCGCCCTCGCCGTAGCGCTCGACGATGTCGGCGACGTGGTTGCCGACCATGCCGCCGAACCAGCGCAGTTGATTCCGCGCATGCTCGACGTTGTCGGTCACGTACGCGGGGGCCGCGACGCAGATGTAGACATCGTCGGGATTACGTCCGGCCGCCTCCGCAGCGTTGCGTACGGCCTCAATCGTCCATGCGGCGATCTGTGGATCAGCAAGCTGCAGGATGAAGCCGTCACCGACCTCTCCGGTGAGCGCCAGCACCTTCGGTCCATACGCCGCGACGAACACGTCGGTGTGGCCATCGTGGGCCCACGGCAGGCGGATGGTGCTGCCCTTGTAATCGATCGGGCGCCCGTTGGTCAGATCCTTCAACTGCTCGACGGCCTCGCGGAGTTCGGCGACGGTGACGGGCTTGCCGTTGGTCACCCGCACGGCCGAGTCGCCTCGGCCGATACCGATTACCGTGCGGTTGCCGTACATCTCGTTGAGCGTGGCGAAGACCGACGCGGTGACCGTCAGATCACGCGTTGCCGGATTGGTCACCATCGGACCGACCGTGACCTTGCGCGTCTCATCGAGAATTCGCGAATAGATGACGTATGGCTCCTCCCACAGGATGTGCGAGTCGAAGGTCCACACGTAGTCAAAGCCGTGCATCTCCGCCTTCTTGGCCAGATCTACGACGCGTGAGGCCGGGGGAGTGCACTGCAGAACGACGCCCATGTCCATGGGTCTCTCCTAACGGGTCTGGGGGAAGCCGAGATCGACGCTGGAGGTCGAGGGATCGGGCCAACGGGAGGTCACGGTCTTGGTGCGCGTGTAGAAGTCCACGCCGGCGGGGCCGTACATGTTGGCGTCACCGAAGAGTGACGCCTTCCACCCGCCGAAGCTGTAGTACGCCACCGGCACCGGGATGGGGACGTTGATGCCGACCATGCCCACCTGGATGTCGAACTGGAACTGCCGGGCCGCGCCCCCGTCGCGGGTGAAGATGGCGGTGCCGTTGCCGTACTGATGCCGGTTGATGAGATCGACCGCCTCCTCGTACGTGTCCACGCGGACCACCGAAAGCACCGGGCCGAAGATCTCATCGTCGTACACCTTCATGCCCGGCTTCACGTTGTCGATGAGGGAGACCCCGAGGAAGAACCCATCGGAGGGCAGATCCGCCTCGCGGCCGTCAACGACGACCGACGCACCCTCGCCAGCAGCTCCGGCGAGGTACGACGCCACCTTGTCGCGGTGCTCGCCGGTGATGAGCGGACCCATCTCTGCGGTCGGGTCGGTGCCCGGGCCCACCTTCACCGCGGGCATGCGCTCGGCGATGGCGGCGACGAGCGGATCCGCCACGTCACCGACCGCCACGACGACGGAGATGGCCATGCAGCGCTCGCCAGCCGAACCGAATCCGGCACTGACGGCCGCGTCGGCCGCCATGTCGATATCGGCGTCGGGGAGCACGATCATGTGGTTCTTCGCGCCACCGAGTGCCTGGACGCGCTTGCCGTTGGCGGTGCCGGTCGAGTAGATGTACTTCGCGATTGGAGTGGAGCCGACGAAACTCACCGCTTGGATGTCCGGATGCTCCAGGATGCGGTCCACCGCAACCTTGTCTCCGTTGACGACGTTGAAGACACCGTCGGGCAACCCGGCCTCCTTCAGCATCTCCGCGACGAGCAGCGAGACCGAGGGATCCTTCTCACTGGGCTTCAGGACGAAGGTGTTGCCGGTGGCAATGGCGTTCGCGAACATCCACATCGGCACCATGGCCGGGAAGTTGAATGGCGTGATGCCGGCCACGACCCCCAGCGGTTGCCGCAGGGAGTAGACGTCGACCCCCGTCGACACCTGCTCGCTGTACGAGCCCTTGAGCAACTGTGGGATGCCACAGGCGAACTCGAGGTTCTCGATGCCACGGGCCAATTCACCAGCTGCATCCGACGGCACCTTGCCGTGCTCCTGCGAGACCAAGTTGGCGATCTCGGCACGACGCGAGTCGACGATCTGGCGGAAGCGGAACAGGATGTCGGCTCGCTTGGACAGCGACGACGCACGCCAGGAGGCGAAGGCCTCCTTCGCGATGGACACGGCCTTGTCGACCTCGTCCACGGTGGCGAAGCCGACCTCGCCCTGCTGCGCCCCCGTGGCCGGATTGAAGATGGGTCCGGACCGACCCGACGTTGAGGCAACACGCTGACCATTCAGCCAGTGATCTACGGCGTACACGGTTCTCCCGTTCGTTGGTATTCGTCCACATTCAATTGCTGGCGGCGGTGGGGGCCGCGAGCAGGGCTAGATGAGGTACTGCGACAGGCCACGCTTGAGGTAGCGGCCGCGGCCCTTGCTGCCATGGAAGCCCTCGTCATCGACGAGGACGTCGCCGCGGGACATCACGACATCGACGTGGCCGTCGATCTCGTAACCCTCCCAGGCGCTGTGATCCATGTTCATGTGGTGGGTCTTCTCGTAGCCGATGCTCGTGTGACCGTTGGGGTCGTAGACGACGATGTCGGCGTCCGAGCCCGGTGCGATGACACCCTTCTTCGGGTAGAGGCCGAACATCCGTGCCGGAGTGGTTGAACAGAGTTCGACCCACCGCTGCACGCTGAGCTTGCCGTCGGCGACACCCTGGTAGATCAGATCCATGCGGTGCTCGACCGACCCGATGCCGTTGGGGATCTTGGAGAAGTCGCCAACCCCGAGTTCCTTCTGCTCCTTCATGCAGAATGGGCAGTGGTCGGTGCTCACGATGGACAGGTCGTTGGTCCGCAGATAGCGCCACAACTCATCCTGGTGACCCTCCTCGCGCGAACGCAGCGGAGTCGAGCAGACCCACTTGGCACCCTCGAAGCCCGGGGCGCCGAGGTTCTCCTCCAGCGACAGATAGAGGTATTGCGGGCAGGTCTCTCCGAAGACGTTGAGCCCTTCATCGCGAGCCTGCTGCAAGGTATTGACGGCCTGCTTGGCGGACATGTGCACGATGTAGAGCGGGGCATCGGCCATGCGCGCGAGCATGATCGCGCGGTTGGTGGCCTCCGCCTCCGTCTCCCAGGGGCGCGTGTAGGCGTGGTACTTGGGATCGGTCTTGCCCTCGGCGAGCGCCTGGGCGACGAGCACGTCGATCGCGATGCCGTTCTCGGCGTGCATCATGATCATCGAGCCATTGCGATTGGCCTGCTGCATGGCCTGCAGGATCTTGCCGTCGTCGCTGTAGAAGACGCCGGGGTAGGCCATGAACAGCTTGAAGGTGGTGACGCCCTCGTCGACGAGCTCGTCCATCGCCTTGAGGGACTCGGAGTCGACACCGCCGATCACCTGGTGGAAGCCATAGTCGATGGCGCAGTTGCCATCGGCCTTGCGGTGCCACTCGGCGAGGCAGTCCTGCACTCGCTCACCCTGCTTCTGCACGGAGAAGTCGACGATGGGGGTGGTGCCGCCCCACGCCGCGGCGCGGGTACCGGTCTCGAAGGTGTCCGCGGCGACAGTGCCGCCGAACGGCATCTCCATGTGGGTGTGGCCATCGATGCCACCGGGCACGACGTACTTCCCGGTGGCATCGATGACCTGGTCCACAGAGGATGCGAGGTCCGCGCCCAGGCTGGTGTCACCCGAGGCCAGTACGGCGGCGATGGTCTCGCCGTCGATGAGGACGTCCGCCTGGGTGCTGCCCTGGGCGGAGACCACGGTTCCGTTCTTGACGAGGATGCGCATCTTCTGTGTTCCCTTCGTTCTGACTACAGCGTTCTGACTACGGACGGACGAGGTCGTCGTAGGCGTCCGGACGACGATCCCGGTAGAACTGCCAGCGGTTGCGGACCTCGGTGATGAGGCTCAGGTCGAGGTCGCGGACGATGAGCTCGGGCTTGTACGGATCGCCCTTCTCACCAACGTAGTTGCCCTCGGGGTCGATGAAGTACGACTGACCGTAGAAGTCGTCGTCACCGAGATCCTCGATGCCGACGCGGTTGATGGCCCCGACGAA
>CAYGMM010000057.1:0-14334 GCA_964351035.1 uncultured Actinomyces sp.
GTGTCGCGGGAGGTTGTGCGCTGAGAGTGCGGGTTTTCGGCGTTCTGAGCGCACAGTCGCAGTGTCGCGGGAGGTTGTGCGCTGAGAGTGCGGGTTTTCGGCGTTCTGAGCGCACAATTCGAGCGCTGCGCGAGATGAGCCTCGGCTAGCTCCCGGCGCTGCCCTCATCCGATGACGACCTCTCGCCGCGGCGCTGACTGAGTAGGTACGCCGCCGCGCCGGCCGCTGCCGCCACCGATGCCGCATCCGGCACTCCGTCTGGGCCCGCGGGTGCGACCTCAAGATCTGCCAGGTCCCCGAAGATCGGTACGCCGACCTTGGCAAGATCGGCGAGATCCTCCTGTGCCCATCGCGCAACCTCGGGCCGCAGGTCGGCCGGCAACCCAAGTCGGTCACCGCGATCGGGGCGATCGGTCCAGCCGCGACGGATCAGCGCGCGATGCGTCGCGCGCACGTCTCGCCGACCTTGACCAGCCGCACGGGCCGCGAGGTTGAAGCCAAAGATGGCGAAGGTCTCCGGACCGGTGAGCGAGATATTCGCCTTGTCCTCCGGGACAGCGGGTGGTTCGACGGGCAATCCAGCCACCCCCGTCGCAGCCACGAACCGTTGCCACACGCGGCCCGGATCACCACCGGATGCCGGCACCGTCACCACAGAAACCGAGCGGGCACCGGCGGCTTGCCAGCGGCGCACGAGATCGCCGTAACGGTAGGCGCGCCAGAAGCCACGGCGCAGTTCATCCCTGTGCCGGCCGGACTCGCGTTCCTCCGCACGCAGCCGCAGGTAGTCGGCGTAGGCCTCGTAGTTGCCGTTGCGCATGTGCTGCTGCCACGAACTCGGCAGGATGCGGGCGAGGTCGCGGGTCGTCACCACGACGTCGACGGGGGCCGAATCGAAGGCACTGACCACGGCCGCTGCGCCATCGTCGGTCAACACCGACATGGCTTCCGCCGACAGGATCACGTCACCCGCCGCCGCCCCCACGGCGGTGAGCAGAGCCTCGGCAGATGAGCCATCCTGGTCGGTCCACGCATCGCCCTGCAGTCCGATGCCGCCGGACTGTCGCGCGAGGTCTATCAGCCCCGGGACCTGGTTGTGGTCGACTCGTCCACGCGTCTCGATGGGATAGATGGACGGATCGAGTTGACCGGACTGCACAAGAACTTGAAGCGCGCGCTGCAGGTACGTCGTCGCTGTCTTGCGCGGCCCGATGTGCAGGACGACGCGCGATGCCACAGGCAGACCTCAGCGGCCGATGCGTCGCCGTACGGCGGAGACGAGATCCTCCGGCCGCAGGTCATCGCGACCGAGGCAGTAGGCGCCGGCCACACCGCACATGGTGGCGGCCGCCCACAGCAGTGAGGACGAGCCGGGGTTGCGGCGGGCGCTGACCGCGGCGGCGAGGGAGAGCACCCCGGCAGCGGCGAGGGGGAGGACCGCAGCCGGCAACTCATCGGCCTCACCCGAGATGCGGGACGCACGTTCGCCCGTCCCGCCGGCGTGCTTGGGCTGGTATTCCTCGGGTTCCCGCAGGTCCAGGGTCTTGCGCTTGCCCACGGCCGTCTCGACGGCGTACCCGTGCTCGACAAGCCAGCGGCCGCCCTCGGCCTCGATCGCCACGAGCTCCTCGTCGGTCAACGTGTCGCGCCAGGCGCCCTCCCGACCGTCGGTGATGTGGTTGGAGGTGACGCGCAGGTCGTCATCGACACCGTGTGCCTTGGCGGCCACGGCCCGCTGCTCCTGAGCGGCGAGGTCGACGTCGGCGACGATCTTGGCGATGCCGTCCGTGTCGATCTCAACTTCGAGGAAGTCTGCGAGCGCGCGAACAAGACCGGGCACGTCGTCACGGAAGTCCTCGTACTTGCCGATCCACACGTTCTTGCGGCCGGTCCAGAACTCATCCCCGCGCAGTTCGCGGCGGACGATCAGTCGGCTATTGCGCGCGCCCCGCTCGGGATCACCGGGCTTGGCGCGGCCCTTGCGATAGAGCGAGGCGACGACGTCGCGTGGATCGCGGTAGGTGTAGAGGTACTTCGCGCCATCGTCCGGGAAATCCTCGCGATTCAGGGCCGGTCGGAAGTGCACCTTGGCCATGAGGAGGTCGTTCGGATCCGCGGCGGCCTTCGGGTACTCGGCCGTGGGGATCCCGCGCGGATTGCGCAGCCCGGGCTGGCCATCGACGAGTTGGCGCGCGATCTGCCACACGAGGGTGGAGCCGGAGCGGTGCATGCCGCAGACGAGGAGAAGCACGGAGGCAGTCTAGGTGCTGCGGACCGGCAGACCGGCGAGGTAGGCCATCGCCGCGCCCGCTGCCCGTGCGATCTCGTCGGGGTCCGGGCCGTCGCCCACGGGGGCCTCGGCGTCCACGAGCAGGTCTGACCGTGGCCCGACCAGGATGGCCGAGGTCGAATCAAGGACCTCGACGTCCTCGCGGGCCCACTCGCGCACCCGGTCGGCCCACTTGCGAGGCAGTCGCACCGGAGTGCCGCGGTCGGGGCGAACCGTGAAGGCCTCACGGACCAAACGCCCGCGCAGCGCGCGCAGGTCGGGGCCGTCCGCCTTGACCGAGTCCACCTGACGGTTGAGGGCGGCCAGGACAAGGACCTCCGGCTCGGTGAGACCCACGTTGGCCGCCAGGTCGTCGATGGCCGGGGGAGTCTCGGGCAGGGCCGGACCCACGTCGAGGGCACGGCGGAAGCGGTGCCACAACTCGTCCGGGGCCGCACCGCGTCGCGGCACGGTGACCACGCTCACGGTCCGGGCGTACGGCGCCCAGCGCTCGACGAGCGTGCCGATCGCGTAGGCGCGCCAGAAGGTCTGATCCGGATCGTCATTCCAGCGCACCGCGCGTTCGCTCGCGGTCCCGGCACCGCGGCGATCGGCCTGGGCTTGCAGGAACGACGTGAAACTCGTCGATCGGCCATTGCGGATGTGCTGCTGCCAGGAACTCGGCAGCACGCGGCCGAGATCGCGGGCGGTGATGATGACGTGAGTGTTGGGTACGCCGAGGCTCTCGACCAGCCGACCGGCGGCCTGCGCGTCGACGACGGACAGTGCCTCCCCGGAGACGATGGCCGTGCCATCCCACTGACCGACCTTGCGCACCAGACCGTTCCACGGGCCCTCCTGGCCGCGGGCGCGCGACTCCGGCACCCAGGGGAAGGCTGCGCTGCCCAAGAGTCCGTAGGCCGCGGCCTCGTGGTTGTAGACCTCACGTCGACCATGCAGACGGGTGGGATAGAGGACACCCTCGCGCTTGAGATCGTTGGAGAGGGCGGCCAGCACGCGCTGGAGGTACGTCGTACCGGACTTCTGCGTGCCAATGTGCAGCAGCAGTCGATCGGCCACGCGCACTCCTTGCGGCTGGGACGTCCGTCACGTCGGGAGCCCCATCCTGTCACGTCGTACAGCCGTGGCAGGCTTGCCCGCGTGCGCGTGGCGACAGTCGGCAACTTCGACGGGGTGCATCGGGGCCATCAGGCGCTGATCGATCGTGCCCGCGCCGCGCTGCCCGGGGACGCCGGGGATCGCGTCATCGTGGTCACCTTCGATCCGCACCCGGCGGCGGTGCTGCGCCCCGAAGCCGCCCCGCGCATGCTGTCGAGCCTGCCGAGGCGTCTGGAACTTCTCGCCGAGCACGGGGCCGATGAGGTCGTCGTCGTGCCCTTCACCCGTGATTTCGCAGCGAACGAGCCGGAGGCCTTCGCGCGATTCCTCCGCGAGGACCCACGGATCGCCGCCGATCGGGTTGTGGTGGGGGAGAACTTCCGCTTCGGCAAGAAGGCCAGCGGTGACGTGGCCGACCTCGCGCGATTCGGGGCCGAACTCGGCTTCACCGTCGATGCGGTACCCCTCGCGAGCGGGGACAGTCCCGTGCCGTGGTCGTCGAGCTTTGTTCGGGCGCGGATCGAGTCGGGGGATCTGGAGTCGGCGAGTGCGGCATTGGGCCACCCCCATCGGGTGGCGGGACCGGTCCGCCACGGCGATGCCCGCGGCCGCGAACTCGGCTACCCGACGGCCAACCTCGAGGTGGCTCCAGAGATCGCGCTGCCGCCCGACGGCGTGTACGCCGGCTGGCTCGTGGACGGTCCTCGCCGCTATCCGGCCGCGATCTCGATCGGCACGAACCCGCAGTTTGCCGGGACGGAGCGGCGGGTGGAGGCCTACGTCCTGGACCGGGACGATCTCGACCTCTATGACCACGACGTGGCCCTCGACCTCGTGGCCCGACTACGCGGTCAGGCGACCTTCGAGTCGGTCGAGGGCCTCATCGAACAGATGACGCGGGACGTGGCCGCGGCACGTGAACTCCTCCTGGGCTGATACCCTCGTGGCTTGACGGTCCCGGGGCGGGCGCCCTGGGATTCGTGTCGGTTCGGGACTTCCGAGCCCCCGGCGCCGCCGCAAGGCGTCCGTCGGTCCTCGCGCCCTGAAGGAAATCATGTCGCTCGATACCGCTACCAAGCAGCAGATCATTGCCGAGTACGGCCAAAACGCGCAGGACACCGGTAGCCCGGAGGTCCAGATCGCGATGCTCAGCCGTCGCATCTCCGACCTGACCGAGCACCTCAAGACGCACAAGCACGATCACCACTCGCGTCGCGGCCTGCTCATCCTGGTCGGTCAGCGTCGTCGCCTGCTGCAGTACCTGCAGAAGGTCGACATCGAGCGTTACCGCTCGATCATCGAACGTCTCGGCCTGCGCCGCTAGGCGGATAGGTCTGGGGGTCGGCCTGCGCCGCTCGGCGGTGCAGTTCGACCACGGCGTTCGCACCGCGTATCGGTGCAGCGCCCGTCCCGCGTCGGTCTCGGCGCGGGGAACAACTGCATATCCATCCATCCACGACGTCCGTCGCCGATCTGTGATCGGTCCTCGGTAGTGGCTTCCGGGCGTGGACCCGTGGGCCTCGATCGAAGACCGTCCTGCGCGCGGTGGGCGCCGCGGTCGCCATCGGCGACCGGCACTGACAGGAGATACCCGTGGAGGGTTCTGTAACCACCACCGAGGCCGTCCTCGACAACGGCAGCTTCGGCAAGCGCACTGTTCGCTTCGAAACCGGCCGCCTGGCCCGACAGGCCGGCGGCAGCGTCGCGGCCTACCTGGACGACGACACCATGGTGCTCAGCGCCACGTCGGCCTCGAAGCAACCTAAGGAGCACGTCGACTTCTTCCCCCTCACCGTTGACGTGGAGGAGCGCATGTACTCCGTGGGCCGGATCCCCGGCTCGTTCTTCCGCCGCGAGGGCCGCCCGACCGAGGACGCGATCCTCACCTGCCGTCTCATCGACCGCCCCCTGCGTCCGTCCTTCGTGAAGGGCTTGCGCAACGAGGTCCAGGTCGTGGTCACGGTCTTCGCCCTCAACCCCGATGACCTGTACGACGTGCTCGCGATCAACGCCGCATCCGCGTCCACCCAGATCTCCGGCCTGCCCTTCTCCGGCCCGATCGGCGGCGTTCGCGTCGCTCTGATCGACGGCCAGTGGGTTGCCTTCCCCCGCCATTCCGAGCTCGAGCGCGCGGTCTTCGACATGGTCGTGGCCGGCCGGGTTGTCGGCGATGACGTCGCGATCATGATGGTCGAGGCCGAGGCGACCGACGAGACGATCAACCTCGTGGCCGGTGGCGCCACCGCTCCGACCGAGTCGGTCGTCGCCGAGGGCCTCGAGGCTGCCAAGCCCTTCATCCGAGCCCTGTGCGAGGCGCAGCAGGCGCTCGCCGACACCGCCGCCAAGCCGGTGGCGGAGTTCCCGCTCTTCCCGGACTACTCGCCGGAGGTCTACGACGCCGTCGCCGAGATCGCGTCCGCGCGCGTGTCTGAGGCGCTGACCATCGTCAGCAAGGCCGAGCGCGAGAGTGCCCTCGACGACATCAAGGCCGACGTCATGTCGGCGCTTGCCGGTCGCTTCGAGGGTCGTGAGAAGGAGATCAGCGCCGCGCTGCGCAGCGTCACCAAGAACAGCGTGCGCGAGCGCGTGCTGCGCGACAAGGTGCGCATCGACGGCCGTGGCCCGCGTGACATCCGCGTGCTTGCCGCCGAGGTCGACGTGCTGCCGCGGGTGCACGGCTCTGCGCTGTTCGAGCGCGGCGAAACGCAGATCCTCGGCGTCACCACGCTGAACATGCTCAAGATGGAGCAGTGGCTCGACACCCTGTCGCCGGACAACCGCAAGCGCTACATGCACAACTACAACTTCCCGCCCTACTCCACCGGTGAGACCGGCCGCGTTGGTTCGCCCAAGCGCCGCGAGATCGGCCACGGTGCGCTTGCTGAGCGCGCCCTCGTGCCGGTGCTCCCCACTCGCGAGGAGTTCCCCTACGCGATCCGCCAGGTGTCCGAGGCTCTCGGCTCCAACGGTTCGACGTCCATGGGCTCGGTGTGTGCGAGCACGATGTCGCTCATGGCGGCGGGCGTGCCGCTCAAGGCTCCCGTGGCCGGCATTGCGATGGGCCTGATCTCCGGTGAGATCGACGGCTCGACCGAGTACGTCGCGATCACCGACATTCTCGGCGCCGAGGATGCCTTCGGGGACATGGACTTCAAGGTCGCGGGTACCAAGGACTTCGTCACTGCGTTGCAGCTCGACACCAAGCTCGACGGCATCCCCGCCTCGGTGCTCGCCGGTGCGCTGGACCAGGCGCGCGAGGCGCGTCTGACGATCCTGGATGTGATGAACGAAGCGATCGACGCACCGGGTGAGATGTCGCTCTACGCGCCGCGCATCATCACGGTGAACATCCCGGTCGACAAGATCGGCGAGGTGATCGGGCCCAAGGGCAAGATCATCAACCAGATCCAGGAAGACACCGGTGCCGACATCACGATCGAGGACGACGGCACGATCTTCATCGGGGCAGCCGACGGCTCCTCGGCCGAAGCGGCTCGCGCGAAGATCAACGCGATCGCCAACCCGACCATGCCGGAGGTTGGCGAGCGCTACCTCGGCACCGTCGTGAAGACGACGAACTTCGGTGCGTTCGTTTCGCTGGTGCCTGGTCGCGACGGTCTGCTGCACATCTCGGAGGTCAAGAAGCTCTCGCCGAGCAAGAAGCGCCTCGAGAACGTCGAAGAGGTCCTCAAGGTGGGTGACAAGGTGCAGGTCGAGATCAAGGAGATCGACCCCCGCGGCAAGCTTTCCCTCATCCCGGTCCTCGAGGAGTCGGCGGACGAGTCGACGGACTAACGACACGTGACTGCGCGCAGGGCCTCGACGCGCACCCTCGTGGAGGGTGCCGACGGGGCCCTCGTGCGTCTCACGACCCTGCCCAACGGTCTGCGCATCGTCACCGAAGCGGTGCCCGGCGTTCGCTCGGTGTCCTTCGGTGCCTGGGTCGGTGTCGGTTCGCGCGACGAGACTCCGCAGCAGACTGGAGCGGCGCACTTCCTGGAGCATCTGCTCTTCAAGGGGACGGCGTCGCGATCGGCCTGGGAGATCACGGCGCCGATCGAGGCGGTGGGCGGTGAGATGAACGCCTTCACCACCAAGGAATACACCTGCTTCTACGCTCGGGTGCTCGATAGCGACGTCGATCTCGCTGTCGATGTCATCACTGATCTGGTCCTCCATGGCGCCCTGCGTTCGGAGGACATCGAGGGCGAGCGTGCGGTCATCCTCGAAGAGATCGCCATGAACGAGGACGACGCGTCGGACCTCGTTCACGACCTGTTCATGGGCACCTACTACGGCTCCGGTCCACTCGGACGAAGCATCCTCGGCAGCCAGGAGTCGATCCGATCACTGTCTCCTGCAGGAATCCGCGGCTTCTATCGACGCAACTACGTGCCCGAGCGCATGGTCATCTCGGTGGCCGGGGCCGTGGACCACGATCACATCGTCGAGATCGTGCGCCGCGCGTTCGGCGACGGCTTTGCCGATGCCGAACCGGTCGTTCGCAACGCCACGACTCGTCAGGCGCGAGTGCCCGGTCGTGGTGCACGAGGCCACCTGCACCGTCCGCTCGAGCAAGCCAACGTGGTCGTGGGACTCGGCGGTATCCGGCGTACCGATGAACGGCGCTACGCCCTCGGAGTGCTCAATGCGGCCCTTGGTGGCGGGATGTCGAGCAGGTTATTCCAGGAAGTGCGCGAGGCGCGCGGCCTCGCCTACTCGGTGTTCTCGTTCGCGACGAGCTTCTCCGACACGGGCTACACCGGCGTGTACGCCGGCTGCCTTCCAGACAAGATCGACGACGTCCTCGAGGTATGCGAGTCCGTGGTCGGCGATATCGCATCTCGTGGACTGACCGACGATGAGTTGGCTCGTGGCAAGGGACAGATGCGCGGGGGAGTTGTCCTCGGTCAAGAGGACACCGGTGCGCGGATGAGTCGCATCGCCAAGGGTGAACTCCTCTACGACGAGGTGCCATCGATCAACGAGGTGCTACAGCGCATCGACGAGGTCACGGCAGCCGACGTAGCGGAGTTGGCCAGCGAACTACTGACGGTTCCCCCGACCTACGCCCTCATCTCCCCGCGCTGAACTTTCGTTGTTCTTACCCGAAGTGTCGTTAACTCACCGAGTGAGCAGCACTTCAGGTAAGAACAACGATGAGGAGCTAGTAGTCGCGGATGGTTTGGCCGTCGGCGACGGGGCCGCGTCGCGCCAGCCGCACCAGTTCCGACGCATCCTCGATGAGCAGCACACCCTCGCGTGCATCCGCGCGACCGGCGCTGCGCACCTGGTCGACGTACTCGGCCTTCTTCGGGTACCGAGCTTTGACGACCTTGCGAGGGAACGGCTTCTGGTAGCCGGTGAGATTGCAGAAGAGCCCGCCGGTGCTGATCGGCCCGCGCGTGGCCACGGGAACGTCCGCCGGAGGCAGGCGAATGCCGCCGCGAGCGTTGCCCCGGGCGTCGCGCACGATCGCACCGTCCTCGCGCACGATGCGGGGGCCTATCGCTGGTGCGAGGTCATCCTCGTGCCAGCCCGCAAGGGCCTCAAGGGCCGCGTGCCAGGCGAAGCGCATGGGGAAGTCGTTGATGCCCATCGGTGCGACCCAGTCGCACGCGGGCGTGAAGGGCAGGCCGTAGTCGCGGCTAAGGATGTCCAGCGCCTGTTGGCTGCCCCAGCGGTCGTTGTGCGATGACCCCGCCACCTCCCAGAGCCGGAAGCGATCGGTGGGGGTGGACGCGTCGTCTCGCCAGACAGCCTCATCTCCACCGCCCGGCAGGTCGAGGGGATCGGATTCGGTCTGCAGGTTGATGACGGGAGTGCCGCCACCGTCGATGCGTCGCTGGGCCACGGAAGTGGAGGTCCCTACGGGTGCGCCTCCGCCTTCGGGTGCGACGAAGCCGAGATTGGTCGCGCGGGTGCCTCGGTAGGCGACGAGGAATCCGTCGAAGATCTGCTCACGGGGATGGATGGCGTTGATGTAGGTCACCGCGTAACCGGCCATCTGGGACTGACCGGTGAGGTACGTCGACTGCACGGCGTATCCGTCGAAGGGTCCGTCGGTCGCATTCTCCTGTACGAGGCGGCCCACCGCGGAGGTGAGATCCCAGGCCAGCGATGGGTCACGCAGGCCGTAGACCGGGGTCTGTGCAGCTTCGGGCGTCATGAGGTTGAGGTCGAGGCCGGTGTAGCGATCGGGCTGTGGCCGGAAGCGGGTGAGGGCATCGAGTCCGGTCTGCTGGACGGTGATGCCGACGTATCCCCAGCCCTCCCGCATGAGGTACTCGTGCGCCTGCTCCCAGGCCACATCGAGATCAACGGTGGTCGTGGTGTTCATCATCTCTACGAGCACGCGCCCGTTGAAGTCGGCGGGGTCATCCGGCAAGCGCACGATCATGCGGCTGCGGTAGGTGCCCTGAGGCGAGGTCGGCGCCGGTGAGGCGACGACCTCGGTGGTGTCGCCGACGTACTCGTAGACCTGGGCGCCCGTCAGGTCGATGGCGTACTCGCGTTCGCCGTAGTCCGATGCCGTCAGGTCCTGGAGCGCGGCGGTAAAGAAGGTCCCACCGGGGATCGGGGTCGCCACAACGGAGGCTGGCTGCGCCGGAGTCTCCGCGACAGCTGCCGTGGGCAGCACGGCGATAGCCGTGGCGAGGGTGGCGAGGGCAACCAGGGTGGGGCGGATCCGCATGGGGCCATCCTGGCCGTCCGCGGGGTCGATTGCACCTCGGATGTTCGGAGTGGCGACGGTGAGCCGGTGCCATGTCGTTAACTAGGAGCGTTAGTGAAAATTTCGGCCAGTCATCGACGCAGTGCAACCGTGAGGTGCTGACCCAGCGGGACAGCCCACCATGACGAAGGAGTGGCCAGCATGCAGACCCTGCGCTCAGGGAATTCCCTTCGGACGACACGGCGGGCACCGTGGGTGGTCGCCGTGGCCGCCAGCACAGCCCTTGTGCTCGGGGCTTGCACCGGCGCGGGGACGGGTGAGCTCACGTCGGCGGAGCCCACATCGGCGGAATCGACCTCGACCCCTTCCGCGGCGGGGCTCGACCTGCGACCGGAGTTCCGTGAGCCCGTGTCACTCAGCAGTGATAGCGGCATCCTTGAGGTGACGCTCACCGCTGAACAGTCGTCCGCGGAACTCAATACGGTCGCGGACCCGGTCGAGGGCATGCTGCTGTTCTCCTGGGAGGTCAACCGGGGACTGTCCAACGGCGCCATGTCGGGGGCTAACTCCTACCCGGCCCCGACGCTGGTTGTGCAGCCCGGGGACCAACTGATCGTCCACATGGCCAATGAGTTGCACGGGCTGACGATTCCCGACTTCGTCAACCCCGTCCTCACCCCGGCGGGGAAGGATGTCCCGCTCACGCCGGACGTTGCCGATCATCTGCCCCTAAATCTGCACACTCATGGCCTTCACGTGAGTCCCAATCTGAACTCCGACAACGTGATGATCGAGTTCGATCCGGGGCAGGGCAACACCTACATCTACGACATCCCGGCGGATCACCCGCAGGGTCTGTACTGGTACCACCCCCACCGCCATCAACTCACGGAGCAGCAGGTCTATCGCGGCCTCGCCGGCATGATCGTCATCGGCCGCCCCGAGGGAGTCATCCCCAAGGTGATCGACAACGACGTTCCGGTCCGCGTCATGGCGCTGCAGAGCAACTTCGTCGCCGGCCGCGGGGCCGGGATGCGTGAGATGAACTACACCTCGTGGACCCAGATGATCAACACCTGGGAGGTGCCCGCCGACGGTGCCATCGAGGCTGGTGCGTACGAGCCGATCGCGGCGCCGGTCAACTTCCCTGACTCTCCCGCGGGAACGACGTTCAAGACGAACTGGTTCGCCGGACCGCTCTCGGCGGAGAACAAGCGCGGCGCCTTTCAGTTCATGCCGCAGAACCTCATCACTTTCATGGCTGACGATGGCAGCGCGAACTCACCGGCTGACCCATCTGCCCCCGATCACTTGCGCGATGTGCAATACACCGTCAACGGGCAGTTCCAGCCGCAGGTGACGATGGCTCCGGGGGAGACGGAGGTCTGGGTTATCGCCAATATCGGGTCGCAGTCCTACATGAACGTCGGTGTTCGCAACACTGCCACCGGTGAACTCGAGCCACTTCGGGTCCTCGCCACCGACGGCAATCCGGTCCCGTCCGTGCTGCCGGGCAATGGTGATGAGGGCAGGACGTACCTTCTGCCGTCCGCGAGCCGAGTAGCCATCGCGGTGACGATGCCGGAGACCGGTGGCCTTCAACTTGAGCTCCCGGCGGTGACCGGCCCCGCCGAGGCGCACACCCAACCTCTCGAGACGGAGGGAATTCTCTACACGAGCAACGGGGACGGTACGACACCGCGCGGAGTCCTCGGCACGGTCTCCATCGATCCGTCTCATGTCAACTGGTTCGATGGGTTCAAGTCGACGCCGACTCAGGTGCTCGCCTACGCCGATCCCTCCGGCGCGCCGGTGACCCCCATGGACTTTGCCTTGGGCGAGCCTCTCGACGGCGATACGGCGTTCCTCGATCTTGCAGATCGCGAGGTCGATCTCACGCGCAACTTCACCATCGGCGGCGGTGCCAGCCCGTTGGTCAATCCGCAGGATCCCAACGGCTTTATGTACATGTTCGACGGGACGACATGGCCCACGACGCCCGTGATTCATCCGCGTCTTAATTCCATCGAGGAGTGGCGCTTCACGAACTCCAACAACGATCAGCATCCGCTCCACATCCACGTGAACGACTTCGAGGTCACAAGGTTGATCGACCCAGCGCAGGGGACCACATCCGGACCCCTGCCCTACTCGATCGACAACGCCAATATCCCGGCACCGAGCCTCGGTCCGAACGAGGCGGTCATCGAGCCGGGTGTGATGTGGCTCCGCTCGACGTTCACCGACTACATCGGGACCTTCGTCACGCACTGCCACCGGCTCGATCATGAGGACAACGGCCTGATGATGACCGTCAACGTCATCCCGGAGGTGTCCACCATCGCCACGGTCGAAGCTCCCCGAGCGGGCGGACCCGCCGTGGTCGTCGTCCGCGATCAGGCAGATGGCCGCGTACTCGGTTCGGTCATTCCCTTCCCCGACTCCGACACCCTGCCGACGATGGACATGGTGGATATTGACGGCGATGCGATCCTCGACCTGCTCGTCGGACACGGACCGGATGGGCCACCCTTGGTGATCGCCTACTCCGGTGCGGGCAGTGACCCCTTCACGAAGGAACTCGTACGCTTCGAGGCCTTCGAGGCGGACTTCCGTGGCGGAGTTTCCGTCGCCGGCGGGCTCATTAGCGGCGACCCCACCCGCAACAACATCATCGTGTCGTCCGGGCCAGGCCGTCCGAGCGAGGTCCGCGTCTACTCCAGCGACCTTCCTCCGACCGCCGGCGATGCACTCGCGCTCCTCAGCAGTTTTGCCCCTGCGGAGGGCGACGGCGGAGCTGTCGTGACCTCAGGCATGGTGGCGGCGGGACGTTTCAGCGTCCTCACTGCTCCCACCGGCTCCGATGAGGTGTCGGTCTTCGAGTTCCCGCTCTTCACCGACACGATGGCGGGCTTTACCGATGAGTCGCCAACCTCGAATCTCGGAACACCGACGCTCGTCCACCGATTCGACGCGTTCGACGACTACGACGGACCGATATCGCTGGCCACCGGATGGGTGGCGGCGGACCAGGGCGGTGCCGAGAGCATCGTCATCGGCCAACGTGATGGAGCCGGCACCGTGCGGCTCTATGCGTGGGCCACCAATCTTGACGGCCAGTCAGCGATGTACGTCGAAGACTTCCATCAGCAGCACGCGTTGACTCTGACACCCACCTTGACGTTCACGCCCCTGGATGGACCGGTCTTCGTCGCTACGACGAGCACCACATCGGGCGCGAACGTCATCGTGGCCGGTCCGCAGGACACTCGATACGTGACGAATGTCTACGGCGCCGCGGTGTCGACGGATGACCCGACCCAGCTTGCCGCCGAGCTCGTCCAGACCGTCTCGACGTCCATGCGTCCCGAGGGGGTCGCGGGTGGCTGAACGACTCGAACCACATAGGTCACGACTAGGCTGAGAACCATGCTCAAGGTGGGAGTGATCGGTGCAGCCGGTCGAATGGGGGCCGAAGTGTGCCGCGCGGTCGACTCGGCCGACGATCTTCAACTGACGGCGACCGTTGATATCGGCGATCCGATGGACCGGTTGGTCTCCTCAGGAGTCGAGGTCGCCGTCGACTTCACCACTCCCGATGCGGTCATGGACAACCTCAGGTTCTGCATCGAACACGACATCAACGTCGTCGTCGGCACGACCGGCTTCACCGAGGAGCGTTTGAACGACGTCCGGGCGATGCTCGCGGCTCATCCGGAGACCGGCGCGGTGATTGCCCCCAACTTCGGCCTCGGTGCCGTCCTGCTCATGCGTTTCGCCCGTGAAGCCGCGCCGTACTTCGAGTCGGTCGAGGTCATCGAACTCCACCACCCCGACAAGGCCGACGCGCCCTCGGGGACTGCCGCTCACACCGCCCACGGCATTGCCGAGGCACGGGCTCAGGCGGCGGTTGCGCTCAGTCCTGACGCGACACAGCATGAGATGGCCGGTGCCCGCGGCGCCGACGTCGAGGGTGTGCGCGTGCACTCGGTGCGGGTGCGTGGCCTGGTTGCTCACGAGGAAGTCCTGCTCGGCAATCCAGGCGAGGTGCTCACATTGCGCCACGACTCATTGGACCGCGCGTCGTTCATGCCGGGAGTGCTGCTCGCGGTCCGCGCGGTCGGTGCGCGACCCGGATTGACTCTCAGCCTGGAACCTCTTCTCGATCGATGACTGCGCGGCGCTGGGCCTGGGTCATTACCGGGGCACTGATCGCCTACCTGCTTCTCGCGGGTTGGCGGGGCATCGTGCTGATCGCCTCCGGAAGTCCCAC
>CAYGMM010000058.1:0-14319 GCA_964351035.1 uncultured Actinomyces sp.
TCACCGACATCCCACGGACACTTACGCGCCGCCGTAAGTCTCTCCCCAGCGTCAGCGACGCCCCACGGACGCTTAGCCGACGCCGCAACTCTCCCTCCAGCGTCACCGACACCCCACGAGGGGTTATCCACAGCCAGGGATTTGGGCCTTCGCAAATAGCCGGTCGAACCCGAAGATGGCCACATGCCGCGCAAAGAAGTCCGTGACACCGGGCAGGTTCTCCTCCAGGTGTTCGGGGACTTGGCCTTCAGCGGCGCCGATGCGGCTGGTGCCGGCGTACCGCTTCACCGACTCAAGTCGGCCGTTCACGCAGGCGTCTTAGTTCGCCTTGAGCGCAACCTCTACCAGGTTGTCCCGGACACGT
The DNA here is from genome assembly GCA_964351035.1 of uncultured Actinomyces sp. Lineage (GTDB taxonomy): Bacteria > Actinomycetota > Actinomycetes > S36-B12 > S36-B12 > Mxb001. The sequence goes on from CAYGMM010000058.1 coordinate 365, forward strand.
CACATCACCTGGTCCCGAACCACTCGACGCTGGCATCACTTCAAATCAGGAATCGGCTAGGCAAGTTTGATCGCGAGGGCGTCCCCGCAACACTTGGCGAGGTCTCTGCCGCGCTGGCCTGGGGCCTTGACCTATACGACATTTCGGCGCCAGAACACCCAGTGCTGCACATCCCACGATCCTCAACGAGCCGCCGGGGAGTTCGCGCAGGGGTTCGCATCCGCGCTTGTGAGATCCCGATCGGTCACCGAGTGATGGCTCCTTGCGGTGTTTCTGCCACAAGCCCGCTGATTTCCGCCCTGGTGGTGGCGGGGCAGGGCGAACGTAGTCTGGCCCAGCAGCTAGTCGTCCTGCACTCGGGACTGCGCACCCAGTTGATGTGGAAGCACGATCGCCTGGGCGACAGAGCCGACGGTCGCTGGCTCGCGAGCACGTTGGGAGATGCGCGAGCCCGACATCATCTGCTCGTCGAGGCTCGCTCTCTGACGCATACCGTGGAAGTTCCTTCTCGGGACCGAGTCCTCACCGCGCTGGGGGTTGCCGACCCGCGGGTCGAGACCACTTTGGAATCCATCTCCTGGGCGCGCTTCGTGGCAGCCGAAATGCGTCTGCCTATCCCGCAGGCGGTAGTACGCGGACACAGCGGGCAGCAGTGGCGGGTCGACTTCCTCTTTGGTGATCGCGTAATCGGTGAATGCGATGGCGCGGTGAAGTACGACGATCCGCGAACTCTCTGGAAGGAGAAGAAACGGCAGGAGGATCTGGAGCGGGCCGGCTTCATCGTGGTGCGCTGGACCTGGGAGGAGATCGTGCACCGGCCGTGGGAAGTGATCGAGCGGATCATCCTGGCCCTGCACCGTGCTGCCTGAGCCACCACACTAAGTCTCCCTCCAGCGTCACCGACAGCCCACGGACACTTAGCACCGGCGCTAAGTCTCCCTCCAGCGTCACCGACACCCCACGGACACTTAGCCGGAGCAGTCAGGCGTACGCCGGAGCGACGCGAGGCCAGGGCCGCTCGACCTCCACCAACGCCGCGATCGACAACAGCAGCGACTCCCGACCCGCACCGGCCACCACCTGGGCCGCCACCGGAGTGCCCGCCTCCGGGTGGACACCCATCGGGATCACGATCGCCGGCAGACCCGCCACATTCCACGGCGCGGCAAACGGCGCGTAGCGAATGTTGGCGAGCATCGTCGACGCCCACCCGCCGTCATGCCACCGACGCGCCTCAATCGGCTGCTGTGCGAGCGCCGGTGTCACGAGGACGTCGTACTCGGCGAAATACTCCGCCGCGCGACGCTTCCAGGCATCGCGCAACTTCTCACTCATCAGCGGAGTACGCCGGACCAGACGACCGAGCATGGCGTGCCGCTTCACCCGCGACTCAAGGCGATCGCCGTCGAGCACATCGGCATCGGCCGCTGTACCAGCGAACCAGCGCACCAAGCCCGCCACTGCCGCGGCATTGCCAGCCAGATCCACCGGCGATGTCGGCTCCGCCCGCTCGACGAAGTGATCGTGGCGCCGCAGCAGCGCGGCGAGCCGCTCGGCCGCCGCGGCCCACGCCGGATCCAGGGCCACACCGGCCACGGGCGGCGCCGTCGAGACACCGACGTGTAGACGTTCAGAGACGGGGGCCACCACAGCCAAACCCTGATCGTCCGCCATCACCGAGAGCAGCAGCGCCGCGTCCTCCGTGGTCGTGGCCAGCGCGCCGTTCTCACTCATCGAGAACCAGTCGTTCTCCCCCAGGTGCGCCGGCACCGTGCCGAGTCCGGGTTTGATGCCCACAAGTCCGGTGCAGGCCGCCGGAATGCGCACACTGCCCATTCCATCGTTGCCATGTGCGATCGGCACCATCCCGGACGCCACCGCCGCCGCGGATCCGCCACTCGATCCGCCGGGAGTCCGGGTGAGATCCCACGGATTGCGGGTCACGCCGTACACCGAGTCGGTCGCACCGAAGACACAGAGTTCGGGTACGCGCGTGATGCCCACGACCACGCCACCGGCGGCACGGATGCGCTCGACCACGATGTGATCGGCCGACTGCGGCACGTCATCCGTGGCCGCGGAACCGACCCGCATCGGCTCGCCCGCGACCGACACGTTGTCCTTGATCGCCACCGGTACGCCGGCCAGCGGCAGCGATGAGCGGTCGGCTCGTGCGTCCACCACCGCCGCCTCGGCGAGCGCGCGCTCGGCGCGCACCACGGCAAACGCATCAATGTCGTCATTGCGACGCGCAATGAGGTCGAGTGATTCCTGGACCGCCACCGCAGCCGTCGCACGCCCCGCGCGCACCGCTTCCGCGGTCGCCGACGCGGTCGGCAACACGCTCACTGCAGGGCCTGCACGATGTCGGCTACCAGGTCATCGGCATCCTCGATGCCGACCGACAGGCGGATGAGATCGTCCGGCACCTCGAGTGCGCTGCCCGCCGCCGACGCGTGCGTCATGCGACCGGGATGCTCGATGAGCGATTCGACGCCACCGAGCGACTCACCGAGTGTGAAGACCTCCGTGCGCCCACACACGGCCACGGCCTCATCGGCACCACCGGCGACGCGGAAGGACACCATTCCGCCAAAGTCGCGCATCTGCCGCGCAGCAACCTCGTAGCCACGATGCCCCGGCAGTCCGGGATACAGCACCTGGGTGACCCGCGGGTGATCGGCCAGAACCTCGACGATCGCCCGCGCATTCGCACTGTGTCGATCCATGCGAACGCCGAGCGTCTTGATGCCGCGGAGCACCAACCAGGAGTCCCACGGCCCGGGCACCGACCCCATGGCATTTTGGTGGTAAGCAAGCTGCTCGCCGATCTCCGGATCCGCGACGACGAGTGCACCACCGACCACATCGCTGTGTCCACCGAGGTACTTCGTCGTCGAATGCACGACGATGTCCGCGCCAAGCGCCAGCGGCTGCTGCAGGTACGGCGAGGCAAAGGTGTTGTCGACGACGAGCAGCGCCCCGGCCTCGTGCGCGATCTGCGCGAGCGCGGCAATGTCGACGACGGTCAGCAGCGGATTGGTCGGCGTCTCGGTCCACACGATCCTCGTGCGTCCGGGCTCGACCGCGCGGCGTACGGCGTCGAGATCGGTGAGGTCCACCGGCGTATGTGTCAGACCCCACGGTTCGGCGACGCGCGAAAACAGGCGATAGGTGCCGCCGTAGGCATCGTTGCCAATCACCGCGTGGGCACCGGGTGCGGTGAGCGCCCGCAGGAGGGTGTCCTCCGCGGCCAGACCCGAGGCGAAAGCCAGGGCACGCGCCCCGCCCTCAAGCGAGGCCAGGCACTCCTCCAACGCATGACGGGTCGGGTTGCCGCTGCGTGAGTACTCGTAGCCGCCGCGCAGCCCGCCGACGCCGTCCTGCGCGAACGTCGACACCTGGTAGACCGGCGGCACCACGGCCCCGGTGAGGGGATCGGGCTCCTGCCCCGCATGGATGGCGCGCGTGGCGAAGCCGGACTTATCCCAACGGTGGTCGCTCATAGGCAAGAGCCTAGGCGCCACCGGTCACTCCGTCGGCTCGGGGACGGAGCCGGTCTCCTGCATGACCGACGTCACGATCTCCAACGATCGGTTGATGAAACGTCGCGTCCCGATATCGCGCCGATGCGAAGGAGTGAGCGTCAAAGTGATGCGGGTGCTGATCTCCGATAGGCCGCGACCGAGTTCGTAGTGCGCGGTCATCGCCGGATGGTGCTCGGCGTTGGGGACCACGTGCGCCTCCATATGAAAGGCGACGACGCCGTCGAAGAGGACATCTCCGCGGGTCGTGGACCGCCGACCCCCGAGCGCCTCGAGGATGTTGTTGAGCACCGACTCCACCGCGGCCGGATCCCCTGGCGCAACCCAGGTGCGCACATAGGCACCATCGCGCCCGGCACCGTCGTCGGCGAGGGCATCGACATCCACCGGGACAGCGTGCCATGTGCATGCCGAATCGTCGCGCCGTTCCCATCGACACGTCGCGCCCCGGCGAACCGTGGGCAATACTCCTGCCATGGGCCTGTTCTCCGCCAAGTCACAGATGGTCACCCCCGCCGACGCACTCCCCGGCCGCGCTGACTACCCCTTCGAGATCCCCGCCGACCATGCCGTCCTCGGGACGCCGATCCGCGATCTGCCGGTCGCACCGTGGCCAGCCGACCTGTCCGTGATCTACCTCGCCATGGGCTGCTTCTGGGGCGCCGAGGAGATCGACTGGCGACTGCCCGGCGTCTACACCACCGCCGTCGGCTACCAGGGCGGCTTCACCCCCCACCCGACGTACGAGGAGGTGTGCACCGGACGCACCGGGCACACCGAGACGGTGCTCGTGGCCTACCGCGAGGCTGAACTCTCGACGTACGACGTCCTGCGCCACTTCTGGGAGAACCACGACCCAACCCAGGGATATCGCCAGGGCAATGACACCGGCACCCAGTACCGCAGCGCCGTCTTCGTCACCACGTCAGAGCAGCAGGAGTTGGTCGAAGCCACCGCCGCGGCGTACGCACCGGTCATCGCCGAGCGCGGCTACCCCGCCATCACGACACAGCTCGCTCCGGCGGCGGATTGGCCGTTCTACTACGCCGAGGGCTACCACCAGCAGTACCTGTACAAGGTGCCCAACGGCTATCGCTGCCACGCCAACACCGGCGTGCCACTTCCCGCGCTGTAGAGAGAGTCGCCGATGCCGCAGTACATCATCTACTTCCATCAGCAGTGGGTCGGCGATCACACCGAGGAGTGGTTCGCCTCGCGGGGTCCCCTCGCGCGTGCCGTCGTCGCCGACATGAAAGACGCGGGGGTGCTCATGTTTGCCGGCGGCCTCGAGGAGGAGATGGATCAGGCGGTGAGCGCCGACGCCACAAGCGGCGAACTCGTCATCACCCGCGGACCGATCTCAACCGGTGAGTACGTCGGCGGGCTCACCATCATCGACGTCCCCGACGACGACACGGCAGCCATGTGGGCTGGCCGGATCGCCGAGGCGTGCGGATGGCCGCAGGAGATGCGGCGCTTCAAGCCCTAGCGGCCGGGAGTTCTACTCGGCGAGGAAGCCGAGGAGATCCTGTCGGGAAACCACACCGACCGGCTTGCCGTCATCGAGCACGACAGCAGCGTCCGCATGCTCCAACGCGGCGACGGCGGCCGCCACCGGCTCACCAGCACCCACCTGCGGCAGCAGCGCCGATGTGTGCTTGTCGACCGTGTCGGCCAGTGATGCCGAGCCGGTGAAGAGCGCATCGAGGAGATCGCGCTCCACCACCGATCCGACGATCTCCGCGGCCATCACCGGGGGCTCAGCGCGCAGGACCGGCATCTGCGAGACGCCGTACTCCCGCATGGTGTCGATCGCCTCGCGGACGGTCTCCGTGGGATGCGCGTGCACGAAGGGCGGCAACTCACCGGACTTGCCGCGCAGGACATCACCGACGGTCTGCTCTCCCGCCGCATGACCAAAGCCGTAGGACGCAAGCCACTCATCGTTGAAGACCTTGGACAAATAGCCGCGGCCACCGTCGGGAAGCAGGACGACCACCATGTCGTCGGCGTCCGCGCGACGCGCCACATCGAGCGCTGCAACGACCGCCATGCCGCACGACCCGCCCACGAGCAGGCCCTCCTCGCGCGCCAGGCGCCTGGTCATCTCGAAGGAGTCGCGGTCACTGACCGCGATGACCTCATCGGCGATGGTGGCGTCGTACGTCGTCGGCCAGAAGTCCTCGCCCACACCCTCGACCAGATACGGCCGACCCGATCCGCCGGAGTAGACCGAACCCTCCGGATCGGCGGCGATGATCCGCACGCGGCCGTCGCTGACCTCCTTGAGGTAGCGACCCACTCCGGAGATGGTGCCGCCGGTGCCGGCACCGGCGACGAAGTGGGTGATCTTGCCGTCGGTCTGCTCCCACAGTTCCGGCCCCGTGCCTTCGTAGTGCGAGCGCGGATTGTCCGGGTTGGCGTACTGGTCGGGCTTCCACGCACCCGGGATCTCCCGCGCGAGGCGGTCGCTCACGCTGTAGTACGACCGTGGGTCCTCGGGGTCCACAGCGGTCGGGCACTCGATGACCTCGGCGCCGTACGCCCGCAGGACGTTCTGCTTGTCCTGGGAGACCTTGTCCGGGCAGACGAAGATGCAGCGGTAGCCGCGCTCCTGCGCCACGAGCGCGAGCCCTACGCCGGTGTTGCCGCTGGTGGGCTCAACGATGGTGCCGCCAGGCTTGAGGAGTCCCTCGGCCTCAGCGCGCTCGATCATGCGGGTCGCAATGCGGTCCTTGACCGAACCGCCAGGGTTGAAGTACTCCACCTTGGCGTAAACCGGGCAGGCAATCCCCTCGGTCACATGCCGCAGCCGGACCATGGGGGTTTGACCGATGAGTTCTACGACGGAGTCCACGACGCGCACGAGTCCACAGCCTACGCTGGACCCGTGAGCCGACCGCCAGCGATCGCCCTCGCCCCGGGGATCTACCGGATCCCGACGATGGGCGACTTCATCAACTCCTTCGCCCTCCTCGAGGACGACGGTTCGGTCACCCTCATCGACTGCGGGGTCAAGCGGGCGCCAGCAAGCATCGTGCGGGGGCTGGCCCACCTGGGCAAGGACCCGCAGGATGTCCAGCGGATCATCCTCACGCACGCGCACTCCGATCACGCCGGTGGCGCGGCCACGATGGTCACCAAGACGGGCATCGACGGCGTCACCGTTCATGCTGACGATGCGGACTTCATCCGTTCCGGGAGTGCGGCCCCACGTGATGTGAGCACCCGACTCGGTGCCCTCTTTCAGCGCCTACCCGGCGGTGGCTTCCCGCCCGTCCCGGTCACCACCGAATTGGCCGACGGCGTACTCATCGAGTCAGGCGGCGGACTGCGCATCCACCACACTCCCGGGCACTCCCCCGGTCACATCTCCCTCATGCACGAACCGACCCGCACCCTCATCACCGGCGATGCGATCTGGAATATGAACGCGCGCATGACCTGGCCGGTCGCCGCCTTCTGTACGTCGTATCGGCAAAACCAGCAGACCGCACAGGTGCTCGGCGAACTCGACTACACCGTCGCGGCGTTCACTCACGGCCCGGAGATCCGCGGCGGTGCCCGTGAGCAGGTGCGCGGCTTCCTGCAGCGGGCAACCAAGGGTTCGTGATGGCCGGACCCATCACTCGCACGGCGGCAGCCGCTGGCGCCAGTGCGGTGGCCGCCGCGGGATTGCTCACGGCCCAGGCTCTCCAGGCGCGCCGACGCATCGGCCCGCGTACGACGACGGCGCCGTACGCCGACGGTCGCTACGGCACCGGCTCGGGCACCTCGATCCGGCTCGCCGTCCTCGGTGACTCCGGAGCCGCGGGGCTCGGCGCGAAGCATCCAGGCGAGACGATGGGGGCGATCCTGGCCACCGCCCTGTCGCAGGTGGCCGGGCGCACCGTTGCGTTGAGCAATCACGCGGTGATCGGGGCACAGACCGCTGACCTCGACCCGCAGATCGACCGGGCGCAGTGGACCCGGCCCCATGTCGCGGTGATCATGGTCGGCGCCAACGACGTCACCCACCTGGTACCGCGCGCCCTATCGGCCCGCCGCCTGCGGCGCGCCGTACGTCGGCTCCGTGAGTCCGGCACCGAGGTCGTCATGGCGACGTGTCCGGATCTGGGCACGGTCAAGCCAGTGCCCCAACCCTTGCGCACGGTCATGCGACGAGGATCCCGGCGACTCGCGCTCGCGCAGGCGGTGGCTACGCGGGCTGAAGGGGGTCGTCCGGTACCGCTGGGCTCAATCCTGGGGCCGGAGTTCGACGAGCGACCCGAGGTGATGTTCGCCGAGGACCGGTTCCATCCGTCCACCGAGGGCTACGCCGCGGCCGCGCAGGTCCTTCTCCCCGAGGTCATCGCCGCCTGGCGTCGCGGTAGCGAGGGCGAGATCCTGCCCGCCGTCATCGACCTCGACGCCCCACCCCCAACCCCTTCCGCCGTTTCTCCCGCTTAGCGGGACAGATGGTCGATAACGCTCCAAATCGACCCCGCATCGACCGTTTCTCCCGCTTAGCGGGACAAACGTCACAGGGTGATGCGGAGGTGGCGGAGGTCGGCAGCGGCGGACTGTGCCACCTCCTCCGGCGGCGCAAGCGCGAGGAGATCCGCGCCGGTCACCGCCACCTGATCGCCTACCGCCGCGTCACCGACGTCGGGGACGACGCGACGCGGCACACCTTCAAGGTCGGCCGCAGCGTCTGCGAGCCGTTGAGCCAACGCTCGGGCCCCCGCGGCGCGTGATGGGTACGGCGGCCACGCTCCGGACAGTTTCGTCAGGGGCATGGACCGCAGTCGATCCACCACGCGGTCGAGTTCGACCGCGAGGTCATCGGCCACCGGCGTGCTAGTCGCGACCGGACGCGATGATCGCGAACAGGCGCAGGAACTCCAGGTACAGCCAGACCAGAGTGACCAGGAGGCCGAACGACAGCCGCCATGACTCGCGCTCGGGCAGGCCCATCGCGATGCCCTGCTTGATGGCCTCGAAGTCGAGCATGAGCGTGAACGCCGCGAGCCCTACACCGAACAGGCACAGCAGCAGACCGAGCGTACCGACGCCGTAGAAGCCCCAACCGCCGCCGACGCCAAACAGCGCCCCGACCAGCGATGCGAGCGCAATGACGAAGTAGGCACCCATGGCCAGCGTGAGGAACTTGACGAACTTGTTGGTGACCTTAACCAGTCCGGTGCCGTAGAGCAGCAGCATCACACCGAACGTCGTGAAGGTCGCGATCACCGCCTGGAGAACCAGGCCCTCGTACTCATTGGCGAGGCCGATCTGGTTGTACCAGTAGCTGACCGCGCCGAGCATGAAGCCGGAGACGACGGCGTACAGGATCACCATCGGCGGGCTTACCTGTCGCTTCACGGCATTGACGATGCCGAGAACGAGCGTGCCGATCAGGGCGGCGAACATGAGGAGGCCGCCGATGGTCGGCGCGGCCGAGATAACCTGCCAGCCGACGACCGCCATGATCGTGGCGGCGACGAAGAGAATGGCGCTCTTGGCCATGATGTCCGGCATCGTGACCCGCTGACCGGCCGGTGCAGGGATCTGTACGCCGTCGTAGAGACCGGGCTTGGTGCCCGCCCCACCGGGGGCCGGTGCGGGAGCGGGGGTGCCAGCGGTCGTCGGGCGCTCGGCCGCGGCCACGGCGGTACGGCCTTCCTCGTAGGCGAATCCGGGGCCGGACTGCGAGGCCTGGGCGGCTTCACGGTCAATCCGGGCAAGCACGGGGTTGGACGTCTGCATCGTTCCTCCATCGGGGGGCGGGTGCCTTCCTCCACAGTAACTGACAACGGCGGCGATGCCATTCCCATGGGCCGATAGAGCATTCCCATGGGCCAGACGGCAGTCGTCACCGCCTAGGCTGACGCTGCGCCCCCGTAGTCCAACTGGCAGAGACACCCGGCTTAAACCCGGCACAGTGAGGGTTCAAATCCCTCCGGGGGCACTCGCCATGGCCGCCGCGCGGCCGAGGACCGCATCGAGCATGTCCTCGGTGAGGCGACCGGTGAAGGTGTTCTGCTGGCTCGGATGGAAGCAGCCGAGGAGCACCCGCTCGCCGATCGTGATCTCTGCCCCGTGCCCGAACGTCGGTCGCGGCCGCGGCACCGGTTCGCCCGCCTCGGCGAGCATGCGCAGTACCACCTGCCAGGCGAATCCACCGAGCGCCACGATGACGTGGGGATCGGTGAGCGCCAACTCTCGCACCAGCCAGGGCGCGCACGTGTCGCGCTCGACCACCGTGGGCTTGTTGTCCGGCGGCGCACACCGCACCGCGGCCGTCACGCGCGCCCCCACCAACTCCAGCCCATCGTCGACCGAGATGGACCGGGACTGATTCGCCAGGCCCACTCGATGCAACGACGCGAACAGCCAGTCCCCGCTGCGATCACCGGTGAAGACCCGCCCGGTGCGATTGGCGCCGTGCGCGGCGGGCGCGAGCCCCACGATGAGCACCCGCGGATGCGGATCGCCAAAGCCCGGCACCGGCCTGCCCCAGTACTCCTCCTCGGCGTACGCCGCCCGCCGTGTCTGGGCGATGTCCTCGCGCCACCGGACAAGGCGCGGACAGCGGCGGCACTCCACGATCGCGGCATCGAGTTCGGCCAGGTCGGAGCACCGCGGCGCGACAGATGCTGGTGCCGATCTCCCAGTGCTCACGTGCCGGCGTCCGGATCAGGCGCGGCCGAATGGCCCGTCGAGACGCGCGTGCAGGAAGTCCAGGCTCCGCCGCCACGCCAGCGCCGCCGCAGCAGCGTCGTAGACCTCGGGCCGATCATCGTTGAAGAAGGCATGCTGGGTTCCGGGGTACGTGTCCACGGTCGCCTGCCCACCGTGCCCATTGATCTCACGCGCGTAGCGCTCGATATCGGCCCCGGTGCGCGGGATATCCCCCTCGCACTGGTGGATCAACGCCGCGCGCCCGTCGTAGTTGGACCACAACGGGTGGTAGTCCGGCCACGGGACCGCGGGATAGAAGGCCACCGTGGCATCGATGTGCGGCGACACCGTCGGAGCGAGCAGTGCAAGACCACCACCCATGCAAAAGCCCAGAGCGCCGACCCGCGGAGAGTCCAGCAGTCCGCTGCGCTCCAGATGGTCCGCCGTCGCCACGAGATCAGCCGCCACGGCACTGATCTGCAGGCCGAGCATGAGCTTGCCAGCCTCGTCCGGCTCCGTCGTCGCAACGCCGCGGTAGTGATCCGGCGCCACGGCCACGAAACCTTCCGCCGCCAGCCGATCAACGACGGATCGGATGTGCGGCACGATGCCCCACCACTCCTGGATGACGATGACACCGGGCCCGCGTCCGGACTCGGGTACGGCGAGATAGCCCGGAAGGGCACCGGCGGATGAGGGGATGTCGATCATGTCGGCCATGCCTTCAGCCTAGGCGGCGCGCCGCCCCCGCGGGCCTCAGGAGGTGGCCTACTCAGGAGGTGGCCCACTCAGGAGGTCGCGGGGCGCTGATTGCCCGAGACCTGCGCCGTACGCTCCGGCGGTACCGAACTGCCCCGCACGATCAAGGTCGTCGGCGAGACGATCTCCTGCGCCTGCGTCGCATCGTCGAGCATGCGCGCGAGCAAAGCCTCGGCTGCGGTGCGTCCCATCTCGACCACGGGTTGACGCACGGTCGTCACATCGAGCAACTCCGCGAGTTCGTGTCCGTCGATGCTCGCGATCGCGATGTCCGCACCGGGTCGGATGCCGTGCCGCTGCAGCGCACGAATCGCGCCGAAGGCCATGTCGTCGCTCATGACGAAGACCGCGGATGGCGGATTCGGGCGCGACAGCAGGGCGGTCATCGCGTCTTCACCGCCCTGCACGGTGAAGTAGCCGTACGCCTCGAGCGCACTGTCGGGTGCGAGTCCAGCCCCCTCCATGGCTTCCCGATAGCCCTGCGCACGATGAGCCTGTGAAGCAGACGCCCGTGGCCGCCCGGAGATCATGCCGATGCGCTCATGGCCAAGGTTGATCAGATGCTGGGTGGCCACCCGCCCGGCGGAGACGTCATCGATGGTGACCGACGTGCTGCCCTCCCAGGTGGTACCGATGAAGCTGGTCGGCAGCCCGAGCATGAGCAGATCCGCCACGCGCATCGCATCGGTGGGCAGGGTGACCACGATGAGACCGTCAACCCGGCCCCGCAGCCGGCGCTCGGGCGGGAGACCGGGGTTGGTCCCCGGGTCGCCGACCTCGAAGACGAGCAGGTCGACGTCGCGCTCCTGCAAGACATCGCTGATTCCCGAGAGCACGCTGGAGAAGAACCACCGATCAATGAACGGGGTGATGACTGCGATCGTGCCGGTACGACCGCTGGCGAGGCGCGAGGCGCTCGGCGAGACGACGTAGTCGAGTTCGGCCGCGACCTGACGCACCCGCTCGCGGGTCTCCGGGTCGACGTGCGGCAGGCCACGCAGGGCCCGGGACACCGTGGCTGTCGAGACTCCGGCCGCGTCGGCGACATCGCGGATCGTGATCGACATGCGGTCCTTCCCGAAATCGGTGCGGTCGGCGTACTGAAACGGTACGAATCGGGAGTGTACGGCGATGCCGCGTGTTGCCGCAATCGCTTACACAGCGAGGGCGCGGGCGACTCCGTCCAAGATGTCGGTTTCGCTGGCCACGATGCGGTCCTGGCCGGTCCGGCGCAGGATCGCGCGCAAGACCATCGCTCCCCCGGCGATGACGTCGACCCGGCCCGGGTGCATCACCGGCAGCGAGGCGCGCTGCTCTCGCGGCATCGCGAGCAGATCAGCCGTCCACCGCTCCACCTCCGCGGCTAAGACCGAGCGACCGTGAATCGCCGCCGGGTCGTACGCCGGCAGGCCGCGCGCGAGGGCCACGATCGTGATCACGGTGCCGGCGACGCCGACAAGGCTGCGCGCCGCAGCCCAGTCGATCACCGTCCCCGCGCGATCAAGAGCCGCAGCGACGTCGGCCTCGGTAGCCGCGATCTGCTCTGCCGTCGGTGGATCATCGCGCAGATGACGCTCGGTCATGCGCACACAGCCGATGTCCACCGAGATCGCGGCACTCGGTTCGGAGTCGCCAAGGACGAACTCGGTTGAGCCACCTCCGATGTCCACCACGAGACGGGGCGACTCGATCACATCGGCTGGCAGCCCCAGCACGGCACCGCGGAAGCTCAAGGTGGCCTCCTCGGTCCCGCTGATGACCTCCGGCTCCACCCCAAGTCGCTCACGGACGCCGTCGACGAAAGCAGCACGATTGCTGACGTCACGACTCGCGCTGGTGGCAACGAACCGCACGCGCTCGGCCCCGAGGTCGCGAATGACCCGCGCGTAGTCGGCGCAGGCCGCGAAGGTGCGCTCCAGCGCGGCATCGCTGAAGGCACCGGTGCGATCGACCCCTTCGCCGAGGCGCACGATGATCATCCGCCGATCCACTTCGTCGAGGATCGGTCCGTCGACGTCGGCAATGAGCAGGCGGATCGAGTTCGTCCCACAGTCAATGGCCGCGACCCTCATGAACTCTCCTCCACGGCGTCGCGACAGCACACCGGCTCCCACCACGGTTCGATCAGTGCACGCACCTCATCGCCGAGGGGATTTACGCCCGGGCCGGCGGCCAGCGCATGGGCGAGAAGAACGTGCAGGCACTTGACCCGGTCGGGCATGCCGCCGGCGGAGACTCCGGCGATCTCGGCGACGTCGGCCAACGCGCTGCGGTCAGCGAGATACGCCTCGTGGGCACGTCGGTAGGCGGCGGCGAGATCCGGATCACTTCCGAGTCGTGCCTCCATCTCCCGCATGACACCGCCGCCCTCGAGACGACCGATCGCGGACGCCGCGCGCGGACACGTGAGGTAGTACGTCGTCGGGAAGGGTGTGCCGTCGTCGAGTCTCGGCGCGGTGGCCACGACGTCGGGCTCGCCGCAGGGGCACCGATGCGCAATGGCCACGACCCCGCGCGGCGCGCGGCCGAGTTGGCGGGTGATCGCGGCGATATCCGCCGCATCGATGTCGGTCTCGCTCACGGGGTGAGGGACAGATCGGCCTGACGGGTGGACTCCCACAGGCGCTCGTACCAGGGCACTTCCTCGGTGGGGGCGATCGCCTCGGTCTCCACGGGACGGTCGTCATGGCCGAGCACGACGTAGCCGATCTCGCCGGGGAAGACGAAGTGCAGTCGGCTGCGCGCCTGGGCGATGACGTACGCCGGATCGCTCCAGTCAGCCAGTTCGCCCTCGAGCGCCGCGACCCGTTCGCGAGCGGAGTCAACATCGGTCTGCAGCGCGCTGATCTCCGCCCGCTGAGAGAGCCAGGAGCGGACCGGGATGGCAAGAGTCACCGCGAGGGCGGCGATCACCAGGACGAGGATGGCCGCACGCCCCGTCAACGAAGTGCGCGGCCGAGTCATCGGCCTATCGTCGCATGATCAGCG
>CAYGMM010000059.1:0-8985 GCA_964351035.1 uncultured Actinomyces sp.
AACGGCGCGGGCAAGTCCTCGCTGTTGAAGATCATGGCGGGGGTTGACCAGGGCTCCAATGCCGACGCCAACCTCTCACCGGGTTATTCCGTTGGCATCCTCATGCAGGAGCCCGCGCTCGACGAGTCCAAGACCGTCCTCGAGAACGTCGAAGAGGGCGTCGCGGAGACCAAGGCCATGGTGGACCGCTTCAACGAGATCAGCGCCGCGATGGCCGACCCAGATGCCGACTATGACGCCCTTCTCGCAGAGATGGGCAAGTTGCAGGAGGAGATCGACCACCGCAACGCGTGGGACCTCGACTCTCAGTTGGAACAGGCCATGGATGCGCTGCGCTGCCCGCCGGGAGACGCGGACATCACCGTCCTGTCCGGTGGCGAGAAGCGTCGCGTGGCCCTGTGCAAGTTGCTCCTGCAGCAACCGGACCTGCTCCTGCTCGACGAGCCGACCAACCACCTCGATGCCGAGAGCGTGCTCTGGCTCGAGCAACACCTGGAGAAGTACCCCGGGACCGTCGTCGCCATCACCCACGATCGCTACTTCCTGGATAACGTCGCTGAGTGGATCCTCGAACTCGACCGTGAGCACGCCTACCCGTACGAGGGCAACCACTCGACGTACCTGGAGAAGAAGGCCGCCCGACTGAAGGTCGAGGGTCAACGCGACGCCAAGTTGAAGAAGCGGCTCACCGACGAGTTGGAGTGGGTGCGCTCCAGCGCTCGCGCTCGCCAGACCAAGAGCCGTGCACGCCTTGATCGCTATGAGGAGATGGCGGCCGAGGCGGAGAAGACGCGCAAGCTCGACTTCGACGAGATCCAGATCCCGCCCGGTCCGCGTCTGGGCAATGTGGTGGTCGAGGCCGAGCACCTGACCAAGGCCTTCGGCGACCGGATCCTCATCGACGACGTGTCCTTCACCCTGCCGCGCAACGGCGTCATCGGCCCCAACGGTGTCGGCAAGACCACGCTCTTCCGCATGATCGTCGCGGCGGCGCAGGGCGGCTCAGATGACAAGGACGAGCTCCCGACCAGCGGTGACATCAAGGTGGGCGAGACGGTCAAGCTGTCGTACGTCGATCAGAGCCGCGCCGGACTGGACCCGACCAAGAACGTCTGGGAGGTCGTGTCCGACGGCCTGGACTGGATCAAGGTCGGCAACGTCGAGATGCCGTCCCGCGCGTACGTCTCGGCCTTCGGCTTCAAGGGCCCGGACCAGCAAAAGCCTTCGGGCGTGCTGTCGGGTGGCGAGCGCAATCGGCTGAATCTCGCCCTCACCTTGAAGATGGGCGGCAACCTGCTGCTCCTCGACGAGCCCACCAACGACCTCGACGTGGAGACCCTCGGCTCCCTGGAGAACGCCCTGCTGGAGTTCCCCGGCTGCGCGGTCATCACCTCCCACGACCGGTGGTTCCTCGATCGCATCGCAACGCACATCCTGGCCTACGAGGGCGATTCGCAGTGGTTCTGGTTCGAGGGCAACTTCGAGGCCTACGAGAAAAACAAGGTGGACCGGCTCGGTGCCGAGGCCGCACGACCACACCGCGCGACCTACCGCAAACTCACCCGCGGCTAAGTTGCCGTGCGACCGGCGGGGGGGCAGGCTAAGCCCATGGCACCCCCGACCGGCAGTAAGCGGCGCAGCCCGTGATGCCCACCGCCACGCAGGTGGCTCTGCCGGCGCATGAGGGGCGGTTGCTCACGGCGCACCTCGATCGGCTCAACAACTGGGACGGGTCCGGGTGCGTTCGACTTATCGCCCGCGGCCAGGCGCTGGGCATCTACTCGGCGCCGCCCATGGGGGTCCTCGCCTTCGCGGCCCTGCCGTTGTCGAGCCCGGTGAGCGAGCCCGTCGATGTGGTGATGACTCTCCCGGCCGCGCGCACCGCCCTCCATGCCAGTGCCAACGGGGTCACTCTCGACCTCGTCGAGGCCGCCGGCGCCACTCCGGCGCTGTCGGTGCTGCCTCCCTCCGATGGCTGGCATCTCCCGATCCAGGGGGTCGCCGGCGACGTGATCCCGCAGGTGGAGGAGTCGGTCACGGAGTTCAAGTCCCGCGCGCCCTACGTCGTCGACACACAGGTGCTCGCCGATCAACTGTGGGACCGACCGGCGTTCGGCGGTCTGCCGATGCGGGTCCTGCACGCGGCCTGCCGACTCGGCTTCCTCGTCGACGACGGCTCGCGGGTCACCGCGTGTACGACGTCCGGCTGGAAGCGGTTCACCACCGTGCGCGGCCAGATCTTCCTGCGCACCGTTCCGCCAGGTCAGCGGCCCCTGCGCGTCGTTCGCTGACCGACTACCGCACCTGCTTCGTCGAGTAGGTGTAGGACTTCTTCATCGCGGAGTAGCCCGGAACTGCCGGTGCCTTCACCGTCACAGTGATGGACAGGGCCCGAGTGCCCGGAACGGTGATCCAGATGGAGCCGTCGGCTCGGGTGGTGACCGCGCAGTAGGAGTAGTCCCCGCGTGGGGTGCGGTCGAGCAGGGGTTGGCAGGTCACCTTGACCTTGGCCTGTTGGCCAGCGTTGGTGAGCGGCGGCTCGCGATAGAGCTGGGTCGAGCCCGAGCTCTTGATGCGCTTCGCGGGATCGGTGAGCGGCACCTGCTTCTGGGCCGGTGGATCGACCGTGACGGTGACCCGCGCGCGGTTGTTGTCTGGATTCGGGTCCGGCTGGGATGACGAGGCCGTGACCGAGTTGGTGACCTTCCCACGCACACTCGAGGCCACCTTCGCAACGAGCCGGAAGGTCGTGCTCTCCCCGGCCTTCAGGGTCCGATCCGCGCTGCATTGGACGAAGCCCTGCTCATCGGTGCATCGATCATCTGACGCGGACCGGTCATAGGTAAGTCCGTCAGGCAGTTGGTCGACGATCTGGGCATCGTTGGTGGCGCCGGGACCGTTGTTCGTCAATGTGATCTTGTACGTCGCCTTGCCGCCAGCCGTCACGCTCGTCGACGTCGACCGCTTCTGCACAGCGATGTCGGCCTTGAGGCGCAGGACGGCGGACGTCGCCGCGCGATTGTTCGAACGGTCAACGTCCTCCCGGGCACCGGACACCACGGCGACCGAGTTGGCCTGGGTGCCCGAGGTCTTGGTGCTGCTCGTGATCTGGATCGGTGGGAGGGACTCGCCGAGTCCGAGGGGGCCGTCGGTCGTGCAGGTGACCTCGCGACCGCTGA
The DNA here is from genome assembly GCA_964351035.1 of uncultured Actinomyces sp. GTDB lineage: Bacteria > Actinomycetota > Actinomycetes > S36-B12 > S36-B12 > Mxb001. Next base: position 3,180 of record CAYGMM010000059.1, read on the forward strand.
TCGTGCAGGTCCAGCCGGGGCCGGTCGCCTTGGTCGGCGTGGCCCCGGACTGGGTGACGACGACGCGGACCGGGCCGGGCTCCATGGCCGGGCCGTTGTTGCGCACCGAGACCGTGGTCTGCCAGTCATCCCCGGCATCGAGGCTGACCGGGCCGAAGTGCGCGACATCGAGGTCGACGATGTCGGTGGCCTGGATGTTCACGCTGTCCTTGGCTGGCTCACCGGGCGACTCCGGTACGACGGTCGCGTCGTTGACGATGGTGCCGGTCGCATTGGGGCTGAGCAGGCCGGTGATGTAGATCGGCGCGATGGCGCCACCGACCGGAAGCACCTCCGGTGTCGTACAGGTCACTTCCTGCCCGACGATCCGGCAGTCCCAGCCGTCGCCGACGGCCACCGAGGGGGTCACCTGGTCGGGCATCACATCGGTCAGGGTCGCGCCGATGGCGTCGCCCGGACCGGCATTGCCGACGTTCATCACGTAGGTGACATTGGTGCCGGGATTGACCTGCGCGCCCGAGATCGCGCCGCGGACCGTCTTCGACAAGGTCAGTTGCGATGAGGGGTTGGTGGTGATGACGGCACTGCCGGGTGGGCGATCGCCATCCGGCGTTGCCGTGGTCGCGGTCACGACGTTCGTGGCCGTGCGCCCGGCCTCGGCCCACGCCGCGTCGGTGCGGGCGACAACGCGCACGGTGGCCGTGGCACCGACATCGAGTTGGGGGAGATAGCAGCTCACGACCACGCTGGTCGAGGCACTGCAGTCAAGCCCTGCCGTTACGGGCTCGATGGACTCCACGGTCATGTCGATAGCCCCGAGGTCATCGGTGAGGTAGACGTCGCGCGCGACGGAAGGGCCGCCGTACGGGGCGGCATTGCTCACCGACAGGGTGAACGTGGTCGTGTCACCAGCGGTCACGGTCGTGGGGCTCGCCGACTTCGAGGTCCAGATGTCGGCGAAGGTGACGACCTCGATTGGCGCGGTGGCGGCATCGTTGGCCGGGTCGGCGTCCGGCTGCGGTGAACTCACGATGCCGGTGAGGTCGTGTGTGGCGGGGAGCATGGCTGGATCGGCCGCGCGTACGTCGAGGACCAGCGCTGGCGCGGACTGACCGGCCGCCACGGTCACACCGGTGAGTGTGCAGAGCAGTCGGCCTTCGGAGTCGACGCACGTCCAGGGGCTCCCGGTGGCCGCAGCCACGTCCAGGTCGTGCAGTCGGCTGAAGCGCACCGTGATCGGACCGGGATCGCTCGCCGGTCCGTTGTTGCGCACCTGGTAGGTCAAGGTCTTGGCTGGACCCCCCGCGGTCAGCACGGCGGAACTCGTAGTCGTCAGGGCGAGGTCCGCCGAGGTCTCGAGCGTGATGATGTCGACGGCGCGGTTGTTGTCCGGGTCGATCTCCCGGACATCCGACGTGGTCGTCAACACACCCTCGACGGGCTTGTCCTCGGTCTCACCCGCGCGGACCGCCACGTCGAGCACGAGGGGCGTCAGCGCGGTGTCGACGCTCCAGTCGATGGTGAGGGGCAGCGTGCAGGTGAGGATGAGCGGCGTCGTGGTCGCCTCGCCGGCGGACGGACTGCAGGACCATCCCGCACCGCTGTAGCCGGTGAGCGAGGTGCCCACGGGGAGAGTGATGGTTTGAATGGCATCGGCGCCGGCCGGCACGGAGCCGGGTCCGGCGTTGAAGGAGCGCACGGTGAGAGGGATCGCCGGCCCGCCCGCAATCGCCTTTCCGGGATGCGACAGGCTCTCGATCCCATCGAAGACCCGATCGGTGGTCGCTCCGTCGGTTGATGAGTTGTTGCCGGGCGTGGGGTCGGGCTCGTTGCCCTGGACGGTCGCGGTGTTCGAGATGGAGTCGCCGGCCGAGCTGAGGACGTCGGCGATCAGGGTGATGCCGGGTGCGGACTCACCGGGGTCGAGCGCTCCAGTGAGCGTGCAGGTGACCGCGGATGTGCACGTCCACCCCTCGCCCGTGGCCTCCACGAAGGACAGGCCGTCGGGCAGCAGATCCGACACGGTGACGCCGGTCGCGACCGACGGACCCTCGTTGCGTACGGCGATGGTGTAGGCGATCTGATCGCCGGGGATGGCCGTGCCCTCGTGGGACTTGCGGATGGCCAGGTCGGCACTTCGATCCAGGGGCGTCGTGGTGGTCGAACTATTGCCGCTCGGGTCCGGATCGGGGGTGTCGCTGGTCACCGTCGCCGTGTTGACGATGGAGCCGGTATCGGGGGCGGTCTCCGGGACGGCGACCGTCAGATTGATGGGCGGGGCGGTGGATCCGCTCGCCAGAGTCGGTCGGTGACACGTGAGGGTCCCGCTTGCCTCGTCGCACGACCATCCGGTCCCGGCAGCTGACACGAATTCCAGGCTGGCGGGGATCGGGTCGGTGACGACCACGGACTCGGCCGAACCAGGCCCGGCATTGCGCACCGTGAGTTGATAGGTCGCGACCTGGCCCGCCACCAGGGCCGCGGGGGCGGTCTTGATGATGCTCAGATCGGCGCCGTTCGCCACGACGATGACGGAGGTCTCGTTGGAGACCCCGGTGACCGTGAAGCCGGAGGTGGCGGCGACACCGGAAACTCGGAAGTCATTGGCGAGGACCGTGTCGGGAGGGGTGTCGGCTCCGACCTGCAGCGAATAGCTGATGACCGTGCTCGCGCCGATGTCCAGGCGTCCACCGGCCGTGCTGGTGGCGCCGGATCCCACATTCAACGTCAACGTGCTCCCACTGAAGGTCGCGATGGATCCGCTGTCCGGGACGCTGACCCCGTCGACGACCAGGCTGCCGGGGACATACGTCGCACCGGCGGGCAGCACGTCGGTGATGACGGTCCCGCTGGAAGCGTCACCGTTGGCGACGGAGACGTCGTTCTTGAGCGTGAGCGTGTACGCAAGGACGTCTCCGGGGCGAACGTCGTCACCGTTGACGTCGACGACGGACTTGAGCGCGTCGTAGCGCGGGGAAAACAGCTCGGTCGAGAAGGTGAGCGCGGCGGGGTAGTACTGGTCGCCGCTGGACGTGGCACGGAACTGCGCCGCCGTAGCACCGTTGGCGATGCGTCCGGTGGCGTCGATGAGCCCGGCGTCGAAGCCAAGTTGATTACGGTAGTTCGGGGTCTTCGCCGTGACGAGGTCGGTCGCTGTCGTGATGGTGGAGTTGAAGAAGTTGTTGCTGCCGCGGAACGAGTTCCCGAGATCGGAACCGTCAAGTTGGAACCGGTCACCGGTGATCCCGAGGTCGCCCTCGTAGGCGACGACACCGAGCGCGGTGCGCACCGGGCCGGACGGTGGGGTCTTGAAGCCGGCGACGTTGATGGTGGCCGGTGCTCCGGACAGGACGCTGACGAGTCCGTCATAGACGCTCATAGCCCGCACCGGCTCGGTCGGATCGCCGTAGACGACGATGAGCGACCAGCCGGCGAAGTGGTTGACGCCGAGGCTGCCTTGCACGCCAGCAACGGTGTAGGTGCCACGTCCAGCGGCGGCGACGATCGAGGTGATGTCGGCGACGGCCGCGTACGTCTTGTTGGCGCCCGATGTGGAAATCGTGGACACCTTGTCCGCGACGATCGATCGGTAACCCGTACTCCTCGGCGTTCGGACACTCACGGTGCCGGCGCCGGCCGGAACGTTGCCCTTGGCCTGGTTGCCTGAGGCGCCCGAGCCCCAGTAGAGCCCCGCGAAGAGCACCGGGGCGCCGGGTGGGATGGCGAGATCGGCGCTTGAGGAGTTGATCGTTGCCGGATCGTCATCGATGTCGACCATGACCATTTGCCAGTTGTTGTTGTTGAGCGCCGTGGTTGAACCTGTGCCCGCCCGCGACGAAGCGCAGCCCGGCCACGACTCGGGGCAGGTCATGAGGGTGTTGCCGGTGATCACCAGGTCGCCGGCGGCGTTGACGCTGAAGCGTTCCGGGAAGGTGTTGGCACGAGGGGCCGGTTCGCTTGCCTGAGCGGCGGTCACCGGTGCGATGAGCCCGGTGAGGCCCAGGAGAAGTGCGCTTGCTGCGTAGAGGTAACGACCCCCGTGGTTCACCATGGCGAGCAGATTAGCCGTGGCCGCGGCCTCGTGGAGGGAGAGTCTGTCCCCTCGGTGACCGACTCGTGCCCGCGTCGTCAGCCGTCCGAATTCACCATCGCGAAGGCCGCCCGGCTCAGGTAGTCCCAGAGCTCGGCCTCGTCGGTGGGGGACATCCCTCGCGCCTTCACCGCCGCGCCCATGTGTTGCAGCCAGCGATCATGGGCGTCGAGGTTGACCTGGTACGGCGAGTGGCGCATCCGCAGTCGCGGATGGCCGCGCAGATCGGAGTACGTCGTGGGTCCGCCCCAGTACTGCTCGAGGAACATGCGCAGGCGCTCCTCGGCCGGTCCGAGATCCTCCTCGGGATACATCTCGCGCAGGACGGGGTCACCGGCGACGCCGACGTAGAAGTCGTGGACGAGGGCGCTGAAGAAGTCATGGCCACCGAATCGCTCGTAGGGGCTCTCCTGATCCATCTCACTCGCATCAGTCACCACTCCATTGTGGCGCGGCCGATGTCAGACCGGCGATCTAGCCTCCGGTGACATGGACAACATGGTGGCTCTGACCCCATTGACTGCCGGCGAACGACGCGAGGTGGCACGCCTCAGACGGATCGTCCGCGACGATGGCTGGGCTCTTGCCCGAGGCTGCGTGGAGATCGACACTGCCCATTACGACGCCCGCTACACGGTCGGCCTGACGCGACAGCACGGTCATCCGGAGTTGATCGTCGTGGGCGCTGCCCTACCGCGGGAGCGGGAGATCCTCGACGGCCTCGCCACACAGGTTGCGGCCGGGTTCACGCTGGAGCCGTGCTGGGTCTCCTTTGGTCACCGGCAGTTGGCGCTGGTGGCGGTCGATCAGCCGGCGGTGCTGTGGCTGGCTCACCTGGTGTACGCCGCCGAGGGCCACCCGGTGTCGGCCCTGCAGGTGGTGGCACCGGATGGACGTGGTCGGTGGCCGTGGGCCGGTGGTGACGGCGTGCTGCTCGGGGATTGGCCGTTCGACTGACCGGCCCTCACTGTCAGGCTCTCAGGCGTGCGCGACCTCGTCGCCGACTCCGTCGATGACGGTGCGGAAGTCGACGGTGGCATCGATGCCGCACAGCAGGGCGACGGTGCCCATAACCGCGCGATGCTCGAGGAGGTAGTCCGGCGGGAACCGCAGGCGGCTTGCCCCCTGAAGGGCCTGCACCGGATCCTGGAACTGCTGGGAGCGACCCTGCAGCCACTCGCGGCTGAAGGTGAACTCCTCGCGCGCATACGGTCGCACGTCCGGATCGAGCATCTCGATGAGTTGGGCCGTCGTGGTCGACTCAGCCACAAGTCCCGCGTCACGCCAGGCCTGCAGAACCTCGTCATCACGACCCTCGGTCGTCAAGATGAGCGTCTTGGCAAAGAGGTGCGTAAAGAGTCCGGAGTCATCGGCGATGCTGCCGAAGTCGAGCACGGCGAGGCGATCGTCCTCGAGCAGCCGGAAGTTGCCCGGATGCGGATCGGCGTGGGTTGCTCCCACCAGCCGCGGTGACCAGAAGCAGAAGCGAGCAAGGGCTCGGCCGGCGGCATCGCGCCGATGAGCGGGAGCATCGGACAGCGCCGTGAAGGGAGTGCCGTCGATCCACTCGGTCACCAGGATCGTCTTGGTGGCCATGAGGACGCGGGGGATCACGATGCCCTCGGGCTCCCAGGCGCGCCGGAAGTGCTCTTGCCAATCAGCCTCGTGCGTGTAGTCGAGTTCCTCGGTGAGGCGCTCGGCGTGCTCATCAATGAG
>CAYGMM010000059.1:9085-12136 GCA_964351035.1 uncultured Actinomyces sp.
CCTCGTGCGTGTAGTCGAGTTCCTCGGTGAGGCGCTCGGCGTGCTCATCAATGAGCGCCTTGACGTCGAGGGTCGGCAGAAGCCGACCGACGAGGGGCGCCATCGCTCGCAACTGCAGCATGTCGGCCTTGACGACCTTGGGCGCATCGGCGTACTGAACCTTGATGGCGACCGGAGTGCCGTCGGTCCACACGCCGCGGTGCACCTGACCGAGGCTTGCCGCGGCAATCGCCTCCGGCTCCACCTGCACACCCTCGGGCAGTTGGGCGAGCTGCTTCTCAATGGTCTTGAGCGGCTGCGGCTTGGCGTCTTCGTAGAGGCGCGTCAGCGCGGTGAGTTGCGCAGCCTGCTCGGGCGGGAGTGCCGAGGAGAAGACCGCGAGAGCCTGCCCGAACTTCAACGCCGGGCCACGGGCCTTGGCAAGCGCCGACGTGAGGGTCTCGACCGACGCGGCGGTGGCCTTGGCGTAGACCGCGTCCTTGTCGGCGCCGAGCGCGGTGGCTGTGGCGGCACCGGCAAGGCGCGCGCCGGTGCTTACCGGCACCGAGGCCAGCGATGCAGCGCGTCGGATCAGTCCCATGATGTCCTCGTCGTTCAGGCGGCGGGGCCCGCGGCGGACGATGGTGCCGTCTGCTCGGGCTGGAGTACCGGGAGGCGCCCTGCCTCATCAACAGTGTGCCGCGCCATCGCCGGGAACACGAATCGGTGGAACGGGGCCACCGACCACCAGTACGCGTGTCCGCTGAGACCCCGGGGCACGAAGAGGGCTCGCTGGGTGAGGCGCGCGCCCGTCGTGGTCGGGTCAATGGTGAATTCCAGCCAGGCCAGGCCCGGCATCTTCATCTCTGCCCGCAGCCGCAGCAGGCGGGGTGGGATCCGCTCCTCGACACGCCAGAAGTCCACGGCGTCGCCAACGCGCAGATGCTCCGGATCGCGCCGGCCACGACGCAGTCCGACTCCACCGACCACGCGGTCAATGGCGCCGCGGATCTCCCACAGGAGGCGGGCGGACTTCCAGCCGTGGCTGCCGCCGATGCGCTCGACGGAGCGCCAGACCTGCTGGGGGCTGCAGGTGGTGTCGACGACACGGACGTCGGTGTAGATCGTGCCGCCGCTCCAGTCCGGATCCGAGGGGAGGGGCTCGCTCGGAGCCCCCGGGTAGGAGGCGGAGGACCAGCGTGTCGTGACGTCGCGATCGCGGACGCGGGCGAGTGCGAGCTCCACTGCTCGGTCGAAGGGCAGTAGGCCCTCGGGTGGATCGGGGATCAGCGTGCGGATCCGGTCGTCACGACATACGGCGGGGTGACGGAGTGACTCGACGAGCGGTCGGGCGAGGGAGCGGGGCACCGGCGTGACCAGGCCGACCCAGTGGCTCGACAGGCTCGGTGTCAGGACGTTGATCGGCCAGATGATCCGCCGACCAAGTCCGGCGACGGCGGCGTACCGACGCATCATCTCCTCGTAGGTCAGCACGTCTGGGCCGCCGATGTCGAAGACGCCCGACACGTCAGGTGGCAGGTCGGCGGCGAGGGCGAGATAACGCAGGACGTCGCGTACGGCGATCGGCTGCGTCCGCTGGCGAACCCAGCGCGGCGTCACCATGGCGGGCAGGCGCTCGGTCAGGTAGCGCAGCATCTCGAACGATGCCGAACCCGAGCCGATGATGACGCTGGCGCGCAACTCGATCGTGGGTACACCGGAGGCGGCGAGGATGCGCCCCACCTCCACGCGCGAACGCATGTGCGCACTCGTGCCGCGCTCGGCATCAGCCGGAGCCAGGCCGCCGAGATAGATGATCCGGCCAACTCCTCGGGCTCGTGCGCCGCCCGCGAAGACGGTGGCGATGCGGCGTTCTTCGAGTTCGAGCTCATGGCCGCGCTGCAGCGAGTGGAGCAGGTAGTACGCCACGTCGATACCGTCGAGGGCCGCGTCGACGGCATCCGGATCGCCCGCGTCACCCGCGACGACCTCGACCCGGTCAAACCACGACCGGTCCCGCAGTCGCTCGGGGTGCCGCGCCAGGACCCGGACCCGGTGACCGGCGTCGAGCAGGAGTGGGACGAGTCGGCCACCGATGTAGCCGGTGGCTCCGGTCACCAGGATGCTGCTCACCACCCCATCCTTGCGTTGATCGGGTCGGTCCGCAGCGTGGCGCGGGTACGCTCGGGGTATGAGCCCGGATCCGAACCTGCGTGCCGGTGACAGCGATCGCGACGCGACCATCGCCGAGTTGCGCGAGGCGTTCGCGCAGGGCCGGCTGACCCAGCCGGAGTTCGATGAGCGGCTCGGGCAGGCGCAGCAGGCCAGGACCTACGGGGAGTTGGCCCACATCACCGCTGATCTACCGGCCACCGCGACCCCGTCTGTCCCGACTCCGGTGCCCTCGGGCGACGTCGAGCGTCGCCGAGGTGCCAAGTCGGTCAAGGCTGCCTGGGCATCCTGGGTGGGTGTCTCGGTGCTCATGGTCGTGATCTGGGGTGCCACGTGGATCACCACCGGTGGCGGCGCGACGTACTTCTGGCCGGTCTGGGTAATCGGACCGTGGGGTGCGGGCCTGCTGATCTGGACCCTCAACGATCGCTTCGGTGACCGCTAGTCCAACCCTGTCCAGCGAGCGGCGAAAGCCAGGATGTCCGCCGACTCCTCCACCGATCGGTTGAGCGAGCGCGCACCGTGGCCGACCTCGCTCTCACCGCGGAAGACCACCGGTCGCTCTGATGTTGTCGCATGCTGCACGGCGGCGCACATCTTGCGTGCGTGCATGGGATCGGTGCGGGTGTCGCTGTCGAACGACACGAACATCGTCGCGGGGTATGCCGTGCCTTCGACGACTCGGTGGTACGGCGAGTAGCCGAGAAGCCAGTCCAACTGCTCGGGAATATCCGGATCGCCGTACTCGACCGTCCACGTCGGGCCGAGCTCAGACGTCGTGTAGCGCACCATGTCGAGAAGCGGAGCCACGCAGATCACGGCGTTCATCAGGTCAGGCCGCTGCGTCATCGCCGCTCCGACGAGCAGCCCCCAGCGTGTGGTCGTCTGTTCGAATGGGTA
>CAYGMM010000059.1:12146-13808 GCA_964351035.1 uncultured Actinomyces sp.
GACAAGCAGTCCACCGTTGGAGCCGCCGTTCACGGCGAGTTGCTCCGCTGTGGTCCAGCCGTTGTCGATCAACCATTGTGCTGCGGCGTGGAAGTCGTCGAAGACGTTCTGCTTGTTGCCGAGCATGCCGGCCCGATGCCACTCCTCACCCTCCTCGCCGCCACCCCGCAGGTTGGCGACTGCCCACACACCGCCAGCCTCGACCCACGACAGGATCGTTGCCGAGTACGCGGGCGAGAGGGGGATGCCGAAGCCGCCGTAGCCGTACAGGATCGTGGGCCGTGGGCGGTCTGGTTCAGCCGTGGGCGAGATGACGAACATGCGCACGCTCGTGCCGTCGGGCGAGGTGTAGGTCACCTGCTGGGAGTGCACGCTCGGCACGTCCACCGACCCCGGCGGCGCCTCCCACAGCGCGACGTCACCGGTGCGCTCGTCGAAGGTGTAGACCGTCGGCACCGTCGTGTGGTCGGTGTAGATGAACCACGCCACCGGCCCGCCCTTGGGCTGCTCGAGCGGACCGGCGACTGTGCCAGCGCCGGGGAGGTCGACTCGACGCAGCAACTCGCCGGTCTCGAGGTCGTGCACGGTGAGTTCGCTGACGATGTGTCGGGTCCACGCCACGAGCAGCACGGGGCGCATGATCTGCGGCCCGTCCAAGATGGCGTAACCCTCAAGCACCGCCTCCGGATCCTCCGGTAGGAGTTCACGCCACTGATGGGTGAAGAGTTCCTCGGGTGTGGCCACGAGCAGACGACCGCGCGGGGCATCGAGATCGGTAGAGATGTACATGAGGTTGTTGCGGCCGACATGCACGCCGGTCTGTGCATCGACGTCGCCCTGCACGAGTCGGAAGGCCGGTGAATCGACCGAACTGGATTCCAGGTCGGCCATCCACAGGTCGTTGCGTGGCTCGGTGCCCTCGCTCGCGGAAACCTGCAGCCAGCGACCGTTGCGGCTCACCTCGACGCCGTAGTAGTTCGTCTTCGTCATGCCCGCACCGAAGATGAGGACGTCTGTGCTGTCGGCATCTGCGCCGACGGTGTGCAGATAGACGCGGCGGTGGAACTGGCGCTCAGCATCCGGCAGGAGTTCTGGGGCAATGCGCCGTACGTAGTAGAACTGCTGACCGCCGGGCAACCAGGCCACGGGAGAGTATCGGCAGCGGTCGATGCCGTCCTCGAGCCGATCGCCGGTCGCGGTGTCGATCACCGCAAGGATGGACTCCTCGTCGCCGCCGATGGAGTACTGCACGGCGACCCGGTCGCCCTCCTTGCTCGGCTGCCAGGAGTCCAGCGTCGTCAGGCCGTCCGGGTCGATGGCGATCGGGTCGAACAGGGCGCGCGGCTCACCATCGCCGAGACGGACGTAGAGCACCGGGAACTGCTGTCCGGGATCGCGGCGGGTGAAGAAGGTCCAGTCACCGCGGTAATAGGGCGGCGAGACTGATCCCGAGCCCATGAGTTCTTCGATGCGATCAGCGAAGGAGTCGCGGGACTGCCAGGCCGCGCGTTCATCGGCCATGAGTGCGTCCTGGGCCGCCCGCCAGGCCTGTGTGCGCGGATCGTCCGCGGTCTCGAGCCAGCGGTAGGGATCGGGGACGGGGCGGCCACGGTAGTCATCGACAAGGTCGAGACGTTCGGCGTCGGGATAGGTCGGCACGAG
>CAYGMM010000060.1:0-13390 GCA_964351035.1 uncultured Actinomyces sp.
TTGCGGGCGAACGCGGAGCGGCTGGCGGCGGAGGCGCTCCGGCAGGGCACGACAACGCTCGAGGCCAAGTCCGGTTACGGGCTCACTGTGCATGATGAACGCCGTTCCTTGCTTGCGGCATCCGCCGTGACCGATGAGACGACGTTCCTTGGCGCACATGTCGTGCCGGCGGAGTACGCCGACCGACCCGATGACTACGTCACTCTCGTGGCGGGGGAGATGCTGCAGGCCTGCGCGCCGCACGCTCGCTGGGCCGATGTCTTCGTCGACCGTGGTGCGTTTGATGTCGACCAGGGACGCGCCATCCTCTCCGCCGCTCGCGATGCCGGGCTCGGCCTGCGGGTGCACGGCAACCAACTCGGCTTTGGTGGCGGTGCGCAACTCGCGGTTGAACTGGGAGCCGCATCCGTAGACCACTGCACGCATCTGTCGGATGGGGACATCGAAGCCTTAGCGGCATCCGACACCGTGGCGACACTCGTTCCCGGCGCGGAGTTCTCCACGCGATCGACGTACGCACCTGCGCGCCGCCTTGTTGATGCTGGCGTGACCGTGGCCATCGCCTCGGACTGCAACCCGGGATCGTCGTACACGACGTCGATGCCGCTCATGATCGCGCTGGCCGTTCGTGAGATGGGGCTGTCACCCGCCGAAGCCTTGTGGGCGGCGACCGCCGGAGGCGCGGCATCCCTTCAACGCGATGACGTCGGTGTGATCGCGGTGGGTCGACGGGCGCATCTGGTGGCGCTGGATGCACCGTCGTACATCCACCTCGCCTACCGCCCCGGCGTACCCCTCGTCACCCACGTCTGGAGAAAGTGATCACCTTCTTTGCAGTTCCGGCGGTTTTGTGGGCGATTTGCCCACGGTAACTGCAAAGAAGACGGAAGATCATCGCTCTGCACCTGACCGTAGGTGGTGCGCGGTAGGTGGTGCGTGGCGCCAAGGAGGCCTGACGACTCAGTCCGCGTTGGTGGCGGTCCGCAGAGTCTGGGCGACGCGATCGTCCAGAGTCCCGGTAACGCGGTGGAGTTCGGGCGCTCGGGCATTGGCCAGAGCGGGCACGACCCTCTCGCCGATGAGTCGATCGACGCGTTCGCGGTACTCCGCTCCATCGCGCTGCCCATCGTCCGCCGCCCACTCGATGTCTGGGGCACACCACAGGAGGACGTCGTACGCCGATGCGTCCGCGACACCCGCTTCGAGCAGGGAGTCGTCGTCGAAGTACGCGATGCTGTAGACGGCGGTCATCAGGGGTAGTGGGTCGGCGATGACCCACGGCACCTGGGCGTGCGCGGCCGCGCGCATCACGGTGTGCACCGTCATCTGCTGGGTCAGAAAGATGCCTTCCTGATCGGCCAAGGTCGGTACCCGCCCGAAGTCACGGACGAAGTCACGCAGGTATTCCTCGGCGACGAATCCGGGAAGTGCGTCAGCCAGGGCCATGGCCAAAGTCGTCTTGCCGGTGGATTCGCCCCCAAGCAGACCGATCCGACGTGGACTCACCGACCCATCATGGCCAACCACCTTTGTTGAGTGGCGAGTTGTGGACGGTTCTTGGGCCAATAACCGTCCACAACTCGCCACTCAACGGGATGGGCCAGGGGTTGCCACCTTGGTTACCGGCGAGTAACGTTTGTTGACAGATGCTCAACAACGCACGCAATGGCATGGAGGCCCAGATGAGCGAGGCATTTATCTACGAGGCGATCCGCACTCCCCGCGGACGCGGCAAGGCCAACGGTTCCCTGCACGGGGTCAAGCCCGTGACCTTGGTGACCGGGCTCCTCAATGAACTTCAGTCGCGCCATCCCGGCCTCGATCCGGCCGAGATCGATGACGTGATCCTCGGCTGCGTCACGCCGGTCGGCGATCAGGGCGCCGACATCGCGAAGACCTCCGCCATTGCCGCCGGCCTGCCCGACACTGTCGCCGGCACCCAGATCAATCGCTTCTGCGCTTCGGGCCTGGAGGCCATCAACATGGCCGCCCAGAAGGTGCGCGCCGGCTGGGACGACCTCGTTGTCGCCGGTGGCGTCGAGTCCATGAGTCGCGTGCCCCTCGGCAGCGACGGCGGCCCGTGGGCGATGGATCCCGAGACGGCCTACGACTCCTACTTCGTCCCCCAGGGCATCAGTGCCGATCTCATCGCCACGATCGAAGGCTTCTCCCGCGACGATGTCGACGCCTACGCCCTCCGCTCCCAGGAGCGCTCGGCCGCGGCCTGGAGCAGTGGCAACTTCGCCAAGTCGGTCGTCCCCGTCAAGGATGTGAACGGCGTACTCATCCTCGACCACGACGAGCACATGCGGCCCGACACCACGATGGAGTCGCTGTCCAAGCTCAACCCGTCATTCGCCGGAATGGGTGAGATGGGTGGCTTCGACGCGGTGGCGCTGCAGAAGTACCACTGGATCGAGCGCATCGACCATGTCCACACCGCGGGCAACTCCAGCGGCATCGTCGACGGGGCCGCGCTTGTCCTCGTCGGCAGTGAAGAGGCGGGTAAGGCCGCCGGCCTGACCCCGCGCGGACGCGTCGTCGCCACCGCCGTGAGCGGGGCCGATCCCACGATCATGCTGACCGGTCCGACGCCGGCGACCGAAAAGGTCCTCAAGGCGGCCGGTCTCACTCCCGCCGACATCGACGTGTGGGAGCTCAACGAGGCGTTCGCGGCGGTTGTCCTGAAGTGGATGAAGGACTTCAACCTCGACATCGAGCAGGTCAATGTGAACGGCGGTGCCATCGCGATGGGCCACCCGCTCGGTGCGACCGGCGCGATCATCACCGGCATCGTGCTCGATGAACTCGAGCGCACCGGAGGCCGCTACGGCCTCATCACCTTGTGCATCGGCGGCGGCATGGGCCTCGCCACCATCATCGAGCGGGTCTGAGGGAGTACGCCGTGAGTGACGTGAACATGTTCCAGTGGGAGAAGGACGCCGACGGTGTCGTCGTACTGACGATGGACGATCCGGGTGGCAGCGCCAACACGATGAACGACACCTTCATCGAGTCCCTGGAGAAGACCCTTGACCGACTCGAGGCGGAGAAGGACGACATCGCCGGTGTCGTCATCACCAGCGCGAAGAAGACCTTCTTCGCCGGTGCGGACCTCAACATGATCATCCAGGCGACGCCGGCCGACGCCGCGCGACTCGAGGCGGAGATCAACCGCATCAAGGCGGCCTTCCGACGCCTGGAGACCCTCGGCAAGCCGGTGGCCGCAGCCATCAATGGTGCCGCCCTCGGTGGCGGCTACGAGATCACCCTCGCCTGCCACCATCGCGTCGCCCTCGACGTGCGCGGCAGTGAGATCGGTCTGCCCGAGGTCACCCTCGGTCTGCTCCCCGGCGCCGGCGGTGTCGTGCGCACCACCCGGATGTTCGGCCTGCAGAAGGCGCTCATGGAGGTCCTCCTCCAGGGCCAGCGCCGCAAGCCCGCCGACGCGCTCGCCAAGGGTCTCGTCGATCAACTCGCCACGACGCCCGAGGAGATGTTGGCCAAGGCCAAGGCCTGGGTCCTCGCCAACCCCGAGGCCGTCCAGCCGTGGGATGCCCAGGGCTACAAGATGCCCGGCGGTACGCCGAGCAATCCCAAGCTCGCCATGATGCTGCCGGCGTTCCCGGCCAATTTGCGCAAGCAGATCAAGGGCGCCCCGATGCCCGCGCCGCTCGCGATCATGTCGGCCTCGGTGGAAGGCGCCCAGGTCGACTTCGCGACGGCCATGACCATCGAGACGCGCTACTTCGCCAACCTCGCCACCGGCCAGGTGGCCAAGAACATGACGCAGGCGTTCTTCTTCGACCTGCAGCACATCACCAAGGGCGGTGCTCGTCCCGAGGGCTACCCGAAGTACGAGCCGCAGCGCGCACTCGTCATGGGCGCAGGAATGATGGGCGCCGGCATCGCGTACGTCTGCGCCCGCAATGGCATCGAGGTTGTCCTCGTCGACACCTCGCTGGAGTCGGCCGAGAAGGGCAAGGCTTACTCGCAGACGATCCTCGACAAGGCCGTCTCGCGCGGCAAGATGACCGAGACGCAGCGCGATGAGGTGCTCGCGCGTATCACGCCGACGGACAACATCGAGCAGGCCAAGGGTGTCGATCTGGTCATCGAGGCCGTCTTCGAGAACCAGGAGTTGAAGGAGGAGGTCTTCGGTCGCATCGAGCAGGTCGTGGCACCCGATGCGCTCCTGGGCTCCAACACCTCCACCCTGCCGATCTCCGGTCTGGCCCACGCGGTCTCGCGCCCGGAGGACTTCATCGGTCTGCACTTCTTCTCCCCGGTCGACAAGATGCCGCTGCTGGAGATCGTGGTCGGCGAGAAGACCTCCGATGCGACCATCGCCAAGGCGCTTGACGTCGCCGCCAAGATCAAGAAGACGCCCATCGTCGTGAACGACAGCCGAGGCTTCTTCACCAGCCGCGTCATCGGCACCTTCATGGGCGAGGCCGTCGCCATGCTGGCCGAAGGTGCGCCGGCTGCCTCGATCGAGCAGGCGGGCCTGCAGGCGGGCTACCCGACCGGTCCGCTCGCGCTCTTCGATGAGGTCAGCCTCACCCTGGGACGTCGTATCCGTGAGGAGGCTCGAGCCGCTGCTGCGGCCGCGGGCCAGGAGTTCCCCGATCATCCGTCGAACGCCGCCGTCGACCGCATGGTGCTGGAGTTCGAGCGCGGCGGTCGAGCCGCGGGGGCTGGGTTCTACGAGTACGCCGAGGGCAAGCGTCTCGGCCTCTGGGACGGTCTGGCCGAGAACTTCGGTGGCGACAACCTCGACATTCCGTTCGAGGACATGAAGGAGCGCATGCTCTTCGCCGAGGCCATCGAGTCGATCAAGTGCTACGACGAGGGCGTTCTGCGCTCGGTACCGGAGGCCAACATCGGTTCGATCTTCGGCATCGGCTTCCCGCCGTGGACCGGCGGCGTGCTGCAGTTCGTCAACGGCTACTCCGGTGGCCCGGCGGGCTTCGTGGCCCGCGCCCGCGAACTCGCCGACCGATATGGCGATCGCTTCACGCCGCCCGCGTCGGTCGTGGCCTTGGCCGAGTCGGGTGGTCGCTACGCCTGAGTCGGTGGGCGCTGTCACGGCGCCCACCGCTCGCATGAGCGCCGACGCACGTCGAGCCCAACTCATTGAGATCGGATGGGACCTGCTTCAGGAACGTCCGATCCATGAGTTGGCGCTCGACGAGGTCGCCGCGCGCGCGGGAATCTCGCGCACACTTCTGTTCCACTATTTCCCGACCAAGGCGGATTTCTACGTCGCGGTGGTGGCCGCTGCCAGCGACCAACTGCTTCGGCCGCCGCGCGTACCCGACGATGCCGCACCGCTTGAGCGCATCCGACGGCTCGTCGAGGGCTTTGTTCGACTGGTGGAGCGCAATCGAGCGAGCTACACCACGCTTGTACGCGCGGCCGGCGGTGGAGATCAACGCGTGGTTGATCTGATCGCGAGCACGCGGGATGCCCTGGTGCCGCGCTGGCTCGATGCGGCCGGTGACCCCGATGCCGGTCCGCTTGCCCACCTGGTCGTCCGCGGCTGGCTCGTCGGGATGGAGGAGACGGTCCTCGCCTGGGATCCAGAGCAGGTGCCGCGTGAAGAGCTCATCGATCACCTGGTCGCGTCCTTCGTCGCCGAACTGTCGCTGGCGACCGATCCTGGGCGCCCGCGGGAAGTTGCCGACACGCGTCGTTAACTCCCGGTTTCCCGTGATGTCGGCGCTAATGTCTCGCCATGACCGAGGCGGATCTTCGGGACATCACCGGACTTGCGGTGTCGGCGCGCATTGCGCGCATTGCTCTCGCTGTTGGCGCTATCGCGTTCGTTGCCCTTGGTCTCCTCTTCCTCGCCGACCCGGTGCGCGCGGCTGCGTGGCTCGACCTCGACCATTTGGATCCGACCGAATGGGCGCTCCGGGTGGCTGGCGCGGTGCTCATCGGTCTGGCCGGACAGTCGTGGCTGGTGCGTCGCGCTGGCGACCATCCGGTCATGGGGGCAAGTGCCATGGCGCTCATCACCAGCGGATTGCTCGGCGTGCTCATGGTCACGATGCCGGGGGGCTGGGGCTGGTTGCGGATCGTGCTCCTGGCGTTCAGCGCTGTCACGGCAGCGGCTTTCGTGCTGATCCTCACCTCAAGTCGGCGCGCCTAGAGGTCCCCACCGTCGGCGGCCGAGTAGATGCGCAAGAGGTGCGGCAGCGCCTGCGCGAACGGTGGGAACAGCGGAATCGAGTCCAACTCTGCGAGATGCCACCAGCGCGCCTCGTCGTTCTCCGTCGTTCCGAGTTCGGTGTACGTCGGCTGCTCGTCGACTAGCGCGCAGCAGGTGTGATAGCTCCACACGCCCGCCTCAATGACAACCGTGTGCGTGCCGACGATGCGCAACCCGCGGGGCGGCGTACCGATCTCTTCATCGAACTCACGCAGGGCGGCGTCCTCGGGCAACTCATCGCGATCGATAGCTCCACCGGGGACTGACCACTGGCCATTGCCGCCGTGAACCCAGTCGGAACGGCGAGCCAGGAGCACCTCGTCACGATGGCGCAGCAGCATGCCGGCGGCTCCGAAGAGACCCCACTTCACACGACCGTTCGACAGTGTCACCCAACCGTCGCCGGAGCCCCGAGGTGGCGGCGGACGGTGGTGGGTCATGGGGAAATCTTCCTGCATCCCCGCCGATCCGCACCCTGCGGCGACGCTAGTGCTCGAGGGCCTGGTAGCGCGCGTAGGACTCCTTGATTTCTTCCTCCGCGTCCTCGCGGCCGACCCAGGTCGCGCCCTCGACGGACTTGCCCGGCTCGAGGTCCTTGTAGACCTCGAAGAAGTGTTGAATCTCCAGACGGTCGAACTCCGACACGTGGTAGATGTCGCGCATGTGCTCCTGCCGCGGATCACCCGACGGCACGCACAGCACCTTGTCATCGCCACCGGCCTCGTCAGTCATGCGGAACATGCCCACGGCCCGGCACCGAATGACGACTCCCGGGAACGTCGGCTCGGCCACCATGACCAGCGCGTCGAGCGGATCGCCATCAAGCCCGAGGGTGTCGTCGACGAAGCCGTAGTCGTGCGGGTACCGGGTTGCCGTGAACAGCATGCGATCTAGACGGATCCGGCCCGTCACGTGATCCATCTCATATTTGTTGCGGCTGCCCGTGGGAATTTCGATCGTCACGTCGAATTCCAGTGGCTGCTGTGTCACGTCGCCTCCTGGCATGGTGGAAGATGCTGTCAACATGGACACCGCCCCGAGACCCTCCCGTATCAGCTCCGTGGAGCCGGGTGAATCCCTGCGCGATTCCCTGTCGATCGAGATCATGCCACCGCTGAAGGGCCAGGGGGCGGGAACGCTCGTGGAGTTTCTCGATGGACTGGCCGGGTGGCGACCCCGCTTCGTGAGCGTGACGTATCACCAGGCGGAAAAGGTGGACGTCACGACGCCGACCGGCGACGTACGCCGGATCACGCGTCGCAAGAAGCCCGGCAGCCTTGGCGTCTGCTCCATGATCCGGGATCGATACGACCTCGAGGTCCTGCCGCACGTCATCTGTGGTGGCTTCAGCCGGCTTGATTCCGAGGACTACCTCATCGACCTCGACTATGTCGGGATGCGCACCCTTCTCGTGGTGCGTGGTGACGGACAGATGGGCGGACCCTTCCGGGCGAGTGAGGGCGGGCATGAGCACGCCGTCGACCTGGTCGAGCAGGTCATGGCGATGAATCGCGGCGAGTACATCGAGGAGGTGGCCGAGCCGGCGACAACGTCCTTCCGCGTCGGGGTTGGCGCGTACCCCGAGGTGCATGCGGAGGCCGCGGATCTCGAACACGACCTGCAGACGCTGGCGCTCAAGGAGCAGGCGGGTGCCTCGTTTGCCATCACACAGATGTTCTTCGACAACGACGCGTACTTCCGTTTTGTTGAAGCCGCACGTGCACGAGGCATCACGATGCCGATCATCCCCGGACTCAAAGTGGTGACAAGGCGGTCACACGTCGAGCGACTTCCGGAGATCTTCTCCATTCGCATGCCGGAATCGTTGGTCGAGGCGGTGGCGTCGTGTGAGAACGACGAGGAGGTGCGTCAGGTGGGCATCGAACACACCGTGACGCAGGCGCGGGAACTACACCAATCCGGTGTTCCTGGGATCCACCTCTTTACGATGAATGACCTGGATACGACGAGACGGGTCGTGTCCGGGCTGTGAGGGGTACGGCGAGGCACGACGTACCGGATCATTGAGGAGTCCAGCGTGAGGCGCTCGAAGGCGTGGATCACGGCCGCGGGTGTCGCGGTCGTCGCGCTGGTGGCTGCCCCGGCGCTGGCTGTGGCGCCCACGGGTCCCGCCCCCGCTGTCCTGCCAGCCACCGAGTCGGCGACCTCGGGCATTCCCCAGGGTGTCGCGCCGGTGCTCGACCCGCTTCTCGAGGATCCAACCCTCGGTGGATCAGTTGGAGCGGCGGTCATCGACGTCGTGAGTGGTCAGATCGTGTATCAGCAGGAGGCCGCGACTCCTCGATCGCTGGCCTCCAACGACAAGATCTTCACGGCGCTTGCCGTGCTGAACCTCGTAGGACCGGAGACGCGCATCGAGACCACGGTGGTCGGTGGAGCTGACTCCGTCACGCTCGTCGGCGCCGGCGATCCCACGTTGGCCACCGTGAGCGCCGACGGCTCGTCACTCACCGAGTTGGCAGATCAGACGGCCGCGTCGACGCAGGGCGCAGTGGCCGTGCACTACGACACCTCCCTTTTCGCCGGTCCGCAGATCGCCCCCGGTTGGGATGGCGACTATCCCGCGCTCGGTGTGGCAGCGCCGGTCTCCGCGCTCACGGTTGACCGATCCCGCGTCCCGGACTCGGACAGTCGTGTCGAGGATCCGGCTTACGCCGCTGCTCAGCGGTTCGCCGACCTCCTCACCGAGCGAGGACTGACGGTCACCGAGGTGACGCCGGCGACGACCGCGGGCGAGGTCATCGCCAGTACCCGCTCTGTTCCGGTCGCCACGATGGTCGAGACCATGCTCACCGAGTCCGACAACGACATGTCCGAGATCCTGGCCCACCTCGCGGGCGCACAACTGACCGGTGTTGGCACGTTTGAGAGCGGCGCTCAGGCCACGTTGGAGACGCTCCAATCGCTGGGGTTGCCCACCAGCGGCACCGTGATCGTTGACGGAAGTGGCTTGTCGTACGCCAACGTTGCCTCTCCGAATCTGCTGGCATCCGCTGTGTCCCTCGCCGCAGGAGATGCGGCCCCCTCGTGGACCTGGCCGGTGTTGCTCGGGCTCCCCGTCGCGGGGCTCACCGGGACTCTGACCGATCGCTTCGTGTCGGCGGACACCGCCCCGGCGGCCGGGTTCGTGCGCGCGAAGACCGGCACCTTGATCGAAGTCTCGACCCTTTCCGGCACGGTCGTGGATCGCGATGGCCGACTGCTCGCCTTCGCCTTCATGTCCGATGCGACGACCGATATCCCCGAATCCAGGGCTGCCCTCGACCGTGCGGCGGCGGCTCTGGCCGCGTGCGGCTGCCTCAACTGATCGGTCGCCGTAGAGTCGAATGGTGACCGACCTCGTTGACTGGGATCTCGCGGTCGCCACCGGCGTGCGGTTGGCGCCCCGTGGGCCCGAGGTCACCGAGGATGACGTGGACCGGGCGGTCCGCCAATTGCGGCGGGCCAGCGAGCGAGCGGTGCAACCGGTCGCTGATGTCACCGGCCTTGAGGCCCCCTTCGAGGAGCATCGCGCGGTTGTGGTGGGTCGACCCGAGTGGCTGCGGTCCAATGTCGAGCAGTTCAAGATCGCCGTCGAGCCGATCGCCGACGAACTCCGCGACCCCGATGGCTCATCGATCGGCCGCGCCATTGGTTCTCGCGTGACCGCCGTCCAAATGGGTGGCGTCCTGTCCTGGCTCTCCGGGAAGGTGCTTGGCCAGTACGAGGCGTTCGGTGATCGCGGTCGCCTCCTGCTGGTGGCGCCCAACATCGTGCGCGCCGAACGTCAACTTGATGTCGATGCGACCGACTTCCGGCTGTGGGTATGTCTGCATGAGGAGACCCATCGAGTGCAGTTCGGGGCCGTCCCCTGGCTTTCGCGCCATTTCACCGCGCAGGTGCACGAGTACCTCAAGGCTTCGGAGTCCGATTTTGGTGAAGCGGCGTCACGGGTGGTGGCGAGTCTGCGACGTCGCACCCTCGGCGATGCGGGCTTGATCGATCTGGTGCAGACGCCGGAGCAGCGTGAGGTCCTCGACGGGCTGACCGCCTTGATGTCGCTCTTGGAGGGGCACGCGGATGTCGTCATGGATGCGGTGGGCCCACAGGTGGTACCAACGGTCGATGTCATCCGTGGCCGCTTCGATCAGCGTCGACGGGAGTCCGGGACCCTGGATGGTGCACTGAAGCGGCTCCTCGGCCTCGATGCGAAGTTGCGTCAGTACACCGAGGGAGCGGCGTTCGTGCGCGGGGTCATCGACCGGGTGGGCATGACCGGCTTCAACGCGGTGTGGACATCGCCGCAGACCCTTCCGCTGCTATCGGAGATCTCCGATCCGCAGGCTTGGGTCCAGCGGGTGCATGGATGAACGATGAGCCGCGCGGCGTCGTACGTCGGGCTGTCGACCAGGCCCTGTCGGGCCTCGATGCGAGTGCTCCGGTGGTCATCGCGGTCTCGGGGGGAGCGGACTCGGTTGCGCTGGCCCGCGGTGTGGCCGATCTACGGCGAAGCGCTGTGGCCGTTGTCGTTGATCATGGGCTGCAGGCTGACTCCGCCACGGTCGCTTCACGGGCGGTCGAGTTGTGTCACGCGGTGGGTGTGATCGACGCGCGGGCCGTCCGCGTCGAGGTGGCAACCGGATCCGGTTCCGGCGGGCCTGAGGCAGCGGCGCGAGCGGCTCGCCGAACGGCCTTGGAATCCGTGGCGGCCGAGGTGGGCGCCGCGGCGATCCTGCTCGGGCACACTCGCGAGGACCAGGCGGAGACCGTCCTGCTGCGGCTCGCGCGCGGATCGGGGGCACGCAGCCTGTCGGCCATGGCTCCGGTCGCCGGGCTGTGGCGCCGACCATTGCTCGGGGTGCCGCGAGCGGTCGTGCACGCCGCAGTCGCCGATCTCGACACATGGACCGATCCCCACAACATCGACGAGCGATTCACCCGAGTCCGCGTACGTCGTCATGCTTTGCCGGAACTCATCGAAGCGGTCGGGCCGGCCGCGGTGGAGGGATTGGCCCGGTCAGCCGCTCAGTTGCGCGACGATGCCGATGCCCTGGACGCATGGGCGGACCGAGCCCTGCAGGAGTGTCAGGTGGGGGAGGGCGAGTACGACGTCGAACTGCTCGGTGACCTACCGCGAGCGGTGCGCACGCGCGTACTGCGCCAAGCTGCCCTTCTGGCTGGGTGTCCGCCCACCGATCTCACCGCCGCCCACGTCGATCGGCTCGACGACCTCGTGCGCCGCTGGCGTGGTCAGGGCGCGATGGATTTGCCGGGAGGTATCTCTGGCGGCCGCGAATGTGGAAGGCTGGGCTTCGCCCGCATTCCCCCCGTCGCGGTGCGACGGCTTCAGCGCGAGGAGACCTAGTGGACGCCGACCACGTGCCGTCGGAGATCGTCGAGACGCTGCTTACCGAGGAGCAGATCCAAACGCGCCTCGCTGAGGTCGCCGCACAGGTTGATGCGGACTATGCCAACAGTGACCTTCTCCTCGTGGGTGTGCTGAAGGGCGCCACGATGGTGATGGCGGACTTTGCCCGCCATCTCCGGTCGCACGTGACGATGGACTGGATGGCGGTGTCGTCGTACGGGTCGGGAACCCAGTCCTCAGGCGTCGTGCGCATTCTGAAGGATCTGGACTCCGATCTGGCCGGGCGTCACGTGCTCGTGGTGGAAGACATCTTGGACACCGGCCTGACCCTGTCCTGGCTCCTGCGCAACCTCGGTTCGCGCGGCGCGGCGTCCATCGAGGTCTTCACTCTGCTGCGCAAGCCGGAGGCGCTCACCGTGCCCATCAATCCCCGGTACGTCGGTTTTGATATCCCGAATGTGTTCGTCGTGGGCTACGGCCTCGACTACGACGAGCGGTACCGGAATCTGCGGCAGGTCGCCGTCCTCGATCCCCACGTCTACGGCGGCTAGCCCCTCCATCCCTTCGAGCCTTCTCGGGGGAGTGCGGACGGGTGACGAGGGGGCTGTCCGGTGTAACGTCTAGGGGCCGGGAATCCCGGACGCTCCGGACGGGTTGAGGACCGGAGAGGCGGAGGGTCCGCCGCACACCGATCAGGGGATGCCGACCATGAACGCCAAGCGCTTCTTCCGCGGGCCGCTGTTCTGGGTCCTGCTGGCTGTCCTGATCGCGATCATCATCTCCAGCTTCATCTCCGGCGTCGGTGGACCCGAACGCGTCGACACCAGCCAGGCCATTTCCGAAATCCAGGGCAACCAGGTCGAGTCGGCCATCATCACCGACGGCGACCAGGTCATCGAGCTCACCCTCAAGGACGGCTCGGTCATCACGAGCCAGTACGTCACGGGGCAGGGCGTCGAACTCCAACGTCTCCTGCAGGAGAAGGCGTCCGCTGGTCAGTTGCCCGGCGGCTATGACGTCATCGTCCCGCAGGACAACCTCCTCGTCAGCCTGCTCTTCACCCTGCTGCCGTTCGCGCTCCTGGTCCTGCTGCTCTTCTTCTTCATGAGCCAGATGCAGGGCGGCGGCTCCCGCCTGATGAACTTCGGCAAGTCGAAGGCCAAGGCTGTCTCCAAGGACATGCCCAAGACGACGTTCGCCGATGTCGCCGGCGCTGACGAGGCCGTCGAGGAACTCCACGAGATCAAGGACTTCCTCTCCGAGCCCGCCAAGTTCCAGGCCGTCGGCGCCAAGATCCCCAAGGGTGTTCTCCTCTACGGCCCGCCTGGCACCGGCAAGACGCTGCTGGCACGCGCGGTGGCCGGCGAGGCGGGGGTGCCCTTCTTCTCCATCTCCGGCTCGGACTTCGTCGAGATGTTCGTCGGTGTCGGTGCGAGTCGCGTGCGCGATCTGTTCGAGCAGGCCAAGGCCAACGCGCCGGCGATCATCTTCGTCGACGAGATCGATGCGGTCGGCCGCCACCGCGGTGCGGGTCTCGGCGGCGGGCATGACGAGCGCGAGCAGACCTTGAACCAGCTGCTCGTCGAGATGGACGGCTTCGAGTCGACGGACGGAGTCATCATCATCGCGGCGACCAACCGCCCCGACGTGCTCGACCCGGCCATCCTGCGTCCCGGTCGCTTCGACCGTCGCATCACGGTGCCGCGCCCCGACCTCGGCGGGCGCCTGGGGATCCTCCAGGTGCACACGCGCAAGGTGCCTCTCCACGACGACGTGGAGCTCGAGATCATTGCGCGGGGCTGCCCCGG
>CAYGMM010000061.1:0-8068 GCA_964351035.1 uncultured Actinomyces sp.
GATCGTGGCCGGTGGTACTCAAGCGGGCAAGACGACCCTTCTTAATGGGTTGCTCGGCTGCGTGCCGTCACGTGAGCGCATCGTCACCTGTGAGGAAGTGTTCGAGATCCAACTGCCACATCACCCGGACTGGGTCGCGATGCAGACGCGCGAGGCCAGCCTTGAGGGCTCCGGTGAGATCGCGCTACGTCGCCTGGTGAAGGAAGCGCTCCGCATGCGGCCAACCCGTCTGGTCGTCGGTGAGGTGCGGCAGGCGGAGGCGCTGGACCTCCTTATCGCGATGAACAGCGGCCTGCCCGCCGCGGCGACCCTGCATGCCAATTCCGCTCGCGAGGCCGTGACCAAACTCTGCACGCTGCCCTTGCTTGCGGGGCAGAACATCGCGGCGGACTTCGTCGTACCGACGGTGGCCGGCTGCGTCGACCTCGTCATTCACACCGCAACCAACCGCGACGGGCAACGCCAGGTACGCGAGATCGCCGCCCTGCCGGGGCGCGTGGAATCCGGTGTTGTGGAGGTCGCGGACATCTTCACGCGCCGCAAGGGTCACCTGGTGCGTGGCAACGGATTCCCACCCCATGAAGATCGGTTCGAGGCAGCTGGCTATGACCTTGCTGAATTGCTCGGTGCGCGGATGGCGGCCGCGTGATGGGCGCCATCATCGGCCTGCTGGCCGGCATTGGAATCCTCCTCATCGTGCTCGGCGCGTCCGGACCGGGCATCACCAGGCGGACGCGCGAGAGTCGGCTCCAGCAGTTGATCGACCGTGCGGGGATGGAGCGCGTCCGCCCGGCCAGCTTCCTGGCGGCCAGCGTGGGAGCCGCTCTTCTCGCAGCCCTGGTGGCCCTCGCCGTGTCCGGAGTGCTCGTCGTCGGCCTGCTCGCTGCCATGGCCGTCGGCGCTATTCCCTACGTCGTCCTGCGACGCCGCGCGACCGCTCGGATCAAGGCCTTGCGGAGCAGCTGGCCCGATGCCGTTGACGTACTTGCCTCAGCCGTCCGCGCTGGACTGTCCCTGCCCGAGGCGGTGGCCGACCTCGGCGTACGCGGGCCCGAACCGCTCCGACCGGCATTCGCGAGGTTCGCGGCCGAGTACCGGGCGACGGGGTCCTTCGCGCTCGCTCTTGAGGTCCTCGCCGACTCGATGCGTGACCCGGTGGCAGACCGTGTCGTCATCGCACTGGGCATCGCCCGCGAAGTGGGTGGGAGCGACCTGGGCCGGGTGCTCAGCACGCTGAGTGAGTTCCTGCGCGAGGATGCGCGCACGCGCGGTGAGATCGAGGCCCGACAGAGTTGGACCGTCAACGGTGCCCGCATTGCCGTGGCGGCTCCCTGGATCACCCTCGCCCTGCTGTGCACACGCCCCGAGGCCATGGCGGCCTACTCGACGGCCATGGGTGCGGTGATCCTCATCGGTGCGGCCGTGCTCTCGGTCGTTGCCTACCGCGTGATGATCGCCCTGGGCCGGCTGCCGAATGAGCCACGGGTGATGGCATGAGTGCGGCGGGCGCCCTGATCGGCGCTGCCCTGGCGGCGGGGATCCTGCTCATCCTCGCCGCGCGCCAAGCGCACCGACCGCCGCGCTTGGTCGATCGGATCGCCTCGCCCGGCCACCGCGTTGCCATGGGGGAGCGCGGACCGTTCGCCGTGTTGCAGGACATCGCGCGACCTCTCGTCGTTGACCGGTGGGGAGCTGGTGGTGCCTCACTGGTCCGTCGACTGCGGCAGTCGGGGCGCACCCTCGATCCGGCGGCCTATCGGCTGGAGTCCCTCGTTTGGGCTGCAGGGGGCGCCGCCGGGGGACTGACGCTGGGCATCGTCGTCGGTATCTCCCAAGGCGGTCCGTCCGTTGCCGCTCCGTTGCTCCTCGCCGCCGTCGGTGCCGTGGTGGGCTGGATGCTCCACGATCGCAAACTGTCGGCCGAGGTGAAACGGCGTAGCACGCGGATGACCGAGCAATTGCCGACGGTCGCCGACCTACTCGCGTTCGCGGTCGCCGCCGGTGAAGCACCTGTCGCCGCGATGGAGCGTGTGTCGGCGACGCTACGCGGCGAACTTCCCGGTGAGCTGACGACCGTCGTTCGCGAGGTCCGCGGTGGTACGCCGTTCGTCGGGGCCTTGCGGGAACTGGCCGACGGCGTACCCGCCACGGATGTGGCCCGCTTCGTCGACGGCATCGCCGTGGCCAGTGAGCGCGGCACGCCCATGGCGGACGTGTTGCGCGCGCAGGCCGCGGACGCTCGCGCGAGCGGTCGACGACGGCTCATCGAACGCGCGGGCCGCAAGGAAATCCTCATGTTGGTCCCGGTCGTGTTCCTCATCCTGCCGATCGTCGTGGTGATTGCGCTCTTCCCGGGACTGCACGGACTCAATCTCACGGCGTAGCCACTTGCTCACGACCTCGTCACTGGGACCTGGTCGTCTATCGAAATCACGAAGGAGAACACCATGAAGTACCTGTCAACCGTGTACGCCCGCATCATCGCCCGCATCACCTCCGACGATCGGGGGGATGTGCCGGGTTGGGTGCTGGTCGCGGTCA
Organism: uncultured Actinomyces sp.; assembly: GCA_964351035.1. GTDB lineage: Bacteria > Actinomycetota > Actinomycetes > S36-B12 > S36-B12 > Mxb001. Next base: position 2,542 of record CAYGMM010000061.1, read on the forward strand.
TGACCGCAGGCCTCGTCACGGCGCTTTGGCTCGTCGCCGACGATGCGCTCACCTCGCTCTTTGACCGCGCCATCAGTTCGGTATCGGGTCCGTGAACGGTTCCCCCGGGACTGACCGTGACCGCGGCAGTGCCGTGGTCGAGTTCGCGCTCATCACGCCGGTAGTTCTCGCGGTCGTCCTCGCGGTGGTGCAGGTCATTTTGGCGATGCATGTGCGCGCCACGATGACCTCCGCCGCCGCCGAGGGTGCCCGGGCCGGTGCCTTGGCCGGAGGCAGTGCGGCGACCGCGGAGGCACGCACGCGGCAGATCCTCGCCGAGGCTGTGGGTGGCTCCCGAGCGACCGTTGCGGCAGACCACACCCGCGTGGACGGTTTGCCGGTCATGCGGGTGCGGGTCAACAGCACCCTGCCGCTGGTGGGGCTCCTGGGGCCGACGGCCATGACGGTGGAGGGTCACGCACTGGAGGAACGGCGATGACAGGTCGCTGGCGTGGTGATGACGACGGCGCCGCGGTAATCGAGTTCGTCGTACTCGTCGTCCTCGTCGTGGTCCCCGTCATGTACGCCGTCATTGCGGTGATGCAGGTGCAGGCTGCCGCATTCGGCGTGACACAGGCCGCCCGGGAGGCCGGCCGCGCGTACGTCCAAGCCGATTCCCCCGGGCAGGCTCAGGCGTGGGCCAGGGCAGCGGCCGGGATTGCCCTGGCCGATCAGGGCATCGCGAAGACACCGGACGTGCGGATCAGCTGCGAGCCGAGTTGTCTGGCTCCGGGGTCCACGGCCTCGGTTCGCGTGGCGACGCGTGTGCGGCTGCCGTTCCTGCCGGACTCGCTGGCCGAGTCGACGATGGGGGCCATCCCGGTGAGTGCCGACTTCGTCATCCCGGTCGACGACTACCGGGAGTCACCGTGACCACTCCAGTTGACTGGCGAGTTGTGGACGGTTTCTCCGCCGAAAACCGTCCACAACTCGCCACTCAACGGAAGAAGGTTCGGGATGAGGGGAGTGCGATCGTCCTTATCCTCGGCCTCATCGTCATCTGCCTGCTCGCGTTGGCCGTCGTCGTCGACGTCTCCACGGTCTACCTGGCGCGGCGTTCACTGCAGGCCCAGGCCGATGCCGCGGCGCTCGCCGGTGCCCAGGCCATCGATCTCGACCACTACTACGCCCATGGCGCGAGCGATCGGATCCGGCTCAACCCGTCGGCGGTGCGCGGGGCGGTCGAGCGTCAGGTGCGCCGCGACGCCGGTGATGCTCGACTCACGGCGGTCAGCGTGCGTGGCGACATCGTGTACGTCGGGATGACCGATCGTGTGCGTCCGCCGTTCTCCGGTTGGCTCACTGCCCAGGGGGCCTACGATCTGCAGGTCGAGGCGGGAGCGACCCTGCGCTATCGCCCCTAGCGAAGGGTTCGCCATGGCCGAGATCATCGCCGCCCCCATCCGCATCCCGGTGCCCGGCGGCAAGACCATCGACGAGTACGTCGGGCACGTGGCCAGCGGTGACGCTGCCGTCTCCGTCGCGCACATGGTGGCCCCGCCCGGCTGGGATGAACCCGCACAGACGCCGGAGTTCGATGAGTTCACCGTCGTCCTCAAGGGCAGCATCGAGGTGGATACCCCCGACGGATTGCGCACCGTGACGGCGGGTCAGGCGATCATCACGCGCGCGGGCGAGCGCATCCGCTATGCCACCAGCGAGGGCGCTGAGTACATCGCGGTCTGCCTGCCGGCATTCAGTCCCGACCTCGCACATCGCGAGGAGTGACCTCCCGTGTTTGTCACCTAGAACCGTGTCTTGACTCCAATTTCAGGGGTCAGAACGCGGTTCTAGGTGACAAACCGGGGGGCTCAGCGGGGGTTGACGCTCCGATAGATCAGCGACCACGCGCTGAGGAACCAGGTGGCGACGAAGCCGAGCACGAGCCAGCCGATGAACGCCGCGGGGGCCCCGGTGATGAAGAAACCGTCCAGGGCCGCGAAGAACCAGGCCACGAAGAGCACGACGCCCATGAGGATGACGGTGATCAGCCACCGACCCCACCGCGCGCCGATCGTCCGGAAGTTCACCGCCAGCGGATTGCGCTGGCCGTCGACGACCGCGAGCAGCAGGTACGGCGTGAGGGCCAGCACCACGAACCCTGGCACGACGTACAGCGACAGTCCGATGAGCACCACGACGCCGAGGCCCACCGACCAGGCGAGGAGTACCCAGTAGCGGCTCCACAGGTTGTCGTAGACGGCGCGCACATTGACCGGCCCGACGGCTGCCTCGAGCATCGCCGCCGCCACGAAGTTGTAGGCCTTCACCAGGATCATGAAGGACACGACGGCCACGAGCACGAAGGCGATGGTCAGATAGGGGAGCACGCCCAGCAGGATGAGCAGTGACTGCAGCAGTGCATTGATCACGATGACGGGCAGGACGACCTTCCAGCCGCGCCACATGCGCGCGAACCCCACGGCAAGGACGCTCACTCGGTAGAGCGGCTTCATCTCCACGGTGCTCATGAGCCCTCCAACAGTGCTGCGTCGAGGACCTGTTGGGCGTCGCCGCTGAAGATCTGCTCGCCACCGACGGTGATCGTGAGGGGGTACGGCGCCGTGCTGCCCGCCTCCGCGCGGATCTCGGCACCGTCGACCGTGGAGCCGACGCAGGTGAAGCCACTGTCGACGGTCGCGCACTGTGGCGCCACCATGATCGGCACCTGCTGGTCGACGAGGACGTCGTACACCGCGTTGCGCACGCTGGTGATGGAGTCTCCGCCCACCGGAGTCAGGGCCGCGATCTGCGAGCAGCCGGTCAGGGCCACGGTGGCGATCACGGCGAGAGCAAGTCGGCGCATCACGCGGCACCTCCGTGTGCCAGGAGCTGCGCTTTGGCCTTCATCTGCACCGCTTCGACATCGGCGTCGGTGATGCGACCAAGGTCGATCGGCGCGGGCATGAGCAACTCCACATTGCGATCCAGTGGGGTGCCGGCACGTAGGGCCGGCTTGTTCAGCCAGGCGTTGGCGGCGAGTTCACGACTCAGCGATGCCAAACCCATTTGGCTGAGATCACCCTGACTCCACGTCGGCGGCGCCGCATGGTCGAGTGCCGTGACGAAGATCGACATGGTGCCGTCTCGGTTGTCGACGAGTTCGACGAGCTGTTGCTGCTGCGGGAAGTCGACGCACGACGCTGTCGTGATCTCCCAGAAGCCCCCGTCACCACTGTCGCGAAAATGCGGCGTGATCGTGTTGATGTGCGTGTGGCCGTTCAACCAGGCGACGCAGACCGGATACTGCAGGAGCATCGCGATGAACTCCTCGGCATGGATCAACGGCTGACCGCCGGTCACCGGCTGCGCGTCGTTCTCCAGCGTGAGTGAGTTGTGGTGGCTGCACACGAGCGCGAGTCGACCTTCGTCCTGGCATCGGCTGAGTTCACCCTGCAGCCACATGAACTGGTCTTCCGGCACTGCCCCATCGGCACCCGCAGCCATGTTGCACGTGTCCAGGCCGAAGACGCGCAGGTACGGCGTGAGATCGGTCGTCCACCAGGTCTGCCCGGAGTCGACGTTGGCCTGCGTCCACCCGTGCCCAACGGGACCGGGGACGTCGGGGGAGTCCAGGTGGGCCTGCATGAAGTCGGTGCGCTCGAGCAGTTTGCGTTCCGGGTCGGGCGTGACCGCCTTCATGCCCGGGAGGAACCCGAACTGCTGCCGCAGTGCGTTGATGCCCATCTGCGCTGCGCTGAGGTCGCTGACGAACCCCTGCAGCCAGTTGGGGGCGAGGGCTTCGCCGACGGCGGCCTTGCGATCACCGACGGCGTACGCGAAGAGCGCGGGATCCGGGCGGAAGGTGCCCATGAAGGTTGAGTCGTGGTTGCCGTAGACGGCGTACCAGGGGACCGGGAGCCCTTGCGAGCGCACCGGGTTCGACACGGCGGCGGTGAGCATGCCGGGCACGGTGGGGAAGCCGCGCGGTCCGTAGACGTCATTGCTCGGATCGTCCGGGTGGTAGGCGTACGTCGCCTCCGACCAGATCTGCGGGCCCTCGTAGACCCCGACGGCGCCGGTGTTAGCGGTGACCTCGCCGCCGTCAAGGATGTCGATGTACCACCGGGTCTCGGTGCGCGAGAGATTGTCGGCGCTGTCGCCGGTGCTCAGCGCGCTCGCCAGGGGTGCGCCGGTGACGGCACTGGTCTGCGCGGCGACGACGCTGTCCACCATCGAGGCCAGGACGTGCACCGTCAGGGTGTCCTGCGGTCGGGCGGCATCGGTGAAGAGCTCCGGTGCGATGCTCTGGATCGCGTCCATTCGGGCCGGCGTCTGGGCGTCGATGACATGGATGTCCGACAGGTGTGCGAGGTAATAGAGCGAACGTCGTGCCGAGGCGCGCGCGTCGTCCGCGGTGCGCCCGAGCAGGTCATAGCGCGGGATGAACTCCTCGCCGGCCCCGGCGAGGAGCGTGCGGTAGGTGCCGCGTACGGCCTGACTGGAGAGTTTGATCGTCTGCAGGAGCGTGGTGGGCGCGTCGCTGGCCCGCAGGGGGGCAGCAAGTGCCGCGCCAAGGACCTCGCGTGAGATCCCCCACGCGGCCGCGAGGGCTGCGGTGCCGGCGATGAATCGACGCCGAGACAGAGACATGTGACCTCCCTGTTGCGCAGGGTAAGCCTCGGGCGCTGCGTCGGAGGTGAATTGGCCGGACTGTGACCGTCGCGGCCGACTGGTTTCGGGTCGGCGTACCGGACCTCGTAGGCTTGCCGATCGTGGCCATTCCTGACGTTGCCGAGGCGCTCGGCGAACTCGAGCAGACCCTCTCGGGGATCGAGAAGGTGCTCGACGTGCCGCGCCTGCGAGAGCGTGCCGCCGAGTTGGAGCATGAGGCCTCCGCGCCCGATCTGTGGGACGACCAGGCCAACGCCCAGCGCGTGACGTCGCAACTGTCTCTCGTCCAAGGCGACATCCGCAGGATCGAGAGTCTGCGTAGCCGCCTCGACGACCTCGTCGTCCTCGTGGAGTTGGCCGAGGCCGAGGATGACGACGACTCCTGGACCGAGGCGGGCACGGAGTTGGCGGCCCTGCGCAAGGCGATCGGCGACATGGAGGTGCGCACCCTTCTTTCTGGCGAGTACGACGCGCGTGAAGCCCTGGTGACGATCCGTTCGGAGGCCGGTGGCGTCGATGCCGCGGACTGGGCGGAGATGCTGCTGCGCCTGTACTCGCGCTACTGCGAGCGCCACGGTTGGCCGATCGAGGTCTACGACACCTCGTACGCCGAGGAAGCGGGCATCAAGTCGGCCACCTTCGCCGTGAAAGCGCCCTACGCCTATGGGACCTTGTCCATCGAGCAGGGCACGCACCGACTCGTGCGCATCTCACCGTTCGACAATCAGGGTCGACGCCAAACGTCGTTCGCCGCGGTCGAGGTCGTCCCGGTGCTCGAGGAGACCGACCACATCGACATCCCCGAGGACGAGATCCGCGTCGATGTCTACCGGTCGAGCGGTCCGGGTGGGCAGGGCGTCAATACGACGGACTC
>CAYGMM010000061.1:8078-13309 GCA_964351035.1 uncultured Actinomyces sp.
TCCTGCCAAAACGAGCGGTCCCAGTTGCAGAACCGCGCCACGGCGATGGCGGTCCTTCAGGCCAAACTCCTGCAGAAGCAGCGCGAGGAGGAGCGAGCCAAGATCAACGCGCTGAAGGATGACTCGGCCGGTTCCTGGGGCACGCAGATGCGCTCCTACGTCCTGCACCCGTACCAGATGGTCAAGGATCTACGGACCGAATACGAGACCGGCAATACCGCCGCCGTCCTCGATGGGGAGATCGACGACTTCATCGAGGAAGGCATTCGCTGGCGACGTCAGCGTGAGACTGCCTCGTGATTTTCGGTCATCGACCCCTGATTGATCGGCGTCCCCGGCCGTGACCGCGATAGTTTGCCTCTCGCGATAGGTTGCCTCCATGGCTGAGTACTCCGTCGAACCCGAGAACCGGTCCTGGACAGCGACCAAGGTCGTCTCGATCATCGTGGCGATCCTGACCGGCGGCTACATGGCGCCCTGGGCCGTCGCCGCGGTGCGCGATGTGCCGCACTGGGCGGTCTTCTGGGTCAATCTGCTCCTGGGCTGGACCATCATCGGCTGGATCGTGGCCCTCGTCATGGCCCTGCGGGCCCAGCGGGTGGTCGTCCGCCCCAACTAGGGGAAGCCGGACCAGGTTGTGCGCTGAGAAGGCCGACATTCGGCACTCTGAGCGCACAATTCGCGGTCGGGTTGAGGTTGTGCGCTGAGAAGACCGAAATTCGGCACTCTGAGCGCACAATTGCCTGCCAGTGCCTCGTGGTCCTCCGCCAGACTGCGTCGAAAGCGGGAATTTTGGCTCGGACCCGTAAACTCCTGGGGTGATCCTGTTCGAGAACGTGGTGAAGCAGTACCCCACGCAGAACCGCCCCGCCCTAGACGACGTGTCCCTTGAGGTCGAAAAGGGCGAATTCGTCTTCCTCGTCGGGGCCTCCGGCTCGGGCAAGTCGACCTTCCTGCGGCTGGTGCTCAAGGAGGAGTCCCCCAACTCCGGGCGCGTGTGGGTGGCCGGCAAGGACCTCGGCCGGCTCTCGAACTGGAAGATCCCCCAACTGCGTCGCCGGATCGGCACCGTCTTCCAGGACTTCCGCCTGCTGCCCAACAAGACCGTCTTCGACAACGTCGCCTTCACCCTCGAGGTCATCGGCAAGTCACGCGGTCAGGTGCAGCGGATCGTCCCGGAGGTCCTCGAACTCGTCGGGTTGGAGGGCAAGGAGAATCGCATGCCCGATGAGCTCTCCGGTGGCGAGCAGCAGCGTGTGGCTATCGCCCGTGCCTTCGTGAACAAGCCGGCGATCCTCATTGCCGACGAGCCCACCGGCAACCTCGATCCCAATACGTCCGAGGGCATCATGAAGTTGCTTGAGCGCATCAACCGCACCGGCACCACGGTCGTGATGGCGACGCACGACGTAGCCATCGTCAACCAGATGCGCAAGCGCGTCATCGAGTTGGAGATGGGTCACCTCGTACGCGACCAGTCGCGTGGCGTCTACGGATACTCGGAGTAGCGCGCGATGCAGACTCGATTCGTCTTCAGCGAGGTCGGCAACGGCCTGCGCCGCAACCTGACCATGACGGTGGCCGTGATCATCACGGTCGGCGTCTCCCTTGCCCTCTTCGGTGTCTCGTTGCTCGTGCGCTCGCAGGTCGACACCATGAAGGACTTTTGGTACGACAAGGTCGAGGTATCGATCTTCCTGTGCAATGACAACTCGGAGACGGCTTCGTGTGCCGGTGGCAAGGTGACCGATGCGCAGAAGGAGCAGATCCAGGCCGACCTGGAGTCCTTGAAGCCGCTGGTGCAGGACATCTACTTCGAGACCCAGCAGGAGGCCTACGACCGTTTCATCGTTCAGTACCGCAACTCACCGATCATCGACAGTGTCACGGTCGAGGCGCTGCCGGAGTCTTTCCGCGTCAAGCTCTCCGATCCGACGCAGTACGACATCGTGGCGTCAGCCTTTGAGGGCAGACCCGGCGTTGAGCAGGTGAACGACCAGCGGCAGTTCCTGGAGAAGTTCTTCCAGCTCCTCGGTGGCCTACAGGCGATCGCGCTGGTGATTGCTCTCGCCATGCTCGTGGTCACAGTCTTGCTCATCGTCAACACGATGCGCGTAGCTGCCTTCAGCCGCCGAAGAGAGACCGGCATCATGCGTCTCGTTGGCGCCTCCAACTTCTACATCCAGCTGCCGTTCCTGATGGAGGCGGCGATTGCGGCTGCGGTGGGTGCGACGATCGCCACTGGCGGTCTGGTGCTCGTCAAGATCTTCGTGATCGACCGAGTCCTCGCCCCGGCGTTCCAGTTCACGGCGTTCGTCGGCTGGGAAGCGGTCTGGGCCATCGTGCCGATCCTGTTCATCACCGGTATCGCGCTGGCGTGTCTGGCGGCCTTCCTCACCCTGCGCAAGTACCTGCGCGTCTGAGTCGTGGCCAAGGAGAAGGGCCGCGCCCTCATCGCCCAGAACCGCAAGGCTCGCCACGACTATCACGTGGAGAGCACGGTGGAGGCTGGCCTGGTCCTGACCGGCACCGAGGTCAAGTCCTTGCGGGCCGGGCGCGCGACCCTCACCGACGGCTACGCCACGATCGACAACGGTGAGGTGTGGCTGCGCGGCGTACACATTCCCGAATACGACATGGGCACGTGGACCAATCACGAGCCGCGTCGGGCCCGCAAAGTGCTGCTGCATCGCGATGAGATTCGCAAGCTCGCAGCCAAGACGCAGGCCAAGGGATTGACGCTCATCCCGCTGTCGCTGTACTTCAAGGATGGCTACGCCAAGGTGGAGTTGGCACTGGCGTCCGGCCGCAAACACCAGGACAAGCGACAGGCCATCGCCGAGCGGGAGGCCAAGCGCGAAACCGAACGCGCGATCGGTCGCCGCCACAAGGGCATGGAATAGGTTTCACCGGGAGGGTTTGGCGTGGGTGACGATCGGTCGGATCTTGAGCGCATGCTCGATGACCTCTTCCCCTACCGGCGCACGAGTACGACGTTCACTCGCATCCCGGACGAGGGGATCGAGCGCCAGGCCGTGCTCGCCGACATGGAGATGATGGCGACCGCCGAGGACGCCCAGGGCGATGCCGGTCGCGTTTCCGGCAGCCTGTACAGCGGCGACCATGATCACTACGCCTTCCTCACCGAGGTCTTCGGTGAGTTCGCTCATGCCAATGTCCTGCAGCGCGATATGTACCCCTCGGCAACGAAGTTCGAGGGCGAGATCGTCGCGATGGTGGCCAACATGCTGCACGCTCCGGCGCCGACGGGCGTCGTCACCAGTGGCGGCAGCGACAGCCTCATCCACGCCCTCTACTCCTACCGCGAGGAGGCCCGCGAGACCCGTGGCGTGACGGCTCCGAATGTCGTCCTGCCCAACACCGCGCACGTCGCTCTGCGCAAGGGCGCGCACTGGATGGGCATCGAGGTGCGCGATGTGCCCGTGACCGATGCCTTTGTCGCCGACGTTGACGCGATGGCCGCCGCGATGGATGACAACACCATCGCGATCGTGGGCAGCGCTGGCGACTACGCGCACGGCCTCATTGATCCCATCCCCGAACTCGGTGCGCTCGCGCTCGAGCGCGGCGTCGGACTGCATGTCGATGGCTGCCTCGGTGGCTTCCTGCTGCCGTGGGCGGAGGAACTCGGCTACGACGTACCGCCATGGGACTTCCGCGTCGACGGCGTCACCAGCATTTCGGCGGACACCCACAAGTACGGCTACGCACTGAAGGGCACGTCGACACTGATCTACCGCGATGCGGCGCTGCGGGCACGCCAGTGGTACTCGGTGACGGACTGGCCCGGTGGTCTCTACCTCTCACCGGGCCTCGCTGGGTCGCGCAGCGGCGGACTCATCGCGTCAACGTGGGCGGCGATGGTGACGACCGGACGGCAGGGCTACCTCGACAAGGCGCGAGCGCTCCTCGCCGCCAACGACACGATCAAGGCCGGTATCCGTGAGCGCATCCCGGAGTTGCAGGTCATCGGCGATCCCATCTTCATGACCTCGTTCATGTCCGATGAGGTCGACGTCTATCTCGTCAACGACGCGCTGAAGAAGGCCGGCTGGCGGATGAACTCCCTGCAGTTGCCGCCGGCGCTGCACTTCTGCGTCACCGGCCCCAACACCCAGCCCGGTGTCGCCGAGGCCTTCGTCGATGACCTTCGTGCCGCGGTCGACTACGCGCTTGACCATCGTGGCCAACCCGCGGAGAGCGGTGCGATGTATGGCTTCGGAGCGACCCCGCAGGGTCAACAGACGCTGACCGCCGCAATGAACGGCGTCCTCGAAGCCATGCACGCAACCGCCCCGGAGGCGTAGATGGGCTGGGTCCTCGCGATCGATCTGGGCAACGGTGGCCCCAAGGTCGCGGCGGTGACGGACCAGGGACAGATCCTGGGCGTGGCGCACGGACCCGTCGACGTGCAGATCGGTCTCGATGGCGAGGCAACCCAGGATGCCGCGCAATGGTGGGCGCGGCTCGGTGAGGCCGTGCGTGAACTCGCCGGGTCCGTGGAAGGGACCGCGACATCGGTGGCCATCACCGGTCAGTGGGGCTCGACAGTGCCGGTCGATGCGCGCGGTGAGCCGGTGGGACCGGTGCTCCTATGGGCGGACACGAGGGCACGCAAGCACATGCGCGACGTCGTTGGCGGTGCGGTGAGCGTGCAGGGTTTCGCCCCGCAGAAGGTGATTCCGTGGGTGCGTATCACCGGTGGAGCCCCTACACCCAGTGGCGCAGATCCGACTGGGCACTCACTCCTACTGCAGCGTGAGATGCCGGAGGTCTACGAGCGGGCGCGCTGGCTGCTCGAGCCGGTGGATTACCTCGGCATGCGGTTCACCGGCCGTGCGGCGGCGACGCCCGCATCGATGATCCTGTCCTGGCTCACCGATAACCGGATCGGCGCTGAGCCGGCGTACGTCGATGCACTGGTGCGCAAGGCGCGCCGTGACCCTGGGCGTCTGCCGCCGCTGGTGCCGATGGGTTCGATTCTGGGGCCGGTGTTGCCGGAGGTCTCCGAGAGTCTCGGCATCCCGGCGGGGATCCCGGTCGCCTGCGGTCTGCCGGACTTGCACGCGGCGATCCTCGGCAGCGGTGCCATCGAGCCTTACGCCACCCACGTCGCGGTCTCGACCACGTCGTGGATCAGTGCACGCGTGCCGTTCAAGCGCACCGACGTACTCCACTCCATTGCGACCGTGCCCGGCTTCGATAACCGC
>CAYGMM010000062.1:0-4087 GCA_964351035.1 uncultured Actinomyces sp.
ACAGCGGTACTGAGACGAAGGACAGGCGAAGCCACCATGGCGGGACAGAAGATCCGAATCCGGCTGAAGGCCTACGACCATGAGGTCATCGATTCATCGGCGCGCAAGATCGTCGACACGGTGACCCGTACTGGTGCGCAGGTTGCAGGACCGGTGCCGCTGCCGACCGAGAAGAACGTGTATTGCGTCATCCGGTCGCCGCACAAGTACAAGGACAGTCGCGAGCACTTCGAGATGCGCACGCACAAGCGGCTCATCGACATCCTTGACCCCACGCCCAAGACCGTCGATTCGCTGATGCGCCTGGATCTCCCGGCCGGCGTCGACATCGAGATCAAGCTCTAGGACGCGACGAATGGACAGGACAGTCAAGGGAGTGCTGGGCGAGAAGCTCGGCATGACCCAGGTATGGGACGAGAACAACCGCGTTGTTCCCGTGACCGTCGTCAAGGCCGGACCCTGCGTGGTGACGCAGGTGCGCACGCCGGACACGGACGGGTACTCCGCAGTTCAGCTCGGTTTCGGTGCGGTTGATCCGCGCCGCGTGAACAAGCCTGATGCCGGGCACTTCGCCAAAGCGGGCGTCGCCCCGCGGCGTCACCTGGTCGAACTGCGCACCCTGGATGCGGGTGACTACACCCTCGGCCAGGAGGTCGGCGCCGACACTTTCGAGGCGGGCGATGTCGTCGACATCACCGGCACCACGAAGGGCAAGGGCTTCGCCGGCACCATGAAGCGCCACGGCTTCGGTGGCGTGAGCGCATCGCACGGTGCGCACCGCAACCACCGCAAGCCCGGCTCCATCGGCGCCTGCGCCACCCCGGCCCGTGTCTTCAAGGGCCTGCGTATGGCCGGCCGCATGGGCACGGTGCGCCAGACCACCCAGGGTCTGAAGGTGCACGCCGTCGACGCCGAGCGCGGCCTGATCCTCATCAAGGGGGCCGTCCCCGGCCCCAAGGGCGGCGTGGTCTTCCTCCGCTCGACGGCCAAGGCGGTGACCGCATGACCTCCGTAGACATCCAGAGCCCCGCTGGCAAGTCCGCCGGCTCGGTGGATCTGCCCGCTGAGATCTTCGACGTTCAGGTGAACGTCCCGCTGATCCACCAGGTGGTCGTCGCCCAGCTCGCGGCGGCCCGTCAGGGCACCCACGACACCAAGTCCCGTGGCGAGGTCCGCGGTGGTGGCCGCAAGCCTTACAAGCAGAAGGGCACCGGTCGCGCCCGTCAGGGATCGACCCGCGCCCCGCAGTTCGCCGGTGGCGGCGTCGTGCACGGCCCGACGCCGCGGTCCTACGACCAGCGCACGCCCAAGAAGATGAAGGCGGCCGCACTCCGTGGCGCCCTGTCGGACCGGGCGCGCGAGGGTCGGGTGCACATCGTGACCGGCATCGTCGAGGGCGATGCCCCGTCGACCAAGTCGGCGCAGGAATTCCTGCTCAAGGTCACCGAGCGTCCCAACGTGCTCGTCGTGCTGACCCGCGAGGACGACGTCGCGTGGCTGAGCGTGCGCAACCTGCCCTCGGTCAATGTGATCGCTCCCGACCAACTCAACACGTACGACGTGCTCATCAGTGATGACGTCGTCTTCACGCAAGAGTCGTTCGACGCCTTCGTCGCCGGTCCCGTCAAGGGTCGTGGCGCCAAGGCCGTCGCCAGTGAATCGGAGGTGTCGGCATGAGGATCGACGATCCGCGTGACGTCCTGCTCGCTCCGGTCATCTCCGAGAAGAGCTACGGCCTCCTCGACGAGAACAAGTACACGTTCCTCGTCGCCCCGGACGCCAACAAGACACAGATCAAAATCGCAGTCGAGCAGGTCTTCGGCGTTCGCGTGACCGCAGTGAACACGCAGAACCGCGAAGGCAAGCGCATCCGCACCCGACGCGGATGGGGCCGTCGCAATGCGACCAAGCGGGCCATCGTGTCCGTGGCGCAGGGCGACCGCATCGACATCTTCGGTGGACCGGTTAGCTAGGGCGAGGGACGAACACCATGGGTATCCGCAAGTACAAGCCGACGACGCCTGGCCGTCGTGGCTCGAGCGTGGCCGACTTCGTCGAGGTCACGCGGTCGACGCCGGAGAAGTCACTGGTTGAGCCGCTGCCCAACAAGGGCGGCCGCAACAACCAGGGCCGGATCACGACCCGCCATCAGGGCGGCGGCCACAAGCGCGCCTACCGCGTCATCGATTTCCGTCGTGGCGACAAGGACGGGGTGCCGGCCAAGGTCGCGCATATCGAGTACGACCCCAACCGCACCGCGCGCATCGCGCTGCTGCACTACGCAGACGGTGAGAAGCGCTACATCCTGGCGCCGAACAAGCTCGGTCAGGGTGACACCGTGGAGACGGGTCCGTCGGCCGACATCAAGCCCGGCAACAACCTGCCGCTGCGCAACATCCCGGTCGGTACCGTGATCCACGCCGTCGAAATCCGCCCCGGCGGCGGCGCCAAGATTGCCCGCGCGGCCGGCTCGAGTGTTCAGCTCGTCGCCAAGGACGGCCCCTACGCCCAGTTGCGTATGCCGTCCGGTGAGATCCGCAACGTCGATCTGCGCTCGCGCGCCACGATCGGCGAGGTGGGCAACGCCGAGCAGTCCAACATCAACTGGGGCAAGGCCGGACGCATGCGCTGGAAGGGTCGTCGCCCGACCGTCCGCGGCGTCGCCATGAACCCGGTCGACCACCCGCACGGCGGTGGCGAGGGCAAGACCTCCGGTGGCCGTCATCCGGTCAACCCGGCTGGCAAGCCCGAGGGCCGCACCCGCAAGGCCAAGAAGGCCAGCGACAAGTTCATCGTCCGTCGACGCAAGACCGGCAAGAAGCGCTAGGAGACGACTGTGCCCAGGAGCCTTAAGAAGGGTCCGTTCGTGGACGACCACCTGATGAAGAAGGTGGACTCCGCCAACGAGGCCAAGAGCCAGCAGGTCATCAAGACCTGGTCGCGTCGGTCGATGATCGTGCCCGCCATGCTCGGCCACACCATCGCCGTTCACGACGGACGCAAGCACGTCCCGGTCTTCATCACCGAGAACATGGTCGGGCACAAGCTCGGCGAGTTCGCCCCGACGCGGACCTTCAAGGGTCACGTCAAAGAAGACCGCAAAGCAAAGCGCAAGTAGTCCACCGGTACGAGAGCACCACGAGAAGCAAGGGGATAGCGATGGAAGCCAGGGCCCAGGCGCGGTTTGTCCGTGTCACGCCCATGAAGGCGCGGCGTGTCGTCGACCTCATCCGAGGTCTGCCGGCGGCCGACGCCCAGGCGGTGCTGCGTTTCGCTCCGCAGGATGCCAGCGTGCCGGTCGGCAAGGTTCTCGACAGCGCGATCGCCAATGCGACCAACAACCACAACCTCAACCCTGAGTCGTTGGTTGTCGCCGAGGCGTTCGTCGACGAGGGCCCCACGATGAAGCGTTTCCGTCCGCGGGCCCAGGGCCGCGCGTTCCGGATCCGCAAGCGCACCAGCCACATCACCGTGGTCCTGGAGTCGGTCGAGGACCGCGAGCCGGCCAGCGCCGGCAAGGGCCGGAAGAAGGGGGCCTGACATGGGTCAAAAGGTCAATCCGCACGGCTTCCGGCTGGGCGTGACGACGGATTTCACGTCGCGCTGGTTCGCTGACTCCTCCAAGCCGGGTCAGCGCTACCGCGACTACGTCCAGGAGGACGTCGCTATCCGCAAGCTGCTCTCGACGGGTATGGAGCGCGCGGGCATCAGCAAGGTGGAGATCGAGCGTACGCGTGACCGCGTCCGTGTCGATATCCACACTGCCCGCCCCGGCATCGTCATCGGTCGCCGCGGCGCCGAGGCTGATCGCATCCGCGCCGACCTGGAGAAGCTCACCGGCAAGCAGGTGCAGTTGAACATCCTCGAGGTCAAGAACCCCGAGATGGACGCGCAGTTGGTCGCCCAGGGCATCGCGGAGCAGTTGAGCAGCCGCGTCTCCTTCCGTCGCGCCATGCGCAAGGGCATGCAGAGCACCATGAAGGCGGGCGCCAAGGGCATTCGCGTTCAGGTTTCCGGTCGTCTCGGTGGCGCGGAGATGAGCCGCACGGAGTTCTACCGTGAGGGTCGCGTGCCACTGCACACGCTG
>CAYGMM010000062.1:4097-9023 GCA_964351035.1 uncultured Actinomyces sp.
TCGGTGTCAAGGTCTGGATCTACAAGGGCGACGCCCCGACCACCCGCGCCGAGCGCGAGGCGGCGGCCGCGGCCGCTCGTCTGGGTCAGGGCAACCGTCGCCCCGAGCGCCCGCGTCGCGCATCGCGTCGTGAGGACGAGGCCGTTGAGGTGGCCCCGGCCGCTGAGGCTCCCGCACCCGCAGCAACCGAGGGCGAGGTCTGATCATGCTGATTCCCCGTCGGGTCAAGCACCGCAAGCAGCACCACCCGAAGCGCACGGGTGCTGCCAAGGGTGGCACCCAGGTCACGTTCGGTGAGTACGGTCTACAGGCCATCGAGCCGGCCTACGTCACCAACCGACAGATCGAGGCCGCGCGTATTGCCATGACGCGTCACATCAAGCGCGGTGGCAAGGTCTGGATCAACATCTACCCCGATCGCCCGCTGACCAAGAAGCCCGCCGAGACCCGCATGGGTTCGGGCAAGGGCTCTCCGGAGTGGTGGGTGGCCAACGTGAAGCCCGGACGCGTGATGTTCGAGCTGGCGTACCCCAACGAGAAGGTCGCGATCCAGGCACTCACCCGGGCCATGCACAAGCTGCCCATGAAGTGCCGCATCGTGCGCCGCGACGACATTGCGGAGGTCTGATGGCTGCCGGAACTTCACCGCAGGAATTCCGCGGTCTGACTGACGAGGAGCTCGTCACGCGCCTGCGCGAGGCGAAGGAGGAGCTGTTCAACCTCCGTTTCCAGGGCGCCACGGGCCAGTTGGAGAATCACGGCCGCCTGCGCGCCGTGCGCAAGGACATCGCCCGCCTCTACACGATCATGCGTGAGCGCGAGCTCGGCATCACGGGCGGTGCGGCATGAGCGACGAGAAGGTGAATGTGAGCACTGTGGAACGCGGAGCGCGCAAGGTCCGCGAGGGCCTCGTGGTCAGCGACAAGATGGACAAGACCGTCGTTGTCGCCGTCGAGGACCGATTCAAGCACCCGCTGTACGGCAAGGTCGTGCGGCGTACGAGCAAGCTCAAGGCGCATGACGAGCAGAATTCCTGCGGCGTCGGCGACCGTGTGCTGCTGATGGAGACTCGACCCCTGTCGGCCACCAAGCGCTGGCGTGTCGTCGAGATCCTCGAGAAGGCGAAGTAGGGGAGACGACGTGATCCAGCAAGAGTCCCGCCTCCGGGTGGCCGACAACACCGGCGCCAAGGAGTTGCTGTGCATTCGCGTGCTCGGCGGCTCCGGTCGTCGGTACGCCGGCATCGGCGACATCATCGTGGCAACGGTGAAGGACGCGATCCCCGGTGGCAACGTCAAGAAGGGCGAGGTCGTCAAGGCGGTCGTCGTCCGCACGCGCAAGGAGCACCGTCGTCCCGACGGCTCGTACATCAAGTTCGACGAGAACGCCGCCGTCATCCTCAAGGGTGATGGGGAGCCTCGCGGGACCCGCATCTTCGGCCCGGTCGGTCGCGAGCTGCGCGAGAAGCGCTTCATGAAGATCATTTCGCTGGCGCCGGAGGTGCTCTGACATGGCTAGCCTGTTCGTACGCAAGGGCGACCTGGTCCAGGTCATCAGCGGCAAGGATCGCGGCCTCACGGGCAAGGTCATCGAGGTGTACCCGGAGTCCGAGCGAATCATCGTCGAGGGCGTCAACCGGATCAAGAAGCACACCAAGGTCGGCCAGAACAACCGCGGCGCCAAGACCGGCGGCATCATCACCCAGGAGGCCCCGATTCACGTGAGCAACGTGATGGTGGTGGACCCCGAGGATGATCGCCCAACCCGCGTGGGCTTCCGCAAGGAAAAGGTCGAGAAGCGTCGCCCCGACGGCAGCACCTACGAGGCCGAGCGCAGCGTCCGTATCTCGAAGCGAACCGGTAAGGAAATCTGATGACTGCCACGAGCACTGAGCGCGATATGCCGCGCTTGAAGTCCCGCTACCGGGCGGAGGTGATCCCGGCTCTGCGCGAGGAGTTCGACATTGCGAACATCATGCAGGTTCCGGGTGTCACCAAGGTCGTCGTCAACATGGGTGTTGGCGAGGCTGCCCGCGACTCCAAGCTGATTGAGGGCGCGATTCGCGACCTGGGGGAGATCACCGGCCAGCGGCCGCAGGTCACTAAGGCGCGCAAGTCGATCGCTCAGTTCAAGCTGCGCGAGGGCATGCCGATTGGCGCCCACGTCACCCTGCGCGGAGATCGCATGTGGGAGTTCCTCGACCGTCTGCTGTCGGTGGCCCTTCCCCGTATTCGTGACTTCCGTGGCCTGTCGCCCAAGCAGTTCGACGGCCGGGGCAACTACACCTTCGGTCTCTCGGAGCAGTCGATGTTCCCCGAGATCGACCAGGACAAGATCGACCGTGTGCGGGGCATGGACATCACCGTGGTGACCACCGCCGAGAATGACGAGGAGGGACGTGCCCTGCTTCGTCTCCTCGGTTTCCCCTTCAAGGAGATGTGACCGTGGCCAAGAAGGCACTGATCGCCAAGAGCAAGCGCAAGCCCAAGTACGCGGTGCGCGCCTACACGCGCTGCACCCGTTGCGGCCGGCCCCACTCGGTGTACCGCAAGTTCGGCCTGTGCCGCATCTGCGTTCGCGAGATGGCGCACGCAGGTCAGCTTCCCGGAATCACCAAGAGCAGCTGGTAACCCACGACGCCGCAGGTCCCCGCGGGGATACCACGGTGAGAAAGGCCCGATGGCCATGACCATGACCGACCCCATCGCAGACATGCTCGCGCGTCTGCGGAACGCCAACTCGGCGTACCACGACACCGTGGCGATGCCCCACTCCAAGATCAAGGTGGGCATCGCTGAGATCCTCAAGGCTGAGGGTTACATCGGTGGCTGGCACGAGGAAGAAGCCCCCGTGGGCAAGAATCTCGTGCTCGAGTTGAAGTACGGCCCGAGCCGTGAGCGTTCCATCGCCGGCCTGCGGCGCGTTTCCAAGCCCGGCCTGCGCGTCTACGCCAAGAGCACCGCGCTGCCCAAGGTCCTCGGTGGCCTCGGTGTCGCGATCTTGTCGACGTCGTCCGGACTCCTGACCGACCGTCAGGCCGCACAGAAGGGCGTGGGTGGGGAAGTCCTCGCCTACGTCTGGTGAGGGGCCGACCATGTCACGTATTGGACGTCTTCCCATCCCTGTGCCCTCGGGCGTCGAGGTCACCATCAGTGGCGACACCGTCTCGGTCAAGGGCCCGAAGGGCACGTTGACCCACACGGTCGTCGATCCCATCACCGTGAGCAAGGGCGAGGACGGCTCGATCGTCGTCGAGCGCCCGAACGACGAGCGTGATTCCCGCGCGCGGCACGGCCTGACCCGCACACTGATCGCCAACATGGTGACCGGCGTGACCCAGGGCTACGAGAAGGGCCTGGAGATCGTGGGCACCGGCTACCGCGTGCAGGCGAAGGGCACCGACCTGGAGTTCGCGCTCGGCTACAGCCACCCCATCGTGTTCCCCGCACCCGACGGCATCTCCTTCGCGGTCGAGTCGCCGACCAAGTTCAAGGTCATCGGCATCGACAAGCAGCAGGTGGGCGAGGTCGCGGCCAACATCCGCAAGCTGCGCAAGCCGGAGCCCTTCAAGGGCAAGGGCGTGCGCTATGAGAACGAGGTCGTGCGGCGCAAGGCCGGAAAGGCGGGCAAGAAGTGAGTTCCATCGCCCCGAAGATCGGATCGGGCAATCCCAAGCGCACCGCGCGGGATCGCCGTCATCTGCGCGTGCGCAAGAAGGTCACCGGCACGGCGGCCCGGCCGCGTCTGGTCGTCACTCGGTCGGCCCGTCACGTCGTGGCCCAGGTCATCGACGACGATGCGCGTCGCACCATCGCCTCGGCTTCCACCATGGAGGCCGACGTGCGCGGCGGCGGCTCGGACAAGACGGCCCAGGCCCGACGCGTTGGCGAGTTGGTCGCCGACCGTGCCAAGAAGGCTGGCATCGACACCGTTGTGTTCGACCGCGGTGGCAATAAGTTCCATGGTCGCGTCGCGGCCCTAGCGGAGGGCGCCCGTGAGGGCGGCCTCGAGTTCTAACGGTCGCAGGAGAGGTTGAGGATTGATGACGACAACGGATCGCCGGTCTACCGGCTCCGCAACCGCTGATCGTGGCGGTCGCTCTGGCGACCGACGCGACCGACGCGACCGTGCCCCGCGCGAGGAGAAGTCCGCTTTCCTCGAGCGCGTGGTGACGATCAACCGCGTCGCCAAGGTGGTCAAGGGTGGCCGCCGCTTTAGCTTCACGGCCCTCGTGGTCGTGGGCGATGGCGACGGCACCGTGGGTGTGGGCTACGGCAAGGCCAAGGAGGTGCCGGCCGCGATCGCCAAGGGTGTCGAGGAGGCCAAGAAGCACTTCTTCAAGGTTCCCCGCATCCAGGGCACCATTCCCCACCCGATCACCGGTGAGGCTGCCGCGGGTGTGGTCATGCTGCGCCCCGCCGCTCCCGGTACCGGTGTGATCGCCGGTGGACCGGTGCGCGCCGTGCTCGAGTGCGCGGGCGTCCACGACGTGCTGTCCAAGTCCCTGGGCTCGGACAACGCCATCAACATCGTTCACGCCACGGTGGCTGCCCTCCGCGGGCTCGAGCGTCCCGAAGAGGTCGCCGCTCGCCGTGGTCTCCCTCTCGAGGACGTCGCCCCGGCGGCGCTCCTCCGTGCACGTGCGGCAGGTGCTTCATGAGCGTCCGACTCCAGGTAACCCAGAAGAAGTCGCCGATCGGTGGGACCCACGGCCAGCGCAACACCCTGCGCTCCCTTGGTCTCAAGCGCATCGGTGACACGGTGGTCAAGGAAGACCGCCCGGAGATCCGCGGGATGATCAACACCGTCTCGCATCTTGTTGATGTCGAGGAGGTCGACTGACATGGCGCTCAAGGTTCATCACCTGCGCCCGGCACCCGGTGCCAATACGCCCAAGACCCGCAAGAGCCGGGGCGAGGCATTCAA
>CAYGMM010000062.1:9033-10920 GCA_964351035.1 uncultured Actinomyces sp.
GGCGCGCCAAGGTCGAGGTCCCCGAAGGTTGGTCCGAGGCGAGGGTGGACGACGCGGCAAGACAGCCGGTCGTGGCACCAAGGGCACGAAGGCACGCAACACCGTGCCGGCGAGTTTCGAGGGCGGCCAGATGCCGCTGCACATGCGGCTGCCGAAGTTGAAGGGCTTCACCAACCCCAACGAGGTGACCTACCAGGTCGTCAACGTCGCCGCCCTTCAGCGGCTGTTCCCCGAGGGCGGCAGCGTGAGCATCGCCGACCTCGTGTCCGCGGGCGCCGTGCGCAAGGGCCATCCGGTCAAGGTTCTGGGCCAGGGAGACATCTCCGTGGCGATCCAGGTCCAGGCCAATGCGTTCTCGGCCTCGGCGCAGAGCAAGATCGCCGCCGCTGGCGGGAGCATCGAGAAGGTCTAGACCTAGTCCGTCGCCCAGGGGACTCCCAGGGTCGCGGCGGGAGTCCCGTGGGGGGTCTGCGTTAGGCTCCTGCGAGGCTTTCGAGCCGCAGTTGTCCACGATCAAGCGGTCCACCCGGACCCGCCCAGGAGGTATGGCGTGCACCTCAGCGCTTTCGTCGCAGCTTTCCGGACCCCGGATCTGCGCAAGAAGCTGCTCTTCACGCTGGGGATGATCACCATCTTCCGGATCGGTTCGGTCATCCCGACCCCGGGCGTGGACTACTCGGCGATTCAGCGATGCATCGACCAGACCTCCGACAACTCGGTCTACGCGGTCATCAACCTCTTCAGCGGTGGAGCGCTCCTCCAGCTGTCGGTCTTCGCGCTCGGCATCATGCCGTACATCACCTCGAGCATCATCATCCAGTTGCTCACCGTGGTGATCCCCCGCCTGGAGATGCTGAAGAAGGAAGGCCAGTCGGGCCAGGCCAAGATCACGCAGTACACGCGCTACCTCACCATCGGTCTCGCCGTCCTGCAGTCAACCGCGATTTTGTCGCTCGCGCGCACCCCGGGCCAGCTCTTCAGCGGCTGTAACGAGGAACTGATCCCCAACCAGAACCCGCTGGTCATCATCACGATGGTCATTGTCATGACCGCCGGCACCGCGGTGATCATGTGGCTGGGCGAGCTCATCACCGAGCGCGGTGTGGGCAACGGCATGTCGCTGCTGATCTTCACCTCGATCATCGCCTCGATCCCCGCACAGTTCATCAACGTCTTCGTGACGCGCGGCACCTTCCAGCTCATCCTCACCTTCGCGGTGGCCCTGGTGATTCTCACCCTGGTCGTCTTCGTCGAGCAGGGCCAACGCCGTATCCCGGTCCAGTACGCCAAGCGGATGGTCGGTCGCAAGATGTACGGCGGCACCTCGACCTATATCCCGCTCAAGGTGAACATGGCGGGCGTTATCCCGGTCATCTTCGCCTCGTCGCTCCTCTTCCTGCCGACCCTGCTGGTCCAACTCACCGGCAGCCAGTCTGACTGGGCTCAGTGGATCGCGACGAACCTCTCGACGGGCACCTCGACCTGGTACCTCCTGTTGTTCTTCACCCTGACGGTCTTCTTCACCTACTTCTACGTCTCGATCACCTTCAACCCGGTCGATGTCGCGGACAACATGAAGAAGTACGGCGGCTTCATCCCCGGTATCCGCGCGGGCAAGCCGACCGCGGAGTACCTCGCCTACGTCCTCAATCGCTTGACGGCGCCCGGCTCGGTCTACCTCGGCCTCATCGCCGTCCTGCCGGTCTTCGCCTTCAACCTGCTCGGTATCGGCGATCAGTTCGTCTTCGGCGGCATCAGCCTGCTGATCGTGGTCGGCGTCGGACTCGACACCGTCAAGCAGATCGACTCGCAGCTGCAGCAGCGCAACTACGAAGGGTTCCTGCGCTGATGAGGCTCGTCATCATGGGCCCACCGGGGGCGGGCAAG
>CAYGMM010000062.1:10930-12317 GCA_964351035.1 uncultured Actinomyces sp.
CGCAGGCAGTGGTGGTGGCCTCCTCGTTGGGCATCCCCCATATCTCCACCGGCGACATCTTCCGGGCCAATGTCAGCGAAGGTACCGACCTCGGCCGTGAGGCAAAGCGCTACATGGATGCCGGGGAGTACGTCCCGGACTCGGTGACCAACGCCATGGTGCGTGACCGCATCAGCCATGACGACTGCCGCCCGGGCTTCCTGCTCGACGGCTACCCCCGCACCCTGGAGCAGGTCAACGAGCTCGACATGATGCTGCAGTCCGACGGTCTGCACATTGATCGGGCGATCGAACTCACGGTCGACACCGATGAGGTCGTCGAGCGACTTCTCAAGCGGGCGCAGGATCAAGGCCGCGCCGACGACACCGCCGATGTCATCCGACGTCGCCTGGAGGTCTACGCCGAGCAGACCGCCCCGCTCATCGCGGTCTACGCCGAGCGCGGTCTGCTGGTGCAGGTCGACGGCATGGGCGAGGTCGACGAGGTGACCGGGCGCATCCTGGGCGCCATCGGCGCCTGACATGTTCCGCGGCCGCGACCGCATCGAGGTCAAGTCACTCGATCAGATCCAGACCATGCGCGCCGCCGGACTTGTGGTGGCACAAACCCTGCGGCTCGTTGCCGAGGCCGTGCGCGAAGGCATCAGCACCGCCGAACTCGATGAGATTGCCGCGTCCAGCATCCGTGATGCGGGCGCTCTGCCCTCCTTCCTCGGCTACCACGGCTATCCCGCTCACATCTGCGTCTCGGTCAACGACGAGGTCGTTCACGGCATCCCGGGCTCCCGGCTGCTTGGCCCCGGTGATCTGGTGTCGATCGACTGCGGTGCGATCGTCGATGGCTGGCACGGCGACGCTGCGGTCAGCGTGCTCGTCGGCGACGTGCCCGCGGACATCGCCCGGCTGAGCGAGATCACCGAGCAGGCGCTGTGGGCCGGTCTCGCGGCGGCTCGGCCCGATGCTCGACTGTCCGACATCGGTCATGCGGTCGAAACGGCTGTCCGATCGGCCGGGTCGCAGTACGGCATCGTCGAGGAGTACGTCGGCCACGGCATTGGTTCGTCGATGCACATGGAGCCGGCGGTGCCGAACTACGGCAAGCCGGGCAAGGGCCCGCGGCTGACGCCGGGCATGGCCTTGGCCGTCGAGCCCATGGTGGTGCTGGGGTCTCCGGAGGTCCACGTCCTCGACGACGACTGGACCGTGGTGGCCAGTGACGGGGGAGTGGCTGCGCACTGGGAGCACACCGTCGCGATCACCGAGGACGGCCCGTGGGTCCTCACCGCCCTGGACGACGTGCGCCTCTAGCGTCCGAAATCCGGGCGTCGGGGGCGGATTAGGTCGAATGGCGCTCGGCGCGTACACTTGCCAGGCTGATCATCGGGCT
>CAYGMM010000062.1:12327-13309 GCA_964351035.1 uncultured Actinomyces sp.
CCCCGTCGCCTCTCGCGGTGGGGTCGTGCGCGCGCGTGGAGTCCAAAGGGAAGGGAAGACACCGGACATGGCCAAGAAGGACGGCGCGATCGAGCTCGAGGGCACGATCACTGAGTCGCTGCCCAACGCCATGTTCCGCGTCGAACTCGACAACGGCCACAAGGTTCTGGCGCACATCAGCGGCAAGATGCGTATGCACTACATCCGCATCCTGCCCGACGATCGTGTCGTCGTGGAGTTGTCGCCCTACGACCTGACCCGGGGTCGCATCGTCTACAGGTACAAGTGAGGTGACATTCCGGTGAAGGTCAAGCCCAGCGTCAAGCCCATCTGTGACAAGTGCAAGGTGATTCGTCGCCACGGCCGCGTCATGGTGATCTGCGACAACGTACGTCACAAGCAGCGTCAGGGTTAATCACCCAGACGCGCGCGTGCGACGGAGAGACAACCGAACCACGCACACCACGAATCAACCGATTCGTGGACTGCGGTACCCGACCCCTGCAGCAGCCACGTGCGGACTGCAGGACGCCACCCTCGGACTCAAGGCCGAGGACCCACCCCGGGTGGTGGGACTGGTTCCGCACCACACCTTGGGCATTGAAGACAAGAAGAGGACACCCATGGCACGCATCGTTGGCGTTGACCTGCCCCGCGACAAGCGAATGGCGGTTGCGCTCACCTACATCTACGGCGTCGGTCGCACCCGCGCCGCCCAGGCCCTTGAGGCCACCGGCATCAGCCCGGATCTGCGCGCTCGCGATCTCACCGACGAGCAGGCGGTTGCCCTGCGCGATTGGATCGAGGCGAACCTGCAGGTTGAGGGAGACCTTCGTCGTGAGGTTGCCGGCGACATCCGCCGCAAGATCGAGATCGGCTGCTACCAGGGCATCCGGCACCGTCGTGGACTGCCCGTGCACGGTCAGCGCACGCACACCAATGCACGCACCCGCAAGGGTCCCCGCAAGACCGTCGCTGGCAA
>CAYGMM010000063.1:0-13209 GCA_964351035.1 uncultured Actinomyces sp.
CTGGCCGCGTCATCGGAATCCTGCTCCTCGCCGTCCTCGTGACAGCGATCGTCTTCGGCGTCGCCTCGGTCATGGGGCAGCGCACGAAGGCCCAGGACCTGCAGACTTCGCTCGACCCCTTCTACACACCGCCGGATCCGCTGCCCGCCGATCCGGGCACGGTCATCCGCGTCGAGCGGCTCTCCTTCGACGACTCGATGCTCACCGTCGAGGGCGGTACGGCGTACCGGATGCTCTACGTCTCCGCTCGCCCGGACGGCACGCCCGCCGCATCCGGCGCGATGGTCTTCGTGCCCGACGGCCCCGCGCCGGAGGGTGGCCGCAACGTCGTCGCCTGGGCGCACGGCACGGTGGGCATGGGTGATGCGTGCGCACCTTCCCGCAACCCCAACGGCACCGAAGACATGGCCGGGTGGCTGGAGCAGATGATGTCGCTGGGCTGGGTTGTCGTCGCCACCGACTACGTCGGACTCGGCACGCCGGGCGTCGAGCTCTACCTTGTCGCCGAAGCCGAGGTGAGCGACGTCGTCAACTCCGTACGCGCGATCCGCAACTGGGGTGAGGCCGACGCAGGCACGACGTACGCGGTATTTGGACACTCCCAAGGCGGCCACACGTCCCTGTGGGCCGGTCACCTCGCCGAGCAAATGGCCCCCGAACTCGATCTCATCGCCGTGGCCGCAGCCGCACCGGCGGCCGAACTACCCGAGATCGTAGGCGTCCAGTGGGACACGGCGGTGGGCTGGGTCATCGGACCGGAGGCGACCATCTCCTGGACCGCGATGAACCCGGACCTCCCGATTGAGGGAGTGCTCAGTGGTGCGGGCATCGACAACACCGAGCGTCTCGCCGACGAGTGCATCGCCCCGGCCGGACTAGAAGGTTTGCTGCGCAACGGACTCGGTGGCCAATACTTCGACATCGACCCGATGGATTCCCCGCCCTGGGCGGACGTCGTACGTGAGCAGACCCCTGGCCCGCTCCCCGCTGACATGCCGGTGATGGTCGCACAGGGCACCACCGATGAGATCGTGCTCGCGTCACCGAATGCCGTGCTGCAGGAGGAGTGGTGCGCGGCCGGATCAACCCTGTCGATGCTGTGGATGGGCGAGATCGGTCATCTCGCGGCGGCCAAGACCGCAGGGCCCGAGGTGGTGACCTGGCTGGCCGAGCGTTTCGACGGCAAGCCAGCCAAGGCCGCGTGCGATGGCCCCATCCCGGTTGACCTCTCCGGCCCGCCACTTCGTGCCGACTAACCACCCCCACCCCCTGTTTGTCACCTCAAAACGGTGTTTGGAGGGCCGCAGAACTCCCCAAACGCGGTTCTAGGTGACAAACCTCAGGGGGACTCCAGGACGAGGCAGAACGGGTGCCCCACCGGATCGAGGTAGACACGGAAGGAGTCCGGCGCGGGCTGGAACTCATGCTTGACCGCGCCAACCGCGAGCAGCGCGGCCTCACCGGCGTCAAGATCGGGCACGAGGAAGTCCAGATGCAACTGCTGCGGATGCTCCTGACCCGGCCACTGCGGCGCTGAGTACCCCTCCACCCGCTGGAAGGCCAGCGTCACGCCATCGCCCGGCGCGGCCAACTGCACCCACTCCGGATGGTCCTCGTGTGGCCGCGTCGGCGTCCAACCCGTGATCGCCGAGTAGAACTCCGCGAGCGCAACGGGATCCGGGCAATCGAGTGCGGTGAGTTGTAGGCGCGCGATGGGCATGGCGGTCACGCCTCCGGCATCGTCAGCGGGCCGGTCTTGGCCTCGGGGAAGTAGTCCTGGCCGATCCCGGACGAGCGCTTCGGGATCATCACCGTGCGGATCCACGACACGACCTCGTCGCCGTCCTGGTTCAGGCCGCGGGTACGCATCGTGATGATGCCCATCTCCGGTCGCGACGAACTCTCCCGCTTGTCGATGCAGATGCTCTCGGCGTAGATGGTGTCGCCGACGTACACCGGGTGGGTGAGGCGGATGTCGGTCCAACCCAGGTTGGCGACGGCGTTCTGGCTCATGTCGATGACCGACAGGCCGAGCACCAGCGCGACCGTGAACCCGGAGTTGACGATGATCCGGCCCTGCGTGATCGGGTTGGACTCGGCCAGGTGGGCATTGAAGTGGTTTTGGTTCGTGTTGCAGGTGAGCAGCGTGAACCAGGTGGAGTCGGCTTCGGATATCGTCCGGCCGAACGGGTGCTGGTAGGTGTCGCCCACCTCGTAATCGTCGAAGAACCGCCCCAGTTGAGCGGGATGCACGGTAGCCATGGGGCCATCCTGCCCACGAACAGCGCCGATCCCGCCGCCGGGGTGGCCTCCCGCGCCCACTCGGGTGAGAATCGAGCATGACCTCCGACGCGATCGCCCACGGCTCCCCTGCGCCCACCGCGAGCGGGGCGCTTGCCTCGGCGGTCGAGGTGGGGCAGGCGGTCCAGCGCGTCATTTCCGGCAAGCCCGAGGCCGTCCGCACTGCCCTGGTCGTCCTCCTCGCTGGCGGTCACCTCCTCATCGAGGACGTGCCCGGCGTCGGCAAGACGACCCTCGCCAAGTCCCTCGCCCGCTCGCTTGGCTGCTCAGCGCGGCGCATCCAGTTCACCCCCGATCTGCTGCCCGGTGATGTCGTCGGCGTGAGCGTCTTCAACCAGGACACCCGCGACTTCGAGTTCCGGCCCGGCGCCATTTTCGCGAACGTCGTCATCGCTGATGAGATCAACCGCGCCTCTCCCAAGACCCAGTCGGCACTCCTGGAATGCATGGAGGAGGGTCAGGCGACCGTCGACGGTACGACGTATCTGCTCGGTCAACCGTTCATGGTCGTCGCGACACAAAACCCGGCCGAGATGGAGGGCACCTACCCGCTGCCGGAGGCACAGCGCGATCGCTTCATGGCGCGCCTGTCCATGGGCTACCCCGATCGCGCGAGCGAAATCGCCATGCTCGACGCGCACGGCGCGGACGACCCGCTGGAAACCATCGTCCCGGTCACGGACGCGACCGAGGTGCGGGCGATGGTCGAAGCCGTGCGCGCCGTGCATGTCGCACCCGCCTTGCATGCCTACGTCGTCGATCTGGTCGCCGCGACACGCAACCATCCGCAGGTCCGCCTCGGCGCCTCGCCACGATCGGCACTGCACCTGGTCCGCGCCGCGCGCGCCTCAGCGGCGCTCGCCGGTCGCGGCCATGTCCTCCCCGACGACGTGCAGTCCCTCGCGGTCCCGGTCCTCGCTCACCGGTTGGTGCTCAGCACGGACGCTCATCTGGCGCGCGCCACCCCGGAGTCCATTGTTCGCGAGATCGTCGCCCGCGTCCCGATCCCCGCCGGGCCGTGACGGCCGGCGTACCGGAGCGAAGCGAGCGATGAAGGCCGCCCTGGCAGCCATGACCTTCCGCGGCCGAGCCCTCATCGCGGTCGGCCTCGGCCTCGGCGTTGGTGCCGCACTGTCGGGGCAGCGCGACGTCCTACGGATCGCGGTGCTCCTTGTCGTTCTGCCACTCATCGCCGCCGTTTTCATCGCCCGCACTCATCTGCGGCTCGGCGCGCGACGGATTGTCACGCCCGCACGCGTCCCCGTCGGCACCACCGCCGAGGTCGAACTCGTGCTGACGAACCTCTCACCGATTCGCACCGGCACGCTGCTTCTGGAGGACGGCGTACCCGCGGATCTCGGCATCAGCGCTCGCCGCATCATCGAGCGGGTCCCGTCGCAGGGCACGCGCTCGACGCGCTACCCCATCCACGCCGAGCAGCGCGGTTACCACGAGGTCGGCCCACTCTCCGTCACCGCGATCGACCCGTTCGGTCTGGTGCGACTGCGTCGTTCGTTCACCGCGACCGAGGGCGTTCTCGTCGTGCCGTGGGTCGAGCAACTCGACGGTACGCACGAGGCCGACCATCGCGCGACCGGTGATGCCGCGACCGCCTCACTGGCATCGCGCGGCGACGATGACGTCATCCCGCGCGAGTACCGCCTCGGGGATGACCTACGGCGCGTTCACTGGCGCGCTACCGCGCGCACCGGCGATCTCATGGTGCGCCGTGAGGAACGACCCTGGACGCGGCAGGCGACCATCGTGGTCGACCTCACTGCATCGCACCACGTCGGTCAGGGTCCGCGCGCATCACTCGAGGTGGCGCTGAGCGCGGCGGCGAGCGTGGCCCTGCATCTGTTGCGCGACGGTTGGCGGGTGAAGGTCACCGCGACCGATGGCCGCACCCTGGTGCCGCAGGCCACCGGCGCACCCGGGGCCGCAGCCATCCTGGAGGCCCTTGCCCTCGTTGATGCGTCAGCCGAGGCTGGCGGCATCCACCCCGGTCCCGACCTCACGATCGCCATCCTCAGTAGCCGACCCGCTTCGCTTCTGCAGGTGGCGACGACTCGCCAGCACGGCATCGCACTCATCGTGGACACCGCCGCGTGGCACGACTCCGCCACCACGTCGGCCACCGATGCCACCGATCGGCTACGCGCGGACGGTTGGCAGGCCGCTGCGCTCACCGACCGCCCCGGATCCATCGCCGCCGCGTGGCGCGCCGCCGTCGGGGGCGACTCCTCGGCCGGTATGCGCCGCGAAACCGCGGATCCTTACGCGGCGAACCGCGGTTTCGCGGCACATACGGGAGGCGCGCGATGATCGCCCGCATGCGGCCGGGCGCCACCGCCGCCGCCGCGCTGGCCACCGTCACCGCGGCGGTGAGCGTCGTGCCACTCTTCGCCGGGCTGTCGTGGATCGCACCGACGCTCATCGCCGTACTCGTTGTCGCGCTCACCGGTGCCCTGTCGCGAGCGGTCGGCCTGACGCCACCGCTGCAGCCGATTGCGCAATTGCTGGTACTCCTCACCTGGCTCACCTGGCTCTACGTCCAGCCCGCCGCGGCCCTGGGCTTCCTACCCGGCCCCATGGCGATCACCGAGCTACAGGACCTCGCCCGCACGGCCCTCACCGAGGCCGAGACGGTCCTCTCCCCGGTACCCACGGATCCGACGCTGGTCTTCCTGGCGGTCGGTGGTCTCGGACTGGTCGCCCTCGTCGTCGACGTCATCGGCGTCACCTTGCGGCTGCCGGCCCTCGCCGGCGCTCCCCTGCTGCTGGTCTACGCATTGCCCGCGGCCGTCATCCCGGGCGGTGTCACCTGGTGGCTGCTGCCCATCGCAGTGTCCGGGTGGCTCGTGCTGATGGCGGTCGATGCGCGAGATGACGCCCGCTCCTGGGGTCCGCTCATCCCCCGTCCTTCGGCGCCGACGGGTCCCACGGCCGGACCTCGCGCACATCCCCGCGCGGCACGGGCTTCGGCCTGGTCGGGGCTGCTCGCCCTGCAGGCCGCCGTCGTCGCGATCCTCGCCGCCGTACTCCTGCCGACCTTTATCCCGGGGCTGAGCGAGCCGGTGTTCGTGAGTTCGTCCGGCTCCCGGCCGGGCATCGGCGACAGCGGACCGATCAGCATCGATCCGTTCGTCACGCTGCGCCGCGATCTGGTGGACAACCCCGAGCGCGAGGTCCTGCGCTACACCACCGACGCGGCAGCGCCGGACTACCTGCGCCTGGTCGTGCTCGACGAGTTCGATGGTGAGACATGGCGGGCCGGTGACGTCGCCGTGCGCACACCCCTCACCGATGACCTCGCACCCCCCGATGCGCCGGGCGTGGCCAAACTGCCGGACTTCACCACCGACATCGCCATCAGCGATCTCGACAACGCCCAACTGCCCGTGCCGTACGCCGCCACCGCCGTGAGCGGAATCGGCGAGCCGCTGGATGCTCGGTGGAGTTGGGATCCGCAGACCCGCACGGTCGCCGGATCGGGGGTCTCGGCCGCGGGCGCGACGTATGAGGTCACGGCGTACCAACTCGACCCCACCCGAGCCGAACTCCGCGACGCGACCAAGCGAGCCCCCGACCCGCTCCTTCCATGGCTGGCGCTGCCGGATGGGCTCACGCCCGACATGGCACGCATCGCCGATGAGGTCACCGCCGACGCCAACACGCCCTACGCGAAGGCGCGCGCGCTGGTGGATCACTTCACGCGCGACGGCGGCTACAGCTACAGCACCCAGGTCATCACGCCCGACGGCGCCGACCCGCTGCAGTCCTTCCTTGACGAGCGCATCGGCTACTGCCAGCAATTCGCCGGGACGATGGCGCTCATGGCCCGGTCGGTGGGCATCCCGTCACGCGTCGTCATCGGCTTCACGTCCGGGGTCGAGGATGACGAGGGCACCTACGTCGTGCAAGCGCGCAACGCGCACGCATGGCCGGAGTTGTGGATGTCCGGGATCGGCTGGGTGCGGTTCGAGCCCACGCCGCGCATCGGTGCCGGCGTGACGCAGCCGGACTACGGCCAAAGTCGAGATCGCACGCCGGATTCCACGAGTGAGCCCACGGCACCGCAGCCCACCCCGACCGATCGCGTGGACGCGGCCCCGGGGGCCGGCAGCGGGAGTTCTCTGCCCGTGTGGCCGATCCTTGCCGTGATCGGCGTGCTCGCAGTCCTGCTGGCTCTTCCGGGACTGGCGGTGCGGTGGCGTCGACGCCGACGCACGTCCCTGGCTGACCCACGGGCCCGCATCGAGGGCACGTGGCAGGAGTGGGGCGATGAGGTGCGCGATCTGGGGTGGCGCTGGTCGTCCGCTGATACACCGCGCCAGGCGAGCAACCGCCTGGTCCAGCAGATGCCGCTCGGCGAGGATGAGCGGTCAGCGCTGCGGCGGCTGGTGTGGTGGGTGGAGCAGGTGCGCTACGCCGCTCCGGAGCAGTTGGTGGCGCCCGAACCCGCGGAACTGCGCGCGGATCTGGCAACGCTGCGGAAGGCGGCGTGGGCGGCGGCCGATCGGCCGGCACGGGTGCGAAGCGTGCTGCTGCCCGGATCACTCATCGGGGGCGGCGAGCAGGTCGCGGAGGCGCCACAGCGGGAGAGCGTGGGGGTCTAGCGCAGGGGTGAACGTGGGGCGGATATGCACGTAGGACGTGCGAAATCGCCCGGAGTTCGACTGAGCAGTGGGCGTTAGGGGTGAACTACATGCCCTGATCGCGACGCTTGCGCCAGCGATCTTCGAGATTGTTCATGAAGCCGGAGGACTGCTTCGGGGCGCGCTGGGTGCCGCCCTGGGGAGCCTGCGGGGCACCGTCCACGGTCTCGGCGGCAGCAGCGGGGCGGGAGCGAAGGCCGAGGTAAGCCAATGTGGCGCCCACGGTCATGATGACGAACCCGGCGACACCGAGCGGAATCAGCGGAACGATGACGCCACCCATGAGCATCGCCACACCGGCAATGAGGATCAGCACACCGAGAGCGGCACGGCCACGGCTGGCACGTCCACCGGAGGTATTGCGCAGGGACGTGGCGAATTTGGGGTCCTCGGCATAGAGGGCCTGCTCCATCTGCTCCAGCAGACGTTGCTCGTGCTCGGACAGCGGCACCGGACACCTCCTTGACCGTTACTGGTCCCAGGATAGGCACCCCGGGCGCATCTGGAAACCCGGGAGGCCGGATTCGGTCCGGATTCCTCGATTGAGGGTGGTCCGCCGGGCTGGACCAGCCCGGAATTGTGCGCTCAGAGTGCCGAAAAACCGCACCCTCAGCGCACAACCACCCCGCCGGTCCGGATTGTGCGCTCAGGGTGCCGAAAAACCGCACCCTCAGCGCACAATCACCCTGGCGGGCGGCCTCAATCGGGGTCGGCCCACAGCCGGGCCGGGCGCACCACATCGTCACCGAACCGGTCCCGCAGCCGGTCCGCCGCCACCTCGGCCGCCCGTCGATCGGCCGGCGTGTCGGCCCCGGGGGCATCGAAGAGCAACTGTTCGGTCCGAGCCGACTCCTCAATCAGCCCCTCCAGGCGTACGCCGACCAGGCGGATCCGGGCACGCTGCAGCCCGAGGGCGGCGTAGAGCTCCCGAGCGGTGGCGTAGACCACCTGGCCGACATCGGTGGGCTCGGCCAGGGTCCGTGACCGGGTGATGGTGGTGAAGTCGGCGAAGCGCACCTTGATCACCACCGTCCGACCGAGGAGCCCCTGGCGGCGTACGCGGGCGGCGACCTTCTGGGACAACCGTAGGAACTCGCGAGCGACCACCTCGGGATCGTCGACGTCGCGGCCGAAGGTCTCCTCGTTGCCGATCGACTTCTCCGCGACGTCAGGGACGACATGGCGCTCATCGCGGCCCCAGGAGAGTTCGTAGAGCCGCTGGCCGGCGGACTGACCGAGTGCGCGGGTAAGGGTGTCGACCGGGGTGTGGGCGATATCGCCGACGGTGCGCAGGCCGAGGGAGACCAGGCGCTCCTCGGTGCGCTCCCCCACTCCCCACAGCGCACCGACCGGCAGCGGGTGGAGGAAAGACACGACCTTGTCGGCGGGCACCACGAGCAGGCCATCGGGCTTGATCTGGGTGGAGGCGAGTTTGGCGACGAACTTCGTTGGCGCCACGCCGACGCTGCAGGTGATGCGCTGCTCGTCGTAGACGCGGGCGCGAATCAACTCAGCGATCGCCGTGGGTGAGCCGAGTCGGCGTATTGCCCCGGAAACGTCGAGGAAAGCCTCATCGAGGCTGAGGGGTTCGACGAGCGGTGTGATGGAGTTGAACAGCGCCATGACGCCGGCGCTGACCTCGGCGTAGCGGTGATGGCTCGGCTCGATGACGATCGCGTCGGGGGCCGCGCGCCGGGCACGGGACATCGGCATTGCCGAATGGACGCCCATCGCGCGGGCTTCGTAGGTCGCGGAGAGCACGACACCGCGCTGGCCACCGCCGACGATGACGGGCTTGCCGCGCAACTCGGGTCGGGTGATGAGTTCGACGGAGGCGTAGAAGGCGTCCATGTCGATGTGCAGGATCGTGCAGCCGGTGTCGTCGGAGCCGAGGTCGGTCTGACTGGCCACGCGGCGGATCTGACTGCGGCTCATGCCCGGCACCTCACCGGATCATCTTCGCGCGAGCCGGTCACCATCCGCCGGATGTGACACGAAACCGCGGTTCCGCCGGGCGATATCCGCGGTTTGGTGTCACATGTTGCTGCCGGTGCGGCTGGTGGCATCACCATCCGCTGCTCCCGGGGCTGGAATGCCACAACTTCGAGGGGGCGGCAGCCCGGTTGCTGGTCGGCGCCCGACCCGGGTCGTCACCGGCCGGCTTGATATCGGCGTACGGCGATTGCCGGAAACCGGAGGCATGCACCAAAACCCGCCGCGATCCGGCGGGCGCGGTCGGCAACGGTGAGGTGTCGATGAGATCGCGCACCGCATCGACTCCCCCGGCCGACCACACCTCGTGCACGACCCCGAGATCCCAGGCGCCGGTGGCGCGCACGGACACGCCACGAGGACCGGTACGGCGTACCTCACCGCGCACGAGCAGCAGCCAGGAGGAGAAGACCGTGGCGGCATAGGGACCCTGGGCATCGTCGAAGAAGGTGGCATCGACCGGGCCGGTCGCATCATCGAGGGTGGTGAAGATGACGCGGCGGCCGGAGCGCACCGGCGGAGTCTGCGTGGCGACCTTGACCCCACCGATGAGGATCTGGCCCTGCGAGCGGCAACTGAGCAGGTCGCGCGCACGCACCAGCGGTGGATGCATCTCCCCGAGCGCGGTGAGCATGGGCGCATAGAAGTCGACGACATGGTGGCTGACGTCAAGGCCGAGGATCTCCAACTCGGCACGGACCCGATCGGCCGGACCCATCTCGGGTAGCCCGGTGACCGGTGGCGGGGTGTCGACCTGCAGGGAATCGAAGCTGAGTTGCTCGACGTGGCTCTCGGTCTTCGCGCGTCTCGGGCCGCCGCGGGCGAGGTCGGCCACCTGCAGGAGCAGGTCGCGCCTGGTCACCCGGCTGCGGCGCCGCAGATGTGGGCCGGCTTCGACGGCGTACGCGGTATCGATGGAGTACAGCGAGTCGAATCCCCCGGCGAGGACGAGTCGCTCGGCGATCGGTTGGCTCACCGCTGCGCGATGCCAGAAGTCCGACAGCGAGGAGTAGGGCCGGCGCGTGACGATGCGCTCCATCTCGGCCTCGCTCATGCCCTTGACGTCAGCGAGGGAGAGCCGAATGCCGTAGTCGCGCCCGTCGGGCAACTCCGGTGGGGGCGCCGAACGCGAGGGAGCGCCGAGGATCGACGGGGGTGGTTCGTCGCCGGGCAGGACGCGTTCGATGGTGTACGTCGTACCGGACCGGTTGACGTCGAGCGGCAGGATCGCGATGCCGAGATTGCGGGCGTCGTCGAGGATGAGCCGCTTGGGATACATGCCCGGGTCGTGGGTGAGCACCCCGGCGAGGAAGGCCGCCGGATGGTGGGCCTTAAACCATGCCGATTGATAGGTCGGCAGAGCGAACGCCGCCGCATGGGCTTTGCAGAAACCGAAGGAGGCGAACGCGCGCAGCACCTCCCACACCTTCTCGACGGTCGCGAGGTCATAACCGTGGGCGATGGCTGCGGGATAGAACCAGGCGCGTACGTCGTCCTGCCCCTCCGGTGACCCCATCGCGCGTCGGGTCTCGTCAGCTTCGGCGAGGGAGCAGCCGGTCATCGTCACGACGATGCGCAGCACCTGTTCATGGAAGACGACGACTCCTTGCGTCTCAGCGAGGATCGGCCGCAGATCGTCATGGACATACATCGGATCGGCCCAGCCCTGTCGCGCTTTGAGGAAGGGCGTGACCATGTCGGACTTCACCGGTCCAGGTCGGAAGAGGGAGATATCGATGATGATGTCGTCGAAGGTGCTCGGCGCGAACTTGCCGACGAGTTCACGTTGACCGGGTGACTCGATCTGGAAACAGCCGAGGGTGTGCGCGGAGGAGATGAGCGCATAGGTGCGCGGGTCATCGAGTGGGACCGCATCGAGTGCGACCTGTTTGTGGTCGACCCGCTCGACCTCGGCGACGGCATGGGCGAGAGCGGACTGCATACGCACGCCGAGGACATCGAGTTTGAGCAGACCGAGGGTCTCAACGTCGTCCTTGTCGAACTGACTCATCGGGTAGCCCTGGCCGCTGGGCTCGACCGGGGTGCGGTCGAGCAGGCTGGTGTCGGAGAGCAGAACACCGCACGGATGCATGGCGACATGGCGGGGCAGCCCATCGAGGCCTTCGACGAGCTCCCAGAAATGGTCGAGCTCACCGCGCTCGGTCATGCGACCGAGGCCGGAGGTGCGGAGTTCAGGCAGGTCACGCAGGGCGTTGCGGGCATCGCGTGCGCGAATATGCGGGAAGGCCTTGGCGAGGGTGTCGACCTCACCGGGCGGCAGGGCGAGGGCGGCGCCGACATCGCGGATGGCGTGGCGCACGCGGTAGGTCTCCATCATCGACACGGTGGCGACGCGGTCAGCGCCAAAGCGTTCGAAGATCGCGTCGTAGACCTCGAGTCGTCGTGCAGACTCAACGTCGATGTCGATGTCGGGTAGTTGCCGACGTAGCGGGGTGCAGAAGCGTTCCATGAGCAGGCCGTAGCGCATCGGATCGATGCCGGAGATGCCAAGCAGGTGGTTGACCAGGCTGCCCGCACCCGATCCACGCGCGGCCACGCGGATGCCGAGGCCGCGGGTCCGGTCGACGACCTCGGCGACGGTCAGGAAGTAGGTGGCGAACCGCAAGATGGCGATGGTGTGGAGCTCGGATTCAAGGCGGTGGCGGGCCGCGATGCGCTCGGCGCCGCGGTAGCGATCGAGGGCCTGCTCGCAGCGTGCCCGCAGGAGCGCATCGGCCGCCTTCTCCTCTTCGCCGAGTGTGCGCTCCCGCGCAGGATTTCCGCGATGTGCCGCACGGGAGTGCGTGCTCGCGATGGTGGTG
Source organism: uncultured Actinomyces sp. (assembly GCA_964351035.1). Lineage (GTDB taxonomy): Bacteria > Actinomycetota > Actinomycetes > S36-B12 > S36-B12 > Mxb001. The sequence goes on from CAYGMM010000063.1 coordinate 11,774, forward strand.
GAGGGGGCGACAACACTCAATTCGGGGACGGCGATCTCGCCGATGCCGAGGTCGGCGGGAGTGAGCGCACACTCCTGCGCGGTCTCGACAGCCGCGGCGAGGAGATCGCGTGCGGTACGCCGCCCCATACCTGCCGCACGGACGATCTCGTCGGCGATCTCAGCCATGAAGGGAGTGGGGGCGAGGAAACCCTGGGCATTGGGCCGATCCCGGTGTCGCTCATCCAGGGGCACGAGTCGGCGGGCGGAGTCCAAGACGTCGACCACGCGGGCCTGACGCGGGGTGGCGTAACGGACGGCATGGGCAAGGACAGGGGTGATGCCGCGTTCGCGCGCCCAGCCGAGCGCACGAGCAGCGGTGATGGTGGACAGGGTGCCGCGCTGAGCGCGATGACTGACGATCTCGATGCGCAGGGCATCACCGAAGATCTCGCGCCAGGGCGCAACGAGTGAGTCGGCGAGATCCGGTCGCTGCACGGCGAGTGCTTCGAGGAGCGGTGAGTGCGGGCCAAGCATCGCGATGAGGCCGTCGGAGTGCGCGGCGATCTGCTCCATCGTGGCGGCGACACCGCGGGCATCGGCGTGACCGCCCTTGGTCGCCCGTGTCGCATGAACCGCGCTGATGAGATGGCATAGCGATGCCCACCCGCGCCGGTCACGGGCGAGCAGGACGGCGCGTGGATGGCGGGGGTCCACCCACGCGCCGCCCCGGGTCGGGCTAACTCCGGCCGCCGGAGGCAGGGGCGGTCGAGCGTCACCGACGTGTGGAAGGTCGAGGGCTAGGTCGACACCGAGCACGGGTGTAATGCCGTGTGCCGCACAGGCCTGAACGAAACGCACCGCGCCGTAGACACCATCGCGATCGGTAAGCGCAAGCAGCGATTGACCGTGCTCGGCCGCATGCGCGGCGAGTTCGGACGGCATCGAGGCACCGTGGCGCAGCGAATACGCCGACGCCACGTGGAGGTGGGCGAACTCCACGGCACGCGCCTCACCCCGTCGCCGGCAGGGCCTGCTGCCGGTCGATGTGCAGCAGTGCGCACACCTGGTCGTGGAAGATCTCGGCATCGCGCATGAGGTCATCGGCCTCACGTTGGGAGACGACGGGCAGACCAGCCTCGGCAGCCGCACGCTTGGTCGCACTGGCCGCGAAGAAGTCGGCCCACTCCCCCAACTCCGGGGCGACGGTGGCCAGCACCGACCACACACTGCGCAGTCGTGCACGACCCTTGCTCGGCTGAGCGCGCGCCGCCAACACCGCAGCAGCCGAACGCAGTGCGGACAGGTGCGCACGGGCGTAGCGATCTCCCGCGGTCTCGGCGATAGCAGCTTCAGCCAATCCGCGCTGGGCGGCGGCGAGCAGATCGGCACAGGGGGTGGTGGGTCTCATGACGCCTCCCATCGGTTCAGGTCGTGCAGGTCTGGGTCGTGCAGGTC
>CAYGMM010000064.1:0-5567 GCA_964351035.1 uncultured Actinomyces sp.
CCGGCGATCACGATGGATGACCTGGACTGGTTGCGATCGGTGTGGCCGGGTCGGCTCGTGGTCAAGGGCATCCAGACGGTTGATGATGCCGTCCGCGTGCATCAGCACGGTGCGGACGCGGTGATCCTCTCGACGCACGGTGGTCGGCAGTTGGAACGCGCACCGCTGCCCTTCGAGGTGTTGCCACGGGTACGCGAGGCGCTCGGCGACGACGTCGACATCTTCCTGGACGGCGGCGTGCTCTCCGGGGCGGATGTGGTCGCGGCCATCTGCCGGGGTGCCACCGCCGTCGCCATCGGTCGGGCGTACCTCTACGGGCTCATGGCCGGTGGGGAGCGCGGCGTGCAACGCGTGGCGGATCTGCTGAGCGAGGAGATCACGACGACGATGCAGTTGCTCGGTCGCACGAGCGTCGCCGAACTCGGGTCCGACTGCATCCGCCTGCGTGACTAGCGATACCGGCTGCGGAGTCGGTCAACCGGCGCTATGTTCGCCGCGTGGTGGACATCATCGAATACACGCCAACCCGAGATGAGTACGCCTACACCTTCGGCGGCGTCGCTCCCGTCATGCGCATCAAGCCCGGAACGGCGCTGCGACTGTGGTCGGAGGACGCGTTCAACTTCGCCCTGAGATCCACGTCGGATCTGTCGAGCGAGAAGGTCGATCTGCGGTTCGTCAATCCGCAGACCGGTCCCTTCTACGTCGAGGGTGCCGAGCCGGGTGACACGCTCGCCATTCACATCGTCGATCTCGAGCCAGCGCGCGACTTTGGTGCCTCCGCGGCCATCCCCTTCTTCGGTGGCCTGACGTCGACCGGGGCCACCGCGATGCTGCAGGAAGCCCTGCCGGACACGACCTGGATCTACCACCTCGATCGCGCACGCAACACCGTCACCTTCGATGGACGGTTCGGCGACTTCAGCGTCGACCTCCCGGTCGAGCCCATGCTGGGCACGGTGGGTGTCGCGCCGGCCGCTGGCGAGGTGCGCACATCGCTCGTGCCCGAGCGGTTCGGCGGCAACATGGACTCCCCGGAGGTCAAGGCCGGCACGACGGTGTACCTCGGAGTGAACGTCGAGGGTGCGCTGTTCTCCCTCGGGGACGGCCACTATCGGCAGGGCGAGGGTGAGGCGTGTGGCACGGCGGTCGAGGGCGCGATGAACTCGACGGTCATCGTCGACCTCATCAAGGGTCAGGCACCGGCGTGGCCGCGCTTCGAGAGCGACACCCATTGGATGGCGGTTGGATCCACTCGACCGCTGGAAGACTCTTGGCGGGTCGGCAACGTCGAGATGGTGCGCTGGTTGCAGGATCTCTTCGGCTTGCACGCGATGGACGCCTACCAATTGCTGTCACAGACCTCGATCGTGCCGATCGCCAACGTCGTCGACGCCAACTACAGCGTCGTCGTCAAGGTGCCCAAGGCGCTACTGCCCGCCGCTTCGGCGTACGACGGAATTCACGCTGACCTTCGCGCGCGCGCGACGGGTCTCATCTAGGAGGTTCGATGGATCTGAAGGCACAGGGGCTCAAGGCGATCGTCACCGGAGGCACCCGCGGTATCGGTCGCGCGATCGTCGAGACCTTCCTTGACGAGGGCGTCGACGTCAGCTTCTGCGCGCGCAGCTCCGAGGCGGTGCAGGAGACGGCTCAGGCGCTCGCCGGCCGTGGTGCGCACGTGCACGGCTCGACGGTCGACGTCGGTGATGGTGTCGCCCTGTCGGCGTGGGTGGATGCGAGCGCTGAGCGCATGGGCGGCATCGACATCGTGGTGAGCAATGTCAGCGCGCTGGCGATCCCGGACACCGATGAGAACTGGGAGACGTCGATCAACGTCGATCTGCTCGGTACCGTTCGGCTGGTCAAGGCGGCCATGCCCTACCTGGAGAAGAGTTCGAGTGCCTCCATCGTCACGGTCTCGAGCGTCAGCGCCCGCGAGGTGGACTTCGCCGCCGGGCCGTACGGCACGGTGAAGACGGCACTCGTCGCCTACACCCAGGGGCTGGCCTTCCAATTGGCAGAGAAGGGGATTCGGGCCAACACCGTCTCCCCGGGCAACACCTACTTTGAAGGTGGCGTGTGGGAGTCGATCAAGCACGGCAACCCCGATCTCTTCGCCACCGCCCTCGGTCTCAATCCCACGGGGCGCATGGGCACACCGGAGGAGATGGCCGCGGCCGTGGTCTTCCTCGCCTCACCCATCTCGAGCTTCACCACCGGCACGAACCTGGTCGTGGACGGTGCTCTCACCCGCGGTATCCACCTCTAGGAGCGCCATGATCATCCACACGAGTCCGCTGCCGGCCGTTGATATCCCCGACGTCCCGGTGACCGAGTATGTCTTGCGGCGCGCGGCCGAATCCCCGGACGTGGTGGCGCTCGTCGACGGTCCGACGGGTCGGTCCTACACCTACGGACAACTTGCCGGGATGATCGCGTCCTTCGCCGGTGGGCTTGCCGCGCGTGGGCTCGGCCCCGGCGACACGATCGCGCTGATGGCACCGAACATCCCCGAGTACGCCGTGGTCTTTCACGGTGCGGCCGTTGCCGGTGTCGCGGTCTCCACTGTCAATCCGACGTACACGGCGGAGGAGGTGCGCTTCCAACTTCAGGACTCGGCGTCGAAGTTGCTCGTGACGATCGGCATGTTCGTCGACACGGCCAAGGAGGCCGCCGAGGGCACCGATGTCGCGGACATTGTCGTCCTCGGTGACGCCCCTGCGGGGACGGTGCCGTTCACCGACCTACTCGGTGAGCCGATTAACCAGGTGCCGGTGGACACGCGGAGCCAGATCGTCGTCCTGCCGTATTCGTCCGGCACGACGGGGCTGCCCAAGGGGGTCATGCTCACGCACCGCAATCTCGTGGCCAACCTGTGCCAGATCGAGGGTGGACTCGAGGTCGAGGACGGTGAGATCGCCCTGGCGGTGCTGCCGTTCTTCCATATCTACGGCATGCAGGTCCTCATGAACGGCCTGCTCGCCGCCGGGTCGACGATCATCACCGTGCCGCGGTTCGACCTCCAGCAGGTGCTCGAGATCATTCAGGATCGCAAGGTCACGCGATTCTTCGCGGTGCCCCCGATCGTCCTGGCCTTCGCCAAGCATCCGCTTGTCGATGAGTACGACCTGTCGAGTCTGCGACAGGTGTTCTCCGGCGCCGCCCCGCTCAGCGCCGAGCTCGCCGTCGAAGCGGGGGAGCGCATCGGCTGCGAGGTGGTGCAGGGCTACGGCATGACCGAGATGAGCCCGGTGTCGCACCTCACGCCGATCGGTGGCTTCAAGCCGGGTACCTGTGGCGTCACCGTCCCGAACGCCGAGTGCCGGATCGTGAGCCCGGAGACCGGTGAGGATCAGCCGGTCGGGGGAGAGGGCGAACTGTGGGTGCGCGGGCCGATGGTGATGGCCGGGTACCTCAACAATCCCGAGGCCACCGCGATCACGATTGATCCGGACGGATGGCTGCACACCGGCGACGTGGGTGTCATCGACGCCGACGGTCACCTCACGATCGTCGACCGGGTCAAGGAACTGATCAAGTTCAAGGGGTTCCAGATTGCTCCGGCCGAACTTGAGGCCCTCCTGCTGACGCATCCGGCGGTCGCGGATGCGGCGGTCATCGGCGTACCGGATGAGGAGGCGGGGGAGATCCCGAAGGCCTTCGTCGTCCTCAAGCCCGGTCAGGAGGTCACGGAGGCCGACATCACCGAGTTCACTCGCGGGCACGTGGCCACGTACAAGGTGATCCATGACGTGGAGTTTGCCGAGGCGATCCCCAAGTCCGCCTCCGGCAAGATCCTGCGGCGTCTCCTGCGAGATTCCGCGACCTCCTGAGCCGCCAATGTGACGACGCTCACACGTGTCGTTTCGATCCTGTCCGAACGTACGAGGGGCCAATGTGGCGCGAGAGGCCCTCGACTCCGCATAATGACGTGATGCGGTAACTGCCGCGGTCAATCTGTGGAGGTTCGGTTGCGTCCCCTCGTTCGCCTAGCGGCTGCTTCGCTGGCGGTCGTCTTGTCCGCCGGACTTGCCCAATCAGCGGCGCTTGCTTCGGATACCGTCCCGGCTCCTGCAGCCTCCGTTGTCCCGTCTGCTGACCCGACCGACCCCCCTGCGGATCCGCCGGCCGACCCCACTGATCCGCCCTCCGATCCCACCGACCCGCCGGCAGACCCCACTGATCCGCCTGCCGACCCCACTGACCCTCCGGTCGTGGAGCGCGCCCCGGCACCGCAGAACCTCGCCGTTGAACTGGACGACACCACCGCCGTTGTCTCGTTTACCCAGGCCGACAGTGTCGAGCCGATCACGAACTACCAGTACGCCTTCAGCATTCGCGGCCCGTGGATCGATGTCGATCCCGCCGCACCCGACGGTCCGGTCATCATCAACGACCTGGTCAGCGGTGCGCCGTACGAGATCTGGATCCGGCCGCTGACCGAGTCCGGTCCGGGCTACAAGTCCAAGCGACTCGCGTTCCGTATGCCGACGGCCGCACCGACGACGCCGGACAAGCCGGTGCGCTACGAGATTGCCGGCGAGGCGGTCAAGAAGGGCGCCAAGGTCAAGCCCGGCGATGCCTTGAAGATTCGCAACGTACCGTCTGGTGGCTACGTCACGGTGACCGACAAGAAGAACCCCGACCGCGAGATCGAGGTCCTGGAGACCAACAAGTCCCGCATGTTCACGACCGATGCACTGCCACCGTCGAGCCGACTTTTCGTCACGGTCTATGACGTGCAGGGCAATGCGGTGTCGAAGTTGAACTTCTTCACCCAGAAGGCGGAAAAGTCCTTCTCAGTCAGTGTCTGGCCCAAGGATGACAACCTCGGCGCCGGCGTCCCGCTGGTCGTCACTTTTGGAATCCGCATCACGGACAAGGCGGCTGTCGAGCGCCAGCTCAAGGTCACCTCTGACAAGGACTTCGGCGAGGCCGGCTGGTTCTGGATCGATGAGGGAGGCACCTCCAAGGCGGTCTTCCGTCCGCGCAACTACTGGCCTGGCAACGCGACAGTGCGCCTGGACGCCAACCTGACATCCGTCGAAGGCGCCGAGGGCTACTGGGGTCCGAAGGTGACGTCGAAGTTCGGCATCGGCGACCAGGTTGTCCTGCGCGTGAACCTGCGCAAGCACACGATGAAGTACACGCTCAACGGCGAAACGACCCGCACCTTCTCGATCTCCGGCGGCATGTCTGGCTGGGAGACTGAGGCGGGCACGAAGATCCTCACCGCTCACATCCCGGACAAGCGTTTGTATAACCCGGACCCTGAAGAGGGCTGGGATGTGACGGTCAACTGGGCGATTCGCGTTAACGACAACGGTGAATACATCCACGATGCGCCCTGGAACTACAGCATTGGTTACGCCAACACTTCGCACGGTTGCACCAACATGACGGTGAGCGACATGCAGTGGATCTTCCGCAACACCAAGTTCGGTGATGTGGCCGAATACAACGGCTCGAAGGTCAAGATCGGCACCGACGACTACCTCGCCGGCTACTGGAACTACAAGTGGAACGAGTGGAAGCAGGGCTCAGCGCTGTTCAAGAAGCGCTGA
>CAYGMM010000064.1:5667-13059 GCA_964351035.1 uncultured Actinomyces sp.
GACCGCCACGCGTGATGTGCGCCACCTTCTCAGACCCCCGTTGCGACAAACCTGCGACATTCATGACATCGTTTACATGGCCCCCACACCCGGGGGTGAACGGGTAAGTCCAAGGCCTGGCAACACACGCCAGGTGGCGGACCCGGGCCCACCAGGCCCGATCACCATGGAGGTACGACGATGTTCGGACGCAGGAAGAACCGAGACGAGAACCTGAGCCTGCACCAGCTGTGGGACCGTGAGCGCGACCGTGCGATGACCCCGGCCGAGCGTGAAGAGATCGACGCGATCTTCTCGCGTTATGTGTAGGACGCCAGCAACACCCGAGGCGATGGAAGGGCCCGCAGCCACCGGCTGACGGGCCCTTCTCCTTTGCTGTCGCTAGCGAGCGATGACGCGGAAGCGGGTGAGGTGCGGATCGAGGCTGCCGCGAACCCAGCCGTACGGCGATGCTGCCGTCTGACGCAGGAACTCCACCACCGTCGGGGTGATCACCTCACCGGGCAGGACGTTGGCCACTCCCGGTGGGTAGGCGGCGAGGGAATCGGCGGACACCCGACCGGCCGCTTCGCTCGCGGGCACGATCTCGGTCGGACTGAAGTAGGCCTCCCGCAGATCCATCGCGCGGTCACCGTTCGGGGGCAGATGGATCGGGGGGTGGTCAGCCAGATCGCTCTCGGGCAGCGCATGCAGCGCGTCAGCGACATAGTCGACATCGAGTCGACTGCCGGCGCCGACGAGTCCCACGATGCACGAGTCGGTGGCCATCTCGATATGGATGTGATTGCGCTCCTCGAGGAGGCGGCGGGCTGTGTATCCGGGGACGCCGCCGGATCGTGTGTCGACGACAAACCTGAGCGGATCAAGGGCAATGACGTCGGGGGCGGCGTGGATCGACGGGTCGGGGTCGGCGTAGCGACCGTGGGCGTTGAGGACCTCGCGTAGGCGTTCGACGTCCGCGATTGACTCGCCAATTCCACGCACTCCCTGCAACTGCAAGTCGCGACGGGCGAGGTCGAGGGAGGCAAAGAGCAACGCTGAGGGACTCGTTGTTGCCACGGTGTTCATCGCGCGCACGATGAGTGGCTCCAACGTGTCGGCGTACTCGGTGTTGCCGAGATGCAGCATGGCGGACTGTGTCAGCGAGCCCCCCAACTTGTGAGTGCTGGAGATGACGAGGTCGGCGCCGAGTCGGACGGCGGTCTCCGGCAACTCCGGGTGGAAGCCGAAGTGGCTGCCCCAGGCTTCGTCCACCACCAGAGGTACGCCGTGGCGGTGTGCCACCGCGACCAAGGCTGGCACGTCAGCGACCGCACCGAAATACGACGGCGTCACGACGTAGGCCGCAATCGCATCCGGATTCGCCGCCAACTGCTCCTCGAGAGCGTCGGCGGTGACGCCGTGCGCGATGCCGAGGTGCGGGTCCACGGTCGGTTGCACGAACTCCAGGCGCAACCCGGCCAGGATCGCCCCGTCGATCACGGAGGTGTGCACCGAGCGCTGTACAACCGCCGAACCACCGATATTGCGCAGTGCGAGGGACGCGACGTGATTGCCTTGCGAGGCACCGTGGGTGAGGAACCACGTGCGCCGGGCGCCCCAGGCCTCCGCGGCCAAGCGCATAGCCTCATCGAGCGGGCTGGGCTCGCTGGATCCGGGCAGGGGCAGGTCGACGCCCTCGGTGAACATCGGGATGTCCATGGCCATGAGCTCGGGGCCGGCCAGGCTCGCCAGGGCCTGATGGCGATCCGGCTGGTCCTGGTGACCGGGAACGCCGAGCCGAACCCACGGCCCAGCAGCATTGCGATGCAGGGCATCGGCGTACGGGGCCGGCGGGACCTCCGGCACTTCGGGGGACAGATCGGTCACAGGGGTATCCAAGCGCACCCGCGAGGCTCGCGGGACTCCCGGCTCGCCCAGCACGGCCGTTCGTCCCTCGCTGCGGGTGGTTGGCCTGGTTACCGTGGAAGGGAAACCCGCTGGGGAGTGGCAGTCAGCGGTGGAAGGGGGCGATCATGCAGCCCCTTGTCGCCGCGCGCGGACTCACCGCAGCACAGGCTGAACGCCGCATCGCTGAGGTGGGGCGCAACGAACTGCCCGCGCAGCGACGGCCGAGCCTGCTCCGCCAGGTGTGGTCGGTGCTCCGCGAGCCCATGATCCTGCTGCTGCTCGCCGCGGCGGGAGTGAGCTTCTTGCTCGCCGAACCCATCGACTCGGCGATCCTCATGGCGTCGGTCCTTTTCGTCGTACTGATCTCGCTCTACCAGCAGCACAAGACCGAAAACGCGCTTGCGGCTTTGCGAGACCTGAGCGCGCCCCGGGCTTTGGTGGTGCGCGACGGTGTCGAGGTGCGCATTCCGGGTCGGGACGTCGTACCCGGCGATCTGGTGATCCTCGCCGAGGGTGATCGAGTTCCTGCCGACGGGGTTGCTGTGGGTGCCACCAACCTACGCGTCGATGAATCCACGCTCACGGGAGAGTCGGTCCCCGTGACGAAGTGCGCGGACCCATCGGGGCCGTTGGAGGTGGGCGCCCCCGGCGGCGATGACACGCCGTGGGTTTTTTCCGGGACCCTCGTCGTTGGTGGGCACGCTGAGGTGGTCGCGGTTCATACCGGCGGCAACAGCGAGTTCGGCCGCATCGGACACGTGCTCAGTGAGCAGGACGTCTCGCGGACCCGACTACAGCGGGAGTTTGACCGGCTCGTGGTCATCTTCGCTTCCGTGGCGTTCACCACCGCCGTACTCGTCGTCGTGATCTACGGGTGGACCCGAGGCGATTGGTTGCAGGGCGCGTTGGCCGGTATCACCACGGCCATGGCGGTCATCCCCGAGGAGTTCCCGGTCGTCTTCAGTGTCTTCCTCGCGCTGGGCGCCTGGCGGATGGCCCGGCGAAGGGTACTCGCACGCAACCCACCCGCGATTGAGAGTCTCGGATCGGTGACCGTGCTGTGCGTCGACAAGACCGGCACCCTCACCAGCAATGAGATGACGGTCTGGGACCTCGTCGTGGCGGGCGACGAGAAGAAGGGTCTCGATCGAACGCTCGTCAGTGATGGGGTGGGCGACGACGCCATGGAGTTGGTACGGGTTGGGGCGTTGGCCTGTCCCGTCACCGTCGTCGATCCCATGGACCGCGCCTTTGTGCGCCTTGCCGATGAGAATGCGCCCGGCTGGCGCGACGGTGTCGGCGAGTTGATCCGGGAGTATCCGCTGACGCCGGAACAGCTTTCGGTCACACAGGTGTGGCTCCTTCCTGATGGTCGAGCCCTCGCGGCGATGAAGGGCGCGCCGGAGACCGTCATGCAGTCGGCCGAGGTTTCGGCAGGTGCGCGAGCCGCCTTCGAGCGTGCGATTGAGTCAGCAAGTGCCGATGGCCTTCGTATTCTCGGCGTCGCGGTAGCTCTCGTTGACCCGCGAGAGCTGCCGAGCGAGCAGCGGGATCTGGACCTGCGGATGCTCGGTCTTGCGGGCCTGCGCGATCCCGTGCGCGACGGCGTACCGGCCGCGGTCGCGACCTGTGCTGGGGCTGGGATTCGTACGGTGATGATTACCGGTGACTACCCGGGCACGGCCATGGCCATCGCTCGTGAGATCGGGATCCCGACCGAGCAGGGGTGCTTGACGGGGTCGGATCTCGAGCGCATGGACGAGGCTGAGTTGGCCGAGGCTGCGCGACGCGTGAGCGTCTTTGCGCGCATGGTGCCCGAGCGCAAACTCGCTCTGGTTCGCGCTTTGCAGGCAGATGGTGAAGTCGTGGGCATGACGGGCGACGGCGTCAACGACGCACCGGCTCTGCGCGCGAGCGACATCGGCATCGCGATGGGTGGCCGGGGCACCGATGTTGCTCGAGAGGCGGCCGACCTCGTGGTCGTCGATGACGACTTTGCGTCCATCGCCGGAAGTGTCCGGCAGGGGCGCGGGGTTTTCGCCAATCTACGCAAGGCTCTGACGTACATCATCAGTGTGCACGTGCCCATCTACGGCATCGCGCTGATTCCCGTGTTCGTCGCCGACTGGCCGCTCGTCCTCCTCCCGGTGGAGGTCGTCATCTTGGAGTTGATCATCGATCCGGCCTGCACGGTCGTATTCGAAAACGAAAGGGTTAGTCCGACGATCATGGACGAGCAGCCACGCTCGGCGACTGCTCCGATGTTCGGCGTGCGCGAGTTCACCATCGCGCTTGCCCAGGGCGCCGTCCTCCTTGCGATCGTCCTGGTGATCTACGTCGGCTCCATGCGCGCTGGCATGCCGGATGAGTCCGTGCGGTCCATCACGTTCGTGACCCTGGTCACGGGCAACGTGGCACTCATCCTGGCCAATCGCTCCAGGCATGTGTCGGCCCTGCGTGCGCTCTTCACCCGGAGCAACCCCGCGTTGCTGGTCATCTTGGCCCTCGTCACCGTGGTGCTCGCGCTTCTCATCGCCGTGCCGCCGGTCCGGCAGGCCCTTCAACTGGGGTCCCTCACGCCACTGGAGTGGCTGATCGCCATCGCCGCCGGCCTGAGCTCGATTGCCTGGTTCGAGGCCTACCGCTGGATCGTCCGGCGACGGGAACCTCACGAGGCGCCGGTGCGTCCACTTCGCTAGTGTCGGGTAGTCCTGGCGAAGGAGAAATGGATGTCAACCGAGGCCGTGACCAACGTGCCACCGCTCCCCACGGCCAAGGGGGCTCAGCACCGCGGCGCCTACCTGGAGATGCTCATCTCCAGCCTGATCGGTCTGACCGCGGCCCTCGTGCTGTCCGTGGAAGCCATCACGCTGGCAGCGGATCCCAATGCGGTCTTCAGCTGTGACATCAACGAGAAGATCTCCTGCGCCAAGGTGGCGCTGACCTGGCAGGCAAACCTTCTCGGCTTCCCCAACGCCTTCCTCGGCCTCATCGCCGAGCCCGTCGTCATCACCGTTGCCGTGGCGGGTTTGGGCGGTGTGCGCTTCCCGCGCTGGTTCATGAACCTGGCGATGGGCGTCTACTTCATCGGACTGGTCTTCGCCTACTGGCTGTTCTACGAGGCCTACTTCGTCATCGGGGCCCTGTGCCCCTGGTGCCTGCTGGTCACCGTCACCACGACGACCGTCTTCGCCAGCCTGCTGCGGGTCACCCTCTGGGAGAACACCTTCCACCTCTCCGACCGGATGCATGCACGAGTGCAGAGCTGGTTGCGCATCGGTGTTGACGTCTGGATCACCATCCTTCTCATCGCCATCCTCGCGGCCATGGTGATCTTCCGGTATATCTAGAAGGCACCAGGGATAGGGGGTGCCGGTGGATCCGCAGACGCCGATCGCTGACGTTGCTTGGCGCGACCCCAAGCGCTACCTGTGGCTGCTCGGAGTGGCCATGCCGCTGATTCCTTTCGCCGCCGTGGGCTTGAACGCCTGGACCGGCTGGGCGGTGTGGCTCTGGCTGGGTCCGATCGTCATCTTGGGCATCGTCCCGCTCATTGACTGGACCGTGGGGCGTGATGCGGCCAGTCCACCCGACGCCGCGATCGCCCGGCTCGAGGCCGATCGGTATTACCGCTGGCTCACCTACCTCTTCCTTCCCATCCAGTACGCCGGCTTCCTGCTCGCCTTCTGGTACCTCGTCACGGCCGATCTGTCGACCGTGGATCGCATCGGTCTGGCGGTGACCGTGGGGTTCATCGGCGGGCTCGGGATCAACACCGCACACGAACTCGGGCACAAGAAGGAGTCACACGAGCGGTGGTTGTCGAAGGTGGCGCTCGCCCAGACCTTCTACGGGCACTTCTACATCGAGCACAACCGCGGCCACCATGTGCGCGTCGCGACCCCCGACGACCCGGCGAGTTCTCGCGTGGGGGAGTCGTTCTATCGGTTCTGGCCGCGGACCGTCTTCGGTTCACTGCGCAATGCATGGCGGCTGGAGAAGCGCCGCTATGCGCGGCGCAACCAGCATCCGTTCCGGCCCGGCAACGACGTCCTCAACGCGATCGCGATGTCGGTGTTGCTGTGGGCTGTCGTGATCGTCTGGCTCGGTCCCAGCGTGATTCCCTATCTGCTCATCCAGGCGTTCGTCGGATTTACCCTGCTGGAGGCGGTCAACTACCTCGAGCACTACGGCTTGCTGCGTGAGGTCGTCGGCGTACCGGGCAAAGAGAGGTTCGAGCGGGTCGAGCCACGGCACAGCTGGAACTCCAACAACATCGCGACCAATGTGTTGCTTTATCACCTGCAGCGGCACAGCGATCACCATGCGAATCCCACGCGTCGGTATCAGGCATTGCGTGATGAGTCCGAGGCACCGGTCCTGCCCACGGGCTACGCCGGCATGATCCTGCTCGCGCTCGTGCCCCCGATGTGGCGACGCGTCATGGACCCACGCGTGCTCGCCCATTACGACGGAGACATGTCGCGCGCCAACATCGCCCCGCATATGCGTACCAAGATGCTGCGCCGCTATCCCGATCCAGCGCAGTTGGCCGCCACGAACGTTCGGGTGGTGGACCGCTCCGTCTCGACGTTGCCCGATCACCCGGTGGTCGTCGAGTGTCCGGGGTGTGGCTATCGGTACGACGAGCGACTCGGGGATGAGCGCGAGGGATTCCCCGCGGGCACCGCCTGGTCGCTCGTGCCAGCCGACTGGTGCTGCCCCGACTGCGGCGTCCGCGACAAAGCCGACTTCATCATCCGTTTGTCCCGCTAAGCGGGAGAAACGGTCGATAGAGGCGCTTCGTGGGCGATTATCGACCCTTTCTCCCGCGCGATGCCTCGAGCGTGGCGACTCGCGCGCGTCATCGGCGTCTTGCCGGATCCCCGGAATGCCGTACATGTCGCTTCGTCCTACGGTGGAGTCATGAGCGAGCGAGCTGACCTGGTCGACACCGGACACAAGTACCGCCGAGCGGGCAGCATCGTGATCAACGCACCTATCCAGACGGTCTTCGACATCGTCGCTGACCCCAGGCGCCACTGCGAGTTCGACGGATCGGGCACAGTCAAGGCCAACACGTTCGCACCGGATCGCCTGACCAAGGGTGCGACGTTCGGCATGGAGATGAAGCTCGGTGTGCCCTACAAGATCAAGAACACCGTCGAGGAGTTCGACGAGCCGTCCCGCATCGCCTGGCGGCATGCAGGCCGTCATCGCTGGCGCTATGAGTTCCGCGCCATTGACGATCGCACGACCGAGGTGGTCGAAACCTTCGATGGATCAACCGCGATCTTCCCGCCAGCGCTCAACCTCATGAACGCGTACGACAACAATCAGAAGGCGATCCTGAAGACACTTGTCCGACTCAAGGCGCTCGCCGAGAGCGAGAGCGAGTAGCCGACGTACGTCGCTCCCCGCCAAGGCCGCTGCTGCGGCGGGAGAGATGGTCGATAATCGCCCACCAAGCGCCCCTGTCGACCATTTGTCCCGCTAAGCGGG
>CAYGMM010000065.1:0-11456 GCA_964351035.1 uncultured Actinomyces sp.
TTCCTCCTTGGCTTCGTCGTGTTCGTCCTGATCATCTTCCGAGGCGGCATCCGCTCCTGCGTCCGACTCATCCTGATCGTCGTACTCGTCGTCGATGTCGATCTCGCCCTCATCGGTTCCGGTCCAACGAATCGTGAGGTCGCCAAGCGGAGTCACCTGCTCGAAGGCGACGGCGGCATCGCGATACAGCTCCAGCAGCGCAAGGAACCGACCGATGACCAACATCGTGGTGTCGCAGTCGGCGATGAGCGCTCGGAACGTCGTGGTGCGCATGCGCCGTAGTCGACCGACGAGGATCGCCGCCTGCTCACGCACGCTGACCAAGGGCACGTGCAGGTGCGAGACCCCCACCTCAGGATCGACCTTGGGCGTCAACGCCTTAGCGGCCAGGGCGGCAAAAGCCTCCGGACCGAGGCCCAAGATCACCTCGGGGAGCAACTGCGCGAAGTGCGGCTCCAGACCGACGGTGCGTGGCACCTGGCGAGCCGCGTGTGCCATCCGGTCGGCGAAGAGAGCCGACACCTCCTTGTACGCGCGGTATTGCAGCAGTCGCGCGAACAGCAGATCGCGGGCCTCGAGGAGCGCGAGGTCTTCTTCATCCTCGACCTCGCCGCTGGGCAGCAGTCGTGCCGCCTTCAAGTCGAGCAGGGTGGCCGCGACCACGAGGAACTCGGTGGCCTCGCCGAGGTCCCACTCCGATCCCTGGGCGCGGATATGCGCGATGAACTCATCGGTCACCACATGCAGGGCCAACTCGGTGACCTCGAGCTTGTGCTTGGAGATCAGCTGCAGGAGCAGATCGAACGGACCCTCAAAGCCGTCCAGCGACACCGAGAAGGCCGAGCCTGCGGTGCTCGACTCGGGCGCCTCGACGGCCTGCGCTGACGCCTCGGGCGCCTCGACCTCGGTCACCGGCTGATGAGTTCGCGGGCCAACTGCCGGTAGGCGTCGGCCGCGGGACTGGTCGGCGCGAACACCGTGATGGGCTCGCCGGCGACGGTCGCGTCGGGGAATTTGATCGTCCTACTGATGACCGTGTGGAAGACGAGGTCGCCGAACGCATCGACGACGCGCTCGAGCACCTCACGCGTGTGCAGGGTGCGCGAGTCGTACATCGTGGCGACGACACCGGTGACTTCGAGCCGCGGGTTCAGCCGGCTCTGCACCTTGGCCACGGTGTCGGTGAGGAGCTTGACTCCTCGCAGGGCGAAGTACTCACACTCGAGTGGGATGAGGACACCGTTGGCCGCGGTCAGGGCGTTGACGGTGAGCAGTCCCAGCGACGGCTGGCAGTCGATGATGATGTAGTCGTAGCGGTCGAGGACCGGCGCGATGGCGCGAGTCAGTGCATGTTCGCGGGCCACTTCGTTGACCAGGGCCACCTCCGCGGCCGAGAGGTCGATGTTGCTCGGGACGAGGTCCAGCCCGGGCACGGCCGTGCTCACGGTCACGTCCTCAATCGCACAGCCGTCATCCATGAGCAGGTTGTAGACCGTGCGCTCAAGCTCGTGTGCGGGGACGCCGAGGGCCACCGAGAGCGCCCCCTGCGGATCGAAGTCGATGAGCAGGACGCGCCGTCCGTACTCGGCCAGAGCGGCCCCCAGATTGACCGTCGAGGTGGTCTTGCCGACGCCGCCCTTCTGGTTGACCATCGCCAGGACTCGGGCCGGGCCGTGCTCGCTCAGCGGGGCGGGCTCGGGGAGCTCGGGATACGGGCGGCCGGTCGGGCCAAGCTCAGACGTCACGACCGCCGCAGGCGCGACCTCCGACTCGATGGTCTCGCCGTTGCTGGGGTCCGTCTCCACGGTGCTCCGCCCTCCCTTCCTTGGTCCCCGGCATCCTCTCAGACGGACGCTGGATCCGGTGGCAAGGCCGGGCCGTGGCGCTACTCCCGGGCTCGCGGATGGCTCGCGGCGTAGACCTCACGGAGCGAATCCACCGTGACCTTCGTGTAGATCTGGGTGGTGGTGACCGAGGCGTGGCCGAGGAGTTCTTGGACGACGCGGACGTCGGCCCCGCCTTCGAGGAGGTGCGTCGCAAAACTGTGACGGAGGGTGTGCGGCGAGATCCCGTCCAGGCGGGCACGGCCCGCGGCCCCCTGGATCGCGGCCCAGGCACTCTGGCGACTCAACCGACCGCCACGGGTATTGAGGAAGAGTGCCGGAGTCGACCGGGCCACCAGCCCAGGTCTACCGCGTACCAGGTAAGCGTCTATGGCTTCGGCTGCCTTGGCACCGAGGGGAAGTCGGCGCTCCCGGCTGCCCTTGCCGCGCAGGAGGATCGCCCGCTCGTCGAGGTCGACGTCGTCGACATCGAGCCCGCACGCCTCGGAGATGCGGGCCCCTACGCCGTACAGCACCTCGACCAGCGCGGCATCGCGCGGACCGAGGGGCGGATCCACGGCTGCCGCAGCATCGAGGATCGCCACGACGTCCGGGTAAGGGATCGCCTTTGGCAGTCGCTGTGGGATCGCCGGTGGCTTCCAGTCACGGCCCGGATCCTGGGCAACGACGCCCTCGGCCAAGGCAAAGCGGAACAGACCCCGCACCGCCACGACCGTGCGAGCCGTCGAGCCGGCGGACAACGCCGCATGCGCGTCATCACCACGCCCCAGGCTCACCGCGAAGTCGGCGAGAGCGGACTCGGTCACCTCATCGAGCCGCGTCACACCGCGACCCGCACACCAGTCGGTGAACCGGTTCACGTCGCGTCGGTACGCCGCCACCGTGTTGCGGGACAGACCGCGTTCGACCGCGAGGTGGTCAAGGTAGTCCTGGGCGGCCTGCGCGACCGACGGTTGACCGGCCATCGAGACTCAGTCCGTGTCGTCGGCAGCGGACAACTGCCACATGGGTTCGTCCGCCGGCCGCAGTGTCGCCCAGTCGCGTCCGCGGGCCGCGGCGGCAGCAAGAACTCCGGCCACGACGGTCGGGTTGTGCAGGTCACCTCGCAGCACGAGATCCACCGCCTCATCGAGCGGCACCCAGGTCCGCGGCAGATGAGCCTCCTCGGCCTCACCGGTGGCCGGGCGACCCCCGTCAACTTCATGGAGATCGCGGGCCAGGTAACAGCGAAAGGCCTCATCGGAGCCGCCCGGTGAGTTGTAAAAGTCCACCAGCACATGCCAGGTGTTCGCCGTGTAGCCGGCCTCCTCGAGCAGTTCGCGTCGGGCCGTGTGCCACGGATGTTCACCGGCCACGTCGCGCAGCCCCGCGGGCACCTCGAAGAGATACCCGCCAACCGGCTGGCGGTACTGGCGAATCATCAGCACTCGATCGTCGTCGTCGAGTGCCACTACCCCGACCGCGCCGGTGTGATCGACCACGTCGCGCTCGACGACATGACCGGTGGGCAACTCGACTCGGTCGCTGCGAACGGACCACACGTGACCGCGGTACCGAACCTCGGTATTGAGGAGACGAGCCGGTTGCGCGACATCCCGGACCGCGCCGTGCCAGATCTCGTCGGTCACCCGACTTCGCCGCTCACGATGATGCGGCGGGCGCCGCCTGCGCCACCTGGGCCCGCCGAGCGATGGCGGCCTTCACCAGACCGGCGAAAAGCGGATGCGCCCGGGTCGGACGCGACCGGAACTCAGGGTGCGCCTGCGTGGCCACGTAGTAGGGGTGAACGTCCGCCGGGAGTTCGACGAACTCGACGAGGCGACCATCCGGCGACGTCCCGGAGATGACCAGTCCGGCCTCTTCTAGTGCGGGTCGGTAGGCGTTGTTGACCTCGTAGCGATGGCGGTGTCGCTCATCGATGTAGGGCATGCCGTAGGTCGCCTGGACGACGCTGCCGTCGGCCAACTTGGCGGGGTACAGCCCCAGGCGCATGGTGCCGCCCATGTCGCGGTCCCCGGAGACGACATCGCGCTGATCGGCCATCGTGCTCACAACCGGATGCGGCGTGGACTCGTCGAACTCCAAACTGTTGGCACCCTCGAGTCCGGCGACATCGCGCGCGTACTCGATGACCATGCACTGCAGACCGAGGCACAGCCCCAGGGTGGGAATGAGCTTTTCGCGGGCGTAGCGCAACGCACCCAGCTTGCCCTCGATGCCGCGAACGCCGAACCCGCCGGGGACGCAGACCGCATCCATGCCGGCAAGTTGCTCCGCCGCACCCTCCGGAGTAGCGCAGTCATCCGACGTCACCCAGTGCAGATTGACGCGGCAGTCCTGGTCGAAGCCACCCGCGCGCAGCGCTTCGGTGACCGAGAGGTAAGCATCGGGCAGATCGACGTACTTGCCGACGAGGGCGACATTGACCTCGTGCGCCGGGCGGTGCACTCGACGCAGCAGGTCGCTCCACCGTGTCCAGTCCACGTCGCGGAATGGCAGGCCGAGTCGGCGCACGACGTAGGCATCGAGGCCCTCCGAGTGCAGGACCTTCGGAATGTCATAGATGCTCGGCGCATCGACGGCGGCGACCACGGCCTCTTCGTCGACGTCGCACATCAGCGAGATCTTGCGCTTGATCCCGGCCGGAACGGGTCGGTCAGCGCGCAGCACGATCGCATCGGGCTGGATGCCGATATTGCGCAGTTGGGCGACCGAGTGCTGCGTCGGCTTGGTCTTCAATTCACCGGACGGACCGATGTACGGCAGGAGCGAAACATGGAGGAAGAAGACATTGTCGCGACCCACCTCATGGCGAATCTGTCGCACCGCCTCGAGGAGGGGCAGCGACTCGATGTCACCCACCGTGCCGCCGACCTCGATGATGCAGAGGTCGGCGTCTTCGGAGGCCTCGTGGATCCGGCGCTTGATCTCGTCGGTGATGTGCGGGATGACCTGGACGGTGTCGCCGAGGTACTCACCGCGACGTTCCTTCGCGATGACGGTCGAGTACACCTGACCGGTCGTCACATTGGCGGATCCGTGGAGGTCGTCATCGAGGAAGCGCTCATAGTGGCCGATATCGAGGTCGGTCTCGGCGCCATCATCGGTGACGAACACTTCGCCGTGCTGGAACGGGTTCATCGTCCCGGGATCGACGTTGAGATAGGGATCGAGCTTTTGCATGGTGACGCGCAAGCCGCGGGCCTTCAGCAGATTGCCCAGGCTCGAGGCGGTGAGGCCCTTGCCGAGCGAGGAGGCAACGCCCCCGGTGACGAAGAGGTGTCGGGTTTGAGGTCGCTGCTCCACGGATGGTCAGGCTATCAGCGTCGCCGGGCCGGACGCCGGCTGCGACCCGCGGAGCGTTGTCGAGCCACCTCGAGGAGTTCGGCCGCATGAGCCGCGGCCGTGCCGGATTCCTCCAGCCCGGACAACATCCGCGCCAACTCGGTGAGTCGCTCGTCGTCCTCCACGACGGCCAGGCTCGACGCCGTGACCGCACCCGGGCGCACCACGACGTGCCGGTCGGCGAACGCCGCCACCTGGGCGAGGTGCGTCACCACGACGACCTGGGCGGTTCGGGCAAGAAGGGCGAGGCGATGGCCCACTTCGACGGCGGCCTTGCCGCCGATGCCGGCATCGACCTCGTCGAAGATGAAGGTCGGCACCGGATCGAGACCGGCGAGCGTGACCTCCAGGGCGAGCATGATCCGGGAGCGTTCACCCCCCGAGGCCGCCTTGGCCAAGGGGCGGGCGGCTGCGCCCTCCCGGGCTGCCAGCATGAACTCCACGACGTCGGCCCCGTGGCGGTCCAACCCGCGAAGGGCTCCATCGACAGCCAGATCGAGATCGCCGCTGCCCGCCTCCCGCGGGCGTACTTGGACGTCGACCCGCGCATTGGGCATGGCCAGGGCCGCGAGTTCGGCCGTGAGGGCACCGGCCAGCCGTTCCGCCGCGGCCTGGCGGTCGCCCGACAACACGGCGGCAAGGTTGGCTGCCTCGACCGACAGGGCGCGCACCTGCTCGTCCAGGGCCGATATGAGGGCCGCATCGTCGCCGAGTTCGGCCAGGCGTTCGCGCGCCGAGTCACCCCAGGCCGCCGCGTCCTCCACCAGATCGGGCCATGCACCGGTGCGCTGCAGATGCCGCCGCAGATCGCCCAGTGCCGCGCGTCGCTGTTCGACCTCGTCGGCCCGGCCCGGGTCCGCGGACAAGTTGATGAGATAGCCGGAGAGATCGACCGCGAGTTCGGCCCATTCGGTCGCCGCCCGATCGGCGCGTTCGCGAAGTTCGACCAGATCGTGGTCGCGCTCCGCTGCCCGGGCGAGGTGAGCCGCCACCACCGCGGGTTCGGCACGGTCGATCGCATCGCGGGCCGCGGTGGTCTCACGCACGATCTCCTCGAGGTGTGCCAGGCGGGCGGACTCGGTGCGGAGCAGGTCTTCCTCCCCCGGCTGTGGTCGCACCCGGTCGACCTCGGCGAGCGCCGCGGAGAGTTCCTCAGCCTCACGCGCCCGCTCGCGCTCATGCGCGACGACGTCCTCGCGCCGCGCGATCGCGTCGCGGAGATGATCAAACGCATCCCGATACCTCGCCAGGGCGTGCGCCACCGTCTCACCCCCGAAGCGGTCGAGGGCTCGGCGCTGCTCCGCCGGACGCAGCAGGCGATGTTGGTCGTCCTGTCCGTGGACGGCCACCAGGTGGGCCCCGACCTCGGCAAGCAGGGCGGCGGGCACGGTGCGACCACCAAGATGTGCGCGGGACCGGCCGCCCGACGCAACGGTGCGCGACATGAGAAGGGTGCCATCTTCATCGAGGGTGCCGCCTGCCTCGTCGATGATGCCCAGTGCGTCCGCGTCACTGACGGCGAAGCGTCCCTCCACGATGGCCTGGGCGGCACCCTCGCGCACCAACCCCGCATCCGAAGGTCCACCGAGGACGAGCGACAAACCCGTGAGCACCATGGTCTTGCCCGCACCCGTCTCGCCGGTGATGACCGTGAGGCCAGGGGCGAGGGCGAGTTCGGCCGGCTCGATGACGCCGACCGACCGCAGGGACAGTTCGCCCGATCCCGTCTCGGCGTTCGCAGTCACCGTCGCCCCCGCCACCCATCGACGGGCAGGTTGAATTTCGCCACCAGACGATCGGTGAAGGGTGCGCTGGTGAGGCGTGCCAGGCGCACCGGTTGATCGGCACGACGTACCTCGATGCGACACGACGGTGGCAGGTCGAAGGAGCGTCGGCCGTCAGCCCACATCACCGCGGCAGACCCTGAGTCGGGAAGCTCCAGGGCGATGACACTCGTCGGCGCCACGACGAGTGGCCGGGCGAACAGGGCGTGCGCACTGATCGGGACCACCAGGAGTGCGGCGACCTCGGGCCACACGACCGGGCCACCGGCGGAGAAGGCATAGGCGGTGGACCCCGTGGGGGTCGCACACACGACGCCATCGCACCCCCAGCGCGACAACGGTCGACCATCGATTTCGACGAGGACATCCACCATGCGTTCGCGCGCGGCCTTCTCCAGGCTCACCTCGTTGAGGGCCCAGGTGCGATGAACGACCGCACCGCCGTGCGTGACGGTGACATCGAGAGCAGTGCGCTCCTCGACGTGCCACTGACGGTTGACGATGGCGGAGACAACGTCATCGACCGCCTCGCGCTCCGCTTCGGCAAGGAACCCCACGTGGCCCAGATTGACGCCGAGCAGCGGCACATCACCGTGCCGGGCGCGCTCGGCACCACGAAGGATGGTGCCGTCCCCACCGAGGACCACGACCAGTTCGACGCCGTTCGCCGCGTCCTCGTCGGCGGGGACGACCGCCGCGTCGGACATGACGTCCGCCAACAACGCGTCGTCGAGGCCGAGGTGGACGCGGTCATCGGCGCACAGGCGCACCTCGATACCGGCGTTCTCCAACTCTCGGGTGACCTCGTCGGCGAGCCCGCGCACCTCGGGTCGGGCGGCGTGCACCACGAGCAGGACGGAGCGTGCGGACGGTGCGAGCACCTCGCCGCCGCCCGACTGACGTGCCGGGTCGTCCGACCCACTAGACATCATGTCCGGCCTCCACCACCTGCCGGATCCGCTCCGGATCCGGTTCGTCACCATCGCGGCGCAGCCACAGGAAGAACTCCACATTGCCACTCGGACCGGGCAGCGGACTCGCCGCCACGCCCCGCGTGCCCCATCCCATGCCGTACGCCGTAGCCGCGATCCTACGGACCGCTTCGGCGCGCTGCGCGGGATCGCGGACGACACCACCGGAACCCACCGCCTCGCGCCCCACTTCGAACTGGGGCTTGACCATCGGCAGGAGATCGGCATCGTCAGCCGCGCAAGCCATCAGCGCCGGAAGCACCAGTTCGAGGGAAATGAACGACAGGTCCGCCACGATCACGTCCGGGGTGTAGGGCAGGTCGTCGGGCTGCAACAGCCGCACATTGGTCCGGTCGCGAACGGTGACACGATCGTCGGTCTGCAGGCGCCAATCAAGCAATCCGTAGCCGACGTCGACGCAGGTGACCCGAGCGGCGCCTCGGCGCAACAGCACATCGGTAAAGCCCCCCGTGGACGCCCCAGCGTCCAGGCACGAGCGGCCCTCGATGACCGGCCCACCCAGACGGTCCAGCGCACCGGCGAGTTTCCAGGCACCGCGCGAGGCATAGCCGGGATCGTCCGCATCCTCTTCCACGAGGACGGCGGCCGCGTCGTCGACCATCGTGGCCGGCTTGCGCGCCACGTGGCCCGCCACGCGCACCCGGCCTGCCTCGACCAGTGATCGCGCCTGTTCGCGCGAACGCGCCAGGCCGCGGCGCACGAGTTCGGCGTCGAGGCGCCGTCGGGTCAGGAGGCGTCCTCAGTGCCGCGGTCGCCCAGCGCCGCGGTCAGTCGCGTGTGAATGTCAGCAAAGACCTCGACGTGCTCGCTGACCGGGGACTCATCGAGTTCCAAGAGGCGTTCGAGTGCTGCATCGACGCGTGCGTCGCCGGTGGGTTCGACCGGTACCGAGATGGGCAGTCCCTGTTGGACCGACTCCTCCGAGGACATGGTCATGAGTGGTCGTCCTCACCATCGTGGGCATGGGCCTTCTTGGACTTCTTGCCCTCGTCCTTCTTGGCCTTCTTCGCTTGCTTGGCAGCGCGCTCCGCGCGTGCCTCGTCTTGCTCTAACTGAACCTCGTGCAGCGCTGCGCTCAACTCGGCGACCTGCTGCTCCAGACGGGTGACTTCGCGGCGCACGCTGGCGACCTCATCGTCCCGCGCAAAGCCGAGGCGACGCGCGGCCTTGTCGACTTCCTCGCGAACAATGGCCCGAATCTGATCCGGGGACAGGAGCGCGGCGATTTGGCCGCCAGCCTCCGTCGCGGCCTGCATACCGTCGTCGACGACATCCCCGCCCTGCGTCCACATCCCCTGAGCGAACTCGGCGGCCTTGGCGGCCGACATACCCAGCAGCCCGGAGGCGAGCTGGATGTAGGGGCGCACGGTGGCCATGGGGTCGTTGGCCATGGGGTCGTTTTCCGGTGGCACGGTCATGCCCCCACCGTACGCCGTTGCCGCGTGGCCGGTCAGCCGAGGAGTCCGCGCCGCGCCGACTCCAGGGTGTCGGCGGCCACCTCCACGTCCACGGTCCCGCTCGCGGACCAGGCTGCCGCACAGGCGCACTGCAGCGCCGGCAGCCATCCGCCATCGCCCACCGTGACCACGAGTTGGCCGTCACGGACCTGGGCCGACGAGCCCCCGCAACGCCATGCACCGTCCGTGCTGCGGGGACCGGCATCACCCATCGCCCTGGTGGGAGCCGGAGCCATCGTCAGCGCACCGAGGTCGGCGCCGAGGAAGTCCGGTCGCTCCCCCTCGTCGGCCGCAAGGAGGGTACGCACATCGGTCACTCCGGTGAGCACGAGGAGGCTCGGCACCGCAACCGCCTGCGCGCCGGCGATATCGGTGTCGAGCCGGTCGCCCACGACGAGGGGTCGGAGGGCACCCGTGCGCTCGATCGAGGCCCGCATGAGGGCCGGGTATGGCTTGCCGGCAATGTCGTCGGGGCCGCGTCCGACGGCCGTAGCGACGGCGCCCACGAGGGCGCCATTGCCGGGGGCGCGCCCGCCCGGCACGGGCAACGTGGCATCGGGATTCGTCGCTACCCAGTAAGCGCCTTGCGATACCGCGACGGCGGCCGCCGCGAGGTCGGCCCAGTCCACCTCTCGCCCGAATCCCTGCAGCACCGCAGCCGGCGTCGTTCGGGCAGCCTGATCCGTCGAGAGCGGCATCAGGCCGACGGCTTCCAGGGCGAGTGCCACGCCCGGTCCGCCGACGGCGAGGACCTCGCCCCCAGGGTCGAGGCGCTGAGCCAGCAGCGACGCTCCAGCCTGGGAGGACGTCACGACCTCCCGTGGCTCCGCCCGCACCCCCAGGTCAGTGAGGTGTGCTGCCACCACCTCTGGTGGACGCGATGCGTTGTTGGTGACGAAGGTGAGTGTCATGCCCTGTTCGCGCGCGGCCGCAAGACCCTCGGCCGCACCCGGCACCGCGTCGTCGCCGATATAGACGACTCCGTCGAGGTCGAGTAGGGCCACGTCGAAGTCGTGCGCCAGCGGGTTCACGTGTCGGCACCTGTCTGAGGATCGGACCAGAAATCCGTTATGGGGCGCGGGCTTTCATCCGGCGGCGTGGACTTGCCACCGCCCCGTCCGGCAGTGTGCGCTTGATCATTGAGATCCCTGGCGCGGGGCGGCTCGACCGGACCCGACAGCGGAAGTCCTGCCTCCTTGCGCGCGGCCAAGGTGGCACGCACCTGGGTGAGCGCGCGGGCGTAGTCGGCGCGATCGGGGCGCATGACGCACGCCATGGCGAGGTGATCGCGGGACTCGGGGAAACGTTGCAGGCGCCACAGGCTCATACCGGCGCCGTAGTGCGCGAAGTCATCATCCGGGCGCACCTCAAGGCACACCGCGAAGGCGTCCGCGGCCTCGGCGAAATGGCCCCCATCGAAGAGCGCACGCGCGCGAATCTCCAGGGCGGACGGCGACCCCGGCTCCTCGACGAGCACCCGCTCAATCAGGGTGAGGCTAGCCCCGGCATCGCCACGCTCGAGCAACTCGCTGGCACGCCGGAACCAGTCATAGGTGTCGCCTTCGGGGACTCCGGAGGGGCGCATCCACCTATCGTGACACAGCGCCCTCCGGGAGGCGGCGCAGCGAGAGCGCCTCGACCTCGATCACCGACATCGGTCCGGTGACCGAGCGCCAAAATCGCCGACGCAGGCTGCCGGTCACCTCAACGGTCGTCCCCTCTTCGAGGCCGAGCACTCGCCGGCGCACTCCGGCGAGGTAAGCCGAGCACTCGATGGCGTCGACCCGCACGCGACCCGAGGGGCCGCGGCTATGCGACGGCCGATCGACGATGAGCCGAAACGCCACGAGGACGTCACCACTGGGCAGTTCCCGTTCGGTCACCTTCGCGAGGCGACCAACCAGGCTCACCACATTGTGTGGATCGTTCTTCGCCATGACTCTCCCTTCATCCGCCGGTGCCGCTTGCACCGACCGCCCTACGATGCGAGGGGACGACGTTCGGCAAAACCGCCACGGCTGTGGCTGTCGACAA
>CAYGMM010000065.1:11466-12984 GCA_964351035.1 uncultured Actinomyces sp.
GATGGCATCACTGACCTTGGTGGCGAGGTCTTCGAGATTGACACGCTCATGGGCGGCCATGCCGGCATCACCGCTGGCTACCTGATCCGGTCGGACCGTCCGTGCCTGGTGGAGACGGGGACGGCACTGTCGGCACCGACAGTCGTCGACTCCCTCGCCCAACTCGGCATCGGGCCCGCGGACCTGGCCACCGTCGTGGTGACCCACATCCACCTCGACCATGCCGGTGGCGTGGGAGATATCGCGGCCGCCTTCCCGAACGCTCAGGTCGTCGTCCACGAACGCGGCGCGCGACATTTGGTCGACCCCACCAAACTCGTCGCCAGTGCGCACCGAGTCTTCGGCGCCGTCATGGATGAACTCTTCGGGGACCTGAAGCCCACGGAGGCCGAACGCGTGGTTGCCCTCGGTGACGTCGGCAATATCGACCTCGGCGGGGGACGCCGACTCGAGGCGTTCCACGCGCCCGGTCATGCTTCGCACCACCTCGGACTGCTCGACCCAACGACCGGCGACCTCTACACCGGCGACGCCGCCGGCGTCTATGTGCCCGAGTCCGACGAGCTGCGTCCGGCCACTCCCCCGCCGGACTTCGACCTCGATCTCGCCCTCGCCTCAATGGGACGCATGCGCGACGTGGCGCCCACCCGCCTGCTGTTCAGCCACTACGGGCCGGTGATCGAGGTCGAATCCGCGCTCGACCGGTCCGAGGCGGTACTGCGCGAGTGGGTCGAGATGGTGCGCCAGGCGCGCTCAATGCAGATGGACCTTGATCACGCGGTGGCGATGGTGCGTGAGCGCACCCCCCTCGCGATCCCCGAGGATGCCGAGTACGACGAGCGCCGTGCGGCCTGGGAGCAATTGTCGTCAACGGCGGCGAACGTCGCCGGGATCAGCCGTTGGCTGGACCAGACCGAGGGCCCGGGGTCGACCTCGGGTGACGCGGCCTCAGTCGCTCGCTGAGTCCTCGGTCCACTCGTCGCCGAAGACCACGCCATCGATCTCCGCCACGCGTTCGGCAGCGTCGGTCTGCTCCTCCAGATCGACATCGGCAGCGCGACTGAACCAGGTCCGCGCATCGTCCACGCGACCGAGGTCGAGGAGTGTGTCGGCATACGCGTAACGCAGACGGGGCAACCACGGCTCGGTTCGGCGCGCATTGAGCGCCGATACCTGCAACAGCAGCAGGGCCGCATCCGCCTGACCGAGATCGCGACGGGCGCCCGCAGCGACGATGCGTGCCTCAACCCGCGACGCTTCGGGCAGTTGCTCCTCCGGCACCTCGGCCAGCAATTCCAGCGCCTTGCGCGGCCGACCGAGTCCACGCTCGCAGTCAGCCATGAGCGGCAGATGGTCGGAATTGCCCGTCAGGCGGCGTACGGCGCGCAACTCGGACAGCGCCTCGGCGTAATCTCCCGCGGCGTAGGCGGCAAGACCGAGTGCCTCACGGACCACCGAGACACGGCCAGCCAGTCGCTTCGCCTCCTGCGCGAACGCAAGGGCCTGCTCCGGCTCCTC
>CAYGMM010000066.1:0-12838 GCA_964351035.1 uncultured Actinomyces sp.
TGCTCGAGGAAGTTGGAGATGACCTCGAGGCCCTGGTTCTTGGCGCTCGCAGCGAGGACGGCGTTGTAGATGATGCCGGTGACCGTGATCATCAGCAGCGCATCGAGACGCACCACGCGGAACCAGAAGGTATTGCGGGTGGGATTGAGCGCGAGCATGGTCATGACGACCGCGACGATGATGTTGGACCAGATGGTGAAGTACGTGAAGAAGTCCAGGACCCGGCCGATGGCACCCTGGTCGGGATTGCCCAGCATGTTCGGGTCGGTGTTCTGGCTGGGGTAGGTGCCGAGCACCGTGAGGGTGAAGGACAGCAGTAGTCCGGACCACGCCACGAGAGCGTTCAGGGCGAAGAGCAGTCGGCGCCAGGGCGCGGCATTCACGGTGTCAACGGCCATGGTCGAGCAGGCTACGCCGGTTGCCCGCCGGAGTGGGGGATTCCGCCAAGTCCGGTCGAGCCAGTTGCGTCGCGCTCGGTTGACCATCCCCCACTAGCGTGTGCGCATGGGAATCAGCCGCGAGGAGCGTCCCGGGCTGGCGCCGCTCTTCGCCGACATGGCCGATTCGTGTGCGCGGCTCGATGCGCCGACCTACGCCCTCCTCGCCCAGCACGTGGCCGACACGGTCACCGCGCCCGGCCCACTGGCCGATGTGCTCGATCCCTACGCCGATGCCGCGGTCGGCGACATGGTGCCGCTGCGCTTCCTCGGCGCGATTCATCGCCTCGTGCTTGAACGCCAGGCCCCCGAACTGGCCCTGTTCTTCGCCAGCGTTGGCGGTACGCCGCCCGCCGACGACCGCGCACGCGACCTGTGCCTGCATGCCTTCGACGATGTGATTGCCGAGCAGAACGCGCAGATTGCGGCCGGCCTGGAGTGGTTCCCGCAGACCAATGAGGTCGGTCGCACCGAAGGCCTGGTCGCCGTTCTGCGCCGTATTGAGCGCGACTTCGGCCTACCGGTGCGCCTGCACGAGATTGGCACGTCGGCCGGGTTGTCGCTACGCGCCGATGAGTTGGTACGCCGGGGGATCGTGCCGGACGCACAACCGGGATGGGGTGAACTACCTGACATCACCGAGCGCGTCGGAGTTGACCTCGCGCCGGTTGACATCGACACGACCGACGGTCGACTACATCTGACGTCGTTCATCTGGCCGGACCAGGTGCACCGCTTTGAGCGTCTGCGCAGCGCCCTCAGCACTGCCGCGGAGGTCCCCGCGCATGTTGCAGCGTCCGATGCCGTTGACCATGTACGTGGCCTTCGCCTCCAAACGGGGACGACCCTCGTGCTGTGGCACTCCGCCATGTGGATGTATCTCGCACCGAAGCAGCGCGCCGAGATTACGGAGTTGCTGGACCGTCTCGGGGAGCATGCGACGCCGGATGCGCCGCTGGTCCACGTCGCCCTTGAACCGATCGACATGGCTGATCGTCACGTCTTCCGCCTGCAGGTCGCGACCTGGCCATCGCCGCCCGGATCCGATCTGCCGGCCGGTCTCGATGTGCTGTGGGGCACCGCGCCACCGTCGGGCACTCCGGTGTCCTGGGCGGTGCCGTGCGCGGGCGCGATCACACACGATGATGCGGGTCGTCTTCTCATCGTACGTCGCGGTCAGGAACCGGCGAAGGGCACCTGGTCGATCCCCGGTGGCCGGCTCGAACCAGGGGAGTCATGGGCTCAGGCGGCCGTACGCGAACTCCGTGAGGAGACCGGACTGGCCGGGACGATCGCCGGGTTCGCCGGGATGGTCGAGCGCTCGGCGCCCGACGGATCGACGTACGTCATCGCCGACTATCGACTCCGGGCCAACGGCGAACCGTGTGCCGCGGACGATGCCGACGACGCGCGCTGGGTGGATCGCGATGAGCTGGCGATACTGACGACATCACCCGGTCTCATCGAGGCCCTGGCCGAATGGGGAGCGCTGCCCCGCTAGGACTACTCCGCCGATGCGGACTGGGCGTTGCCGCCGCGCTTGGTGCGCCGCCGCCGACGATTCGTGTTGCGCGGCTTGTCGCTGGTGCCCTCGGACGCCTTGGCTGAGTCGTTGCGGCCTTCGCCCCCGCTGCCGCCACCGCGACGCTGCCGCGGCGCCCGACCACGATCACGATCGCCGGAGCGCTGCTGGGGCTTTGGCTTGCGGCCGGTCTCACCGAGGTCTTCGATTTCCTCGGCCTGCAGGCCCTCGCGGGTGCGCTGGCTCTTGGCGAGGCGACCGGTGACGTCCTTGGAGATGCCGAGGCCGGTGTAGACGTGGTCGGAGGTCGAGTAGGTCTCCAGCGGATCCTTGAACGGCAGGCCGAGGATCTTGTCGATCATCTGCCAGCGCGCGACGTCTTCCCAGTCGACGAAGGTAACGGCGACGCCGCTGGCCCCCGCGCGGCCGGTGCGACCGATGCGGTGCAGATAGGTCTTCTCGTCGTCCGGGCACTCGTAGTTGACGACGTGGGTGACACCGTCGACATCGATGCCACGGGCGGCCACGTCGGTGGCGACGAGGACGTCCACCTTGCCGTTGCGGAAGGCCCGCAGCGCCTGCTCACGGGCCCCCTGGCCGAGGTCACCATGAACCGATGCGACGGCAAAGCCACGCTCGGTGAGGTCGTCGGCGATCTTCTGCGCCTTGCGCTTGGTGCGCGTGAAGATCATCGCCAGCCCGCGGCCATCGGCCTGCAGGACGCGGGCGAGGAGCTCGACCTTGTCGAGTGGGTGTGCGCGCCAGACGTGCTGCTCAATCGCGTCAACGGTGGCGCGGTCGTCACCCGGATCGCTCGCCCGAATGTGCGTGGGCTGAGTCATGTAGCGGCGCGCGAGCGCGACGATCTGCCCGGGCATCGTGGCCGAGAAGAGCATGGTCTGACGCGTGGCCGGCAGCAGGGCGACGATGCGCTCCACATCGGGGAGGAAGCCCATATCGAGCATCTCGTCGGCCTCGTCGAGGACGAGGACGCGCACGCGTGACAGGTCAAGGGCCTTGCGCTGCGCGAGGTCGATGAGGCGGCCGGGAGTGCCGACGACGACCTCAACGCCGCGGGCGAGGGTCTCGATCTGCGGTTCGTACGCGCGGCCGCCGTAGACGGACAGCACGCGGATGCCACGGTGCGAGCCCGCCTGCTCGAGGTCTCCGGCGACCTGCACGCACAGCTCGCGGGTCGGGACGACGACGAGGGCCTGCGGAGCCGCGCCCTTGGCACTGTCCGGAGTGACGCGCTGGAGCAGCGGGATGCCGAAGCCGAGGGTCTTGCCGGTGCCGGTCTTGGCCTGGCCGATGAGGTCGCGACCCTCAAGGGCGAGGGGCAGGGTCATGGCTTGAATGGGGAAGGCGCGCTCGATACCGGCCTCGGCCAGGGCGCGGGCGATGTCCGCGTCGGCCCCGAGCTCGAGGAAGGTCGGGGGTTCGGGGGTGGCCGCTGGCGCAGCGGAGGTGGGCTCGGGGGTGAGGTCAGGGTCGGTCAGGACTGCATCGGACATGCGGGGGTACTCCAAGGATGTCGCCGCGGGCACCGCACCCGACTGGGCGGGGGCGCCGACGCACGGCGTAGGGGCGGATGGGGCTCACGCCCCTCGACGATCCGGCCGGATCATCGCATCGTGAGCGCCTTCACGCGCTCCTGATGAGGGGAGTCTACCCCGTCGGCGGCCCGGACCCGGTCCCCAGCGGCTCCCCGGACGCACTAGCCTGCCCGCCATGGAGCCTGACGCCCTCGCTGATCCCGGGTATCGCGCGGCCGTGGTGGACCTGCTCGGCGTACTCGCCTGTGGGGAACTCACCGCCTACGAGCGGCTGACCGCCGATGCCGCGCTGGCCCCGGAGCCGGCGGACGAGATCCACCTCGCGGAGATGGCGGTGGCGGAGTTCCGCCACTTCCAGCGGCTGCGGGAGCGCTTGGAGGAGTGGGGAGTCGAGCCGAGTGTCGCGATGGCACCGTTCCGGCCGGCGCTGGACCGTTTCCACACGATGACCGCCCCGAGCGACTGGCTCGAGGGCCTGGTGAAGGCGTACGTCGGCGACGGGATCGGTATCCACTTCTACCGGGAGATCTCCGGTGCACTCGATCCGCGCACGCGCGAACTCGTGCTTGAGGTGTGCGAGGACCTCGGTCAGTCGGACTTCGTCGTCGATCGGGTGCGAGCCGCGATCGCGCAGGACCCGAGGGTCGGCGGGCGCCTGGCTCTGTGGGGCCGTCGCCTGGTGGGCGAGGCGATCTCTCAGGCCCAGCATGTGGCCGCAGAACGCGATGCGCTGACCGCCCTGCTCATGGGTGAAGTGGGCGCGCCCGATCGTCGGCTGGATCTGCAGGCGGTCGGGGCTCTGATGAACGCCGTGACCGCGGAGAGCTCGCGTCGGATGCAGACGCTGGGTCTGTCCGGCTAGAACCGGATTAGCAGGCTAGCTGCCGAAGCCGACGCGCCGCGCCGTCGCCGGGCTGATCTCGACGTAGGCGATGCGATCGGCCGGGACGAGGACCGAGCGGCCCTTGTCGTCCTCGAGGGCGAGCACGCTGTCGTCAGCGAGGGCCGCGCGTACGGCCGCGGTGATGTCCTCCGCCGAACGGTCGGTCTCCAGGGTGATTTCGCGCGCCGACTGCTGCACGCCGATTTTGACCTCCACGGTCGCCTCCTTTGGCTCTCGCGTCAGGCTAGTCCGAACGACGTCAGGTCGCCTGCGGGGGGTGGGACAGGGGGAAGCCGCGGATGCCGCGCCAGCCTAGGGTCGCGATGAGTTCGACGGCGTCCTCGCGAGGAATGCGCGACGCGCCATCGCGCAACCAGCGTCGGGCCGAGATCTCGGCCATGCCGAGTAGGCCACTGGCGAGGAGTTCGGCCTGGGGGATCGGCAGGTCGGTGTCCTCGGCGATGACCTGTCCGAGCAGTGACGCGCACACGTCGTCGGCCGCCTCGATCCGCTCGCGTACCGCGATCTCGTTGGTCAGGTCACTCTCGAAGACGAGGCGGAAGGCGCCGTCGGGATCATCAATGAAAGCGAAGTACGCCGATACCGCACCGCGGACACGCTGCTTGTTGTCGGTCGTTGCCTTCAGCGCCTCGCTGAGAGCGTCGATGAGGGAAGCGATGCCCTCGTCGAGCAGCGCGAGGTAGAGGTCGAACTTGCCGGGGAAGTGCTGGTAGAGCACCGGCTTGCTGACTCCCGCGCGCTCGGCGATGTCGTCCATGCCCGTCGTGTGATAGCCCTGGGCGACGAAGACCTGGCGGGCGGCCGTGAGCACCTGCGCTCGACGTTCCTCCCGTGGCATCCGGGTTGCGGACTCCGTTCGACGCCCGGTCGCGTCGTCTGCCACGGTCATATCGGCATCCTAGTCGCCGAGCATGCCCGAAGGCGGCGTGATCTCATGGGGGCATGTCAGTTCCCGAGGCGGTCGAGTGGGACCTTGGTGACCGCACCCTGTCGGTACGTCGACTGCCGGCGCCGGGCCGCCCGACCCTGGTGATGGTGCACGGTCTTGGCGGATCGTCGCTCAACTGGGTGGCCCTCATGCGCGAACTCGAGGGGGAGTTTGACCTCGTGGCGCTTGATCTCCCGGGCTTCGGGGCCTCACCTCCACCGCGCGATGGGCAGTACACCCCGGCGGGTCATGGTCGCTCGGTCGTCGCACTCGTCAACGCGCTCGATGCGGCCGGACCGGTCCACCTCATGGGCAACTCGCTCGGTGGCGCGGTCAGCGTGCAGGTGGCCGGTCGCCGACCGGACCTGGTCGCCTCGCTGAGTGTGATCTCACCGGCGATGCCGCACGGCCGCGTAGGCCGAGGCAATGTGCACCTGCCGGTTGTGGCGATTCCCGGTGTCGGCGATGCGCTCATCAAGCGCTATGCCCAGGTCCCGGCCGAGGTACGTATGCAGTCGACCGTCGATGCGTGCTTCACCGAGCCGGGCCGACTCGATGACGACGTACGCGCGGCGCTCCTCGATGAAGTGCGTGCTCGGGACTCGCTCACGTACGCGCACGACGCCTTCCTTGGCTCGTTGCGCGGACTTATGAGTTCGTTCTTTGACGCCGGCCCGCGCCGGCCGTGGCGATTGGCGCAGCAGTACCCCGGTCCGGTACTTGCGGTCTATGGCGAGGACGACATCCTCGTGGACGCGCGCGCCGCGAGTCGCGCGGCCCGTCAGTTCGCCGATGCCGAGGTCGTGCTCATCCCCGATTGCGGTCACGTGGCACAAATGGAGCATCCCGAACTCGTTGCGGATCTCTTCCGCTCACGCGTGGCCAGCGCGTCGTCGGGACACCTAGTCCGCGCGTAGGCGTCCTCACACCGCGCTCGTTCTCGCCTCAGTCGCTCGAGGGCAGGACGCTGCTCAGCCAGCCGATGAGTTGGTTGGGATTGCGCGACTGCGTCCACACCAGTCCCGGTCCCGTGATCTCGACGACGATGCCTTCGCCGGACTTGATCGACTTCATGATGCCGCCGGTGGTGCGGGCCTGCATCGCGATATGCGCGTCGTAGGCCACGAGGTGTCCGGAGTCGACCACCATTCGCTGCCCTTCCTGCAGAGCGTGCTGATCGAGTGCGCCGTACGACGCGACCACGACCTTGCCCGCACCGTCGAACTTCGACACGAAGCCGCCTTCCCCGCCGAAGAGGTTTGACCGGCCACCCCAGTGTGTGTCCATCTCCAGACTCTGCTCGTTGGCGAGCCAGGATCCGCGGGTCACCGCCAGCGGACGATCGGGCGTCGACTCGATGACGGTGATGTCGCCGGGCAGGACGGCCGCGACGTCGACCCAGCCGCCGTCGACGGAACTGGTGTAGGTGGTGACGAAGAAGCTGTTGCCGCCGAGGGCGCTGCGACGCAGCGCCTTCATGAAGCCGCCCTCCATTTTGGCGTCGAGTGTGATGCCGTCGCTCATGGCAGCCATGGCACCGGACTCGACCTTGGCGTGTTCACCGTTGGCCAGAGTACAGCGCGCGACGGCGAAGGCGGGGTTGTGACGGACTTCGACCTGCATGGGGCCTCCCGAGTGTGGCGACGTGTGCCCACGGTAGGTGTTCACATCGTGTCGCGTCTGCGGTTTCGCGGGCTTGGACGGAGTTGGGGAGTGCCACCGTCGGTCGAGTGTGCCGGTGGAGTGAACGACAGGGAGTCGGTCGCCATGGACGACTGCCTAGACTCCTCGCATGGCGCGCACGGACAACCGCAACGCGGCAACGCCGACCCTCGCGCAACTGCGCGCCTTCCTCGCGCTGGTGGAGCACCGTCATTTCGGTGACGCGGCGCGATCGCTGGGCGTGGCTCAGCCGACGTTGTCGCAAGCACTGTCCTCCCTTGAGGAGATCCTCGGCGTTCAACTGATCGAGCGGAATGCCCGGACCTTCCTGGTGACCGACGCGGGCGAGCGGCTGGTGCCGATGGCGCAGCGTGCCGTCGAGGCGGCCGAGGCCATCACCGACGCGGTCGCGCTCGAACGGGCGTGGCTGGCGGGGCCGCGCTCGATCGGCATCATCCCGACCGTCGGCCCTTTCCTGCTGCCAGCCCTGCTGCGCGCCCTACGCAAGGAGGCGCCCGATCTCGAGCCGGTGATTCGCGAGGACCAGACGGCGCGGCTCCTGGCGGCACTGCGTGCGGGTGAGCTCGATGTCGCGATCGTGGCGGAGTCGATCGGTGACCCGACGCTGGTGGAGATCCCGCTCTATTCGGAGGACTTCGTGCTCGCAGTCCCCGCGACGCATCCGCTCGGTGGCCGCGAGGGGCTGGCGGTCGAGGATCTGGACGAGTTGCCCATCCTGCTGCTCGATGAGGGGCACTGCCTGCGCGATCAGACGCTGGCGGTGACGGTGGCGGCCGGACTGTCCGGGATCGACGCCCAGGCCACGCGCGCCACCTCGCTGTCGACCGTCGTGCAACTCGTGGACGCCGGACTCGGCGTGACGTTGCTGCCGGAGTCGGCGGTCCCGGTGGAGGTACGGCGTACCTCGGTCGAGGTGGGCCGCTTCGCCGAGCCGTCTCCCGGGCGGACGTTGGTGCTGGCCTATCGGGCGACGAGCGCGCGAGGCGAGGAGGCCGAGGACCTCGCGGAGATTATCCGCCGGGCGGTCAAGACGGCGAAGTTGCCGGTGCGGCCCGAGGGGCCGCCCGTGGGCGGATCGGCCCGATCGGGTCGGCGCAGCTAGGTGAGCAGGTAGGTGAGCAGCTAGGCGGGTTGTGCGCTGAAAGTGCCGTTTTTCGGCGTTCTGAGCGCACAATTGCGCGCTCCGGCTGGGTTGTGCGCCAAGAGTGCCGTTTTTCGGCATTCTGAGCGCACAATTGCCGTCGGCGCCCGTTCGTGGGGCGGTCTGGTTGGTCAATGCCGAGTGCGCCGGGATGGGCAGCAGGGCCTATTCTCGATATTCTGAGCACAGAATTATGGGGATGGCCGGGTGATGCCGTGGCCCGGTGATGCCGGATCGGCGTCCGGGTGATGGGATGAGAACCGGCCCCGGCGGCGTTAGACCCGTCAGCCGACTATCCACAAGGAGCACCGATGTCACTGCCGCCGCTCGTCGAGCCCGCCGACGCCCTGAGCGCCGACGAGGTTCGGCGCTACAGCCGCCACCTGATCATCCCCGATGTGGGGATGACCGGCCAGAAGCGACTGAAGAACGCCAAGGTGCTGTGTGTGGGCGCTGGCGGACTCGGCAGCCCGGCGCTCATGTATCTCGCCGCGGCCGGTGTCGGGACCCTCGGCATCGTCGAGTTCGACGTCGTCGATGAGTCCAACCTGCAGCGCCAGATCATCCACGGCCAAAGTGATGTGGGTCGTTCCAAGGCTGAGAGTGCGCGCGACTCCGTCAAGGAGATCAACCCGTACGTCGACGTGATCTTGCACGAGGAACGCCTCGACTCGAGCAACGTGCTGGACCTCTTCGCGCAGTACGACCTCATCGTCGACGGCACCGACAACTTCGCCACGCGCTACCTCGTCAACGACGCGTGCGTGCTGCTCGGCAAGCCCTATGTGTGGGGTTCGATCTACCGCTTCGATGGACAAGCCAGTGTCTTCTGGGCCGAGCACGGCCCCTGCTACCGCTGCCTCTACCCCGAGCCCCCGCCGCCCGGGATGGTGCCCTCCTGCGCGGAGGGCGGCGTACTCGGCGTGCTCTGCGCCTCGATCGGCTCCATCCAGGTGACGGAGGCGATCAAGCTCATCACCGGCATCGGTGATCCGCTGCTGGGTCGACTCAAGGTCTACGACGCGCTCGAGATGGACTATCGCGAGGTCAAGATTCGCAAGGATCCGAACTGTGCGGTCTGCGGGCCGAATGCCACCGTCACCGAACTCATCGACTATGACGCGTTCTGTGGTGTGATCTCCGATGCCGCCGCTGAGGCTGCGCGCGACAGCACGATCTCTGTGCACGAGCTCAAGGAGATGCTCGACGCTCGAGACCGGGGGGAGCGCGACTTCGTCCTCATCGACGTGCGCGAACCCATCGAGTGGGAGATTGCCACCATCGACGGCGCGGAGTTCATCCCGAAGGGTGAGTTCCTCGACGGCTCGGCGCTGGAGAAGCTGCCACAAGACAAGCAGATCGTGCTGCACTGCAAGGTCGGTGGCCGTTCGGCTGAGGTACTCGCGGTACTGCATGGCGCCGGATTCGCCGACGCCATCCACGTGGGTGGCGGCATCAATGCCTGGTCCCTCCAAGTCGACCCCGACACCCCCTACTACTGATCCGCCGTTTCTCCCGCTAAGCGGGACAGATGGTCGATGAGGGGCGTTGGTGGGCGATTATCGACCGTTTCTCCCGCTTAGCGGGACAAACGGAGCGAGCCCTAGGATCGCGGCGTGGCCAAGAAGAAGGCGTGGCGTGAACTCACGCCGACCCAGCAGCGGGTGATCATCGCCGGGGCGGTGGTCGAGGCCGCGCTCACGACCGTCGCCCTCATCGATCTCGTACGCCGCCCCGCGGATCAGGTACGTGGGCCCAAGGCGTTGTGGGCGCTGGGCATGTTCGTGCAGCCGGTGGGGCCGATCGCCTACTTCGCGTTTGCCCGTGGCGCAGCCCCTGACGGGCTCGGCGGCCAAGGCACCTGACGTGATCGGACTCGGCACGCTGCTCAACATGGCAGCGATCGTCGTCGGCTCTGCCGTTGGCGTACTCGTTGGTGGTCGGCTGCCCGAACGCACCCGCGACCTCATCACCCAGGCGCTTGGACTCATCACCCTCGTCGTTGCCGCCCTCAACATCGTCGCGCTGTTCGACGCAGACTGGATTGCGGACGTCGGTTCATCCGCGCCGCTGCTCATCGTGCTGGGTTCCGTCGTCGTGGGAGGCATCTTCGGGTCGCTGCTGCACATCGAGGACAAGGTCGAGCGCTTCGGCGGTTGGCTGCAGTCGAAGGTCGGCCGATCCGAGGGCAGTGCGGCCAGGGCGCGCTTCATCGAAGGGTTCGTGGATGCATCCCTGCTTTTCTGCATCGGACCGCTGGCCATCCTCGGCTCCCTTTCGGATGGGCTCGGCCAAGGCATCGATCAACTGGCATTGAAGTCCGTGCTCGACGGATTCGCCTCCATCGCCTTCGCGGCATCCCTCGGTTGGGGCGTCGCCTTCTCTGCTCTGGCCGTGGGCATCGTGCAGGGGCTCTTCACCGTGCTCGGGGCACTGGTCGGGTCCGTACTTGCCGCGTCCGCGATCGCATCCATCACCGCGACGGGGGGAGTGCTCCTGCTCGGTGTGGGCTTGCGCCTGCTCAAGGTTTCACGCTTGCCGGTCGCGGATCTGCTGCCCGCGCTCGTCGTCGCGCCCCTGCTCACCCTCGCGGTGGCGAGCTGGCTGTAGACCTCAGCCCGTCGTGCGCAGCATCGGGAAGAGCGGATGCTCCATCGGCGCACCCGCCGGGATCTCGGCATCGAGCCCGTCGAACTGCGGCGACGTGCGCCAGTTGCGCGGCGCATGCACCATGTCATCGCCGAGGAAGCGCAGGGAAAAAGCGCGGCGCCGGTTCTTGCCCGGTACGCCGTACGCGTGATGCAGCGTCAGCATGTGGAAGAACACAGCGTCGCCCGGCTGCATCGACCAACCGACGATGTCGAACGAGTCGCGGTCGGCTTCGATGGCGGGCATCTCGCGCAGGGATCCCTCGGGGAACCACTTGGCCTGGTTGTCCATGAAGGTGCGCGGCATGAGCCAGCCTTCGCGATGTGATCCCGCCACGAACTCCAGCGTCGATTCAGCGGCCACCGGATCGACCGGCGCCCACAGCGAGCAGTTGTTGAAGCCGTCGACGTTGTAGTACGGCTGGTCCTGGTGCCACGGCGTCTCCTGCTTGGTGCCGGGTTCCTTGACCAGCATGTGATCGTGATAGAGCCGCACGTCGGAGTTCATGATCGCCGCGGCGACGTCGGCGGCGCGGGAGGTGAAGGCGATCTCGCCGAACTCCTCGATGCGATTCCAGTTGCAGAAGTCCTCGACGAAGCGGCCGGGATCATCGGGCTGGCTGGCGACTTTGAACATCGGTCCTGGATCGGCGAGGTTGCGCTCGATTCCGCGCTCAATCGTCTCGACCTCGCTGGGGGTAAACAGCCCGCGGACCACGAGTACGCCGTTGCGGTGGAAGCTGGCGATGTCGTCGTCGCTGACCAGATCGGCGATGGGAGAGACGGTGGTGGCGGTCACGGATCCTCCTGATAAGTCGTAGTGGCAGTCTGCCGCGTGCTGGGCAGGACGCTAGCCGGGGCAAATGAATATGAAAAGCGATCAAATTCGATCAAAGTGAGTAGGAAATGCGCTCGCTGACACTACGGTGGTTCCGTGGCCGTTGCCGACCTGTCCCTGCGACACCTGCGGGCGCTCGCCGCTGTGCTGGACGAGGGGACCTATCGGCGGGCGGCTGACGCCCTCGGCTACTCGCAGGCGGCCATCACCCAGCAGGTCGCAGCGGCCGAGAATGCCCTCGGCAGTGCGGTCTTCCTCCGGCATGGAGGTCCGCGGCCGATGACGCTCACGCCGTTCGGCCAGGAGATCGTGCCCCTCATCCGCGACATGTTGGTCCGTGCTGATGAGTTGGCAGCGGCCTGTCGCGTGCTGCGTCAGGACGGTGTCACGCGTCTGTCGATCGGCACCTTCCAAAGCGTCTCGACCCGGCTGCTACCGCAGGTGCTCGCCGACCTGCGGCGCGATGATCCGCACGTCGATATCGACGTGATGGAGTCCGAGGACAACGACGAACTCATTGAGTCCCTGCTCACCGGCCGGCTTGACGTGACATTCCTGGTCGGCCCGGTTGAGCATGATCGCCTCGCGATCCGCGAAGTGTGTACCGATCCGTTTGTCGCGATGGTGAGTCGGGACCGAGAGATCGGTGGCACGGTGGCCTTGGCGGAACTCGCCGGTACGCCGCTCATCGGCCATCAGGACTGCGGGTGCCATGCGATCGTGCGCGAAGGCTTGGCCGCGGCGGGCATCGACGCGACATTTGTCTTCCGCAGTAATGACAACGGTGCGGTGCAGGCAATGGCGCGGGCCGATCTCGGCGTCGCCGTGATGCCGCTGCTGTCGGTTGATCCGAGTGATCCCGACGTACGGATCGTGCCGTTGGATCCGCCACTGCCGGAGCGGCGCATCCTGATTGCCTTGCCGGCCCGACACGCTTCCCCGCGCGCCATTGACTTCGCCGAGCGCGTCCTCACCTGATGCGATGTCCGACCGTTGGGGTTGGTTTTCGGTGCGCAGAACCCACCACAACAGTCGGAAACGAAGGGGATTAGGCCTCGACGTCGGAGACAAATCCGATCTTCTTGTGCGTGCCGTCGCAGAAGGGCTTCTTGTTGGAGGCACCGCACCGGCACAGGTAGACCGTGTCGGCTTCCTTGATCTCAGTGCCGTCGGAGGCGTTG
>CAYGMM010000067.1:0-12737 GCA_964351035.1 uncultured Actinomyces sp.
CTTCGAGATCGAGCCGTAGGACATGGCGCCGGTGGAGAAGCGCTTGACGATCTCGCTCACCGGCTCCACCTCGTCGATGGGAACGGCGGGCCGGACCCCCTCGCGCAGGCCGAACAGGCCGCGCAGCGTCATGAGCCGACGCGTCTGATCATCGACCCGATCGGTGTACTGCCGGAAGATGTCGTAGCGCTTCTCCCGGGTCGCATGCTGCAGGCGGAACACCGTCTCGGGATCGAACAGGTGCTGCTCGCCCTCGCGACGCCACTGGTACTCGCCACCGACTTCGAGAGTGCGGTGTGCCGGGGCGACCCCGGACGGCGGGTAGGCCACGTCGTGGCGGGCCAGCACCTCGTCGTGGATCACGTCGAGGCCGATGCCACCGAGGCGGCTGACGGTGCCGGTGAAGTAGCGCTCGATGAGTTCGTGCGACAGGCCGACCGCCTCGAAGATCTGCGCACCGCGGTAGGAGCCCACCGTCGAGACGCCCATCTTGGACATCACCTTCAGGACACCCTTGCCGAGCGCCTTGACGAGATTGCGCACCGCCTTCTCCGCGGAGACGTCGGTGATGATGCCCCGGTAGACGAGGTCCTCGACCGACTCCATGGCGAGGTAGGGGTTGATGGCGGCGGCGCCGTAGCCAATGAGCAAGGCGGCATGGTGCACCTCGCGCACGTCACCGGCCTCGACGATGAGACCGACCTGCGTGCGGGTCTTCTGGCGCACGAGGTGATGGTGGACCGCCGCACACAGCAGCAGCGAGGGGATTGGTGCGAGGTCGGTGGTCGCATCGCGATCGGACAGCACGATGAAACGGGTACCCGCCTCGATCATCGCGTCCATCTCGGCGAAAATCTCCTCCAGCCGAGCCTCCAGCGCTGCCGCTCCCCCGTCGACGTCGTACAGACCCATGACCTTGGCCGCGGCGAAGCCGGGGAAGTCACCGTCGGAGTTGATGTGCAACAACTTGGCGAGCTCGTCATTGTCGATGATCGGGAAGGGCAGGACGATCTGCCGCGCATGCGCGGGCGTCGCGTCAAGCAGATTGCACTCCGGCCCGGTGATCGTCGAAAGCGATGTGACAATCTCCTCTCGGATGGCATCGAGCGGCGGGTTCGTCACCTGCGCGAACGCCTGCGTGAAGTAGTCGAAGAGCATCCGCGGGCGATTCGACAGCGTCGCGATCGGTGTATCAGTGCCCATGGACCCGATCGGCTCAGCGCCGTTGACGGCCATGGGCGTCAAGATGATGCGGAGTTCTTCCTCCGTGTAGCCGAACATCTGCTGGCGCCGTGCGACGGACGCCGCCGTGTGCACGATGTGCTCGCGCTCGGGCAACGTGTCGATGTGCACCAGACCACCGTGCAGCCAGTCGGCGTACGGCGCAGCAGCAGCGAGTTCGGACTTGATCTCGTTGTCCTCGACGATGCAGCCGGCGGCGGTGTCGACGAGGAACATGTGGCCCGGCTGCAGCCGGCCCTTGCGCACGATGCTCGCCGGATCGAGTTCGAGAACGCCGGCCTCGGACGCCAGGACCACCAGACCGTCATCGGTGACCCAGAAGCGCCCCGGGCGCAGACCATTGCGGTCCAGCACCGCACCGATCACCGTGCCGTCGGTGAAGGACACGTTGGCCGGGCCGTCCCAGGCCTCCATGAGCGTCGAGTGGTACTCGTAGAACGCGCGGCGCGCAGGATCCATCTCCAGATCGTTTTCCCACGCCTCGGGGATCATCATGAGGACGGCGTGGGGAAGGCTGCGACCGCCGAGGTGCAGCAACTCCAGCACCTCATCGAAGCTCGCTGAGTCGGATCCGCCCGGCGTACAGATGGGGTAGAGCCGCTCAAGGTCACCGGGGATGAGACCTGACTCCAGCAGTGCCTCGCGGGCACGCATCCAGTTGCGGTTGCCCTTGACCGTGTTGATCTCGCCGTTGTGGGCGATGAGCCGGTATGGGTGGGCCAGCGGCCACGAGGGGAAGGTGTTGGTGGAGAAGCGGGAGTGCACGAGTCCGAGGGCAGACTCGACGTCGGGATCGGCGAGATCGGGGTAGAACTCCCCCAGCTGGCTCG
Source organism: uncultured Actinomyces sp. (assembly GCA_964351035.1). Taxonomy (GTDB): domain Bacteria; phylum Actinomycetota; class Actinomycetes; order S36-B12; family S36-B12; genus Mxb001. The sequence goes on from CAYGMM010000067.1 coordinate 2,073, forward strand.
GGGGGGGCAGGGCCGTGTAGACAAGCCTGCGGGACGACAGCGACGGGAAGTACACGTCGGTCTCGTGCTCGGCGCGCTTGCGCAGGACGAAGGCGAGTCGCTCCAGCTCCAGCCCGGACGCGCCGACACCGGCCACGAAGAGTTGACGGAAGCGCGGCATGACGCCGCGCGCGGTCTTGCCGAGACCGTCGGGGTTGGTCGGCACGGTGCGCCATCCGAGGACGACCAAACCCTCCTGCGCGGCGATGGCCTCGATCTGCGCCATGGTCGCGGCTTCGCCCTCGTCGTCGTCGGGCAGGAACGCCGTGCCGACGGCGTAGAAACCCTGCGGTGGGAGCTCCAGGCTGGTGACCTTGCGGAAGAACCGATCCGGGATCTGGATGAGGATGCCGGCACCATCGCCAGAGTCCGGCTCGGCACCTGAAGCGCCGCGGTGGTCGAGGTTCTCCAGGGCCGTCATGGCCTGTTCGACGATGGTGTGCGAAGGGACACCGGTGAGCGTGGCGACGAAGGCCACACCGCAGGCGTCATGCTCCAAGCCGGGGTCGTAGAGCCCCTGGGCCGCCGGCTGAGCCGAGAAGCGAGGGAGCGAAACAGACATCGGGCATACCTCCACGTCGGATCTGCTGGACAGGCCCAGCAGAAGGGACGGGACGCCGTTGGCCCGTGCCGGAAAGATATCAGGTGCCCACGAGTGTGCGCTCCCGTGCACGATCGGGGCCGATGTCGTGTCCGCGAACGCACACTCGGCGGAGCTAGGGCTTGGGTTCCTCGGGGTCCGCATCGTGCGCAGAGGATGCCTGTTGATCAGCGGATGCCTCTTGCGCAGAGGATGCCTGCCCAGGCTCGGCCACCGCCACCTCGGTGACCTTGGCCGCAGGCTTGGGGGCCTTCGCCGCCTCCAAGGTCGCCTCGGCCTCCTCCCGCTCGACGTACTTGCGCGGAGGCAGGACCTCCTCGCGGCCCGGGCGAAGGCGTGCCGACACGATCAGGTAGATCAGGGCGCCGAGACCCACCAGGATCGAGGTCCAGACATTGAGGCGTAGGCCCAGCACCTGGTTGGCCGTGTCGATGCGCAGGTATTCGATCCAGACCCGGCCCATCGTGTAGAGCAGGACATAGAGCGCGAATACGCGGCCGTGGCCCATGGTGAACCGTCGGTCCGCCCAGATGACGACCAGCGCCACCCCGACCAGCCACAGCGATTCGTAGAGGAACGTCGGATGGAAGGTCGCGTACTCGGCGTAGCCGTCGGGTCGGAACTGCGGGTCGATCTCCAGGCCCCAGGGCAACGTCGTGGGGGCACCGAAGAGTTCCTGATTGAAGTAGTTGCCCCAGCGGCCGATGGCCTGGGCGAGCGCGATGCCGGGCGCGATCGAGTCGGCGATAGGGGGCAGCGCTACGCCGAGTCGACGGGCGCCGATCCAGGCACCGAGCGCGCCCAGGGCCACGGCACCCCAGATACCGAGACCGCCGTCCCAGATCCGCAGCGCCCCGATGAAGCCCGATCCCCCGGGGGCGAAGTAGAGCTGCCAGTCGGTGATGACGTGGTAGAGCCGCCCGCCGATGATGCCGAACGGCACCGCCCAGATGGCGATGTCGCCGATGACCCCCGCGCGTCCACCCCGGTCGACATAGCGCCGGCTACCCACCCAGACGGCAACGACGATGCCCAGGATGATGAGCAACGCATAGGCGCGCAGCGGGATGGGTCCGAGGTTCCACACCCCCTGGCTGGGGCTGGGGATGTAGGCGAGGACGTCCATTACTGGGCGGCCGCGTCCTTCACCAGCTGCTCGAGCTGGGTCTGGTCAGCGAGCTGGGCGCTCTCCACCGGGGTGCCATTCAAGATGCCGGTCGGCGTCCCCTGGATGTTCGAGTCGTAGAACACCTGTGTGCTGTTGGCGGCCCAGGGCAGGTAGCGACCCGAGGTCAGGCAGTCGTTGAACTGCTCGAGCGGCACGCCGGTGATCCCCACGGTCTCGGCCATGGCGACGAACTGCTCCGTCGTCCAACCGTCACCCTCGGTCTCGGGCTGGTTGGCGAAGATCTCGTTGTGGTACTCCGAGGTCTTGCCGGCGTCAATGGCGCAGCCCCAGGCGTTGATCGCCTGCGCGGACGCGGTGTTGCCCAGGTTGTTGTCCAAGAACGCCGTCGGACGCCAGATCAGCTGCATGTCGCCGGCCTCGGCCAGGCTCTCGATGCCGGCGCCGTTGGCCGCCTCGAGGGCACCACAGGCGGGGCACTGGAAGTCTTCCCACAACTGCAAAACGGGCGCCGTCTCCGGTGCGGTGCCGAACGGCACACCGTAGGGGTACTCCGAGTCGGTGCCGTAGACACCGGTGGGCACGGGCGCCGCGGGATCTGGGCCGGGGAGGTCACCACCGCTGCTGTCGTCACCGGACAGTCGGGGGACGATGACCGCGAGGCCGATGATGATCGCGACCACGGCTACCACCGCGATGGCGCCCACGATCCGCACGGTGCGTTCGCGACGCTGCTCTGCCGCCATCTGCTCGGCGCGAGCGGCCGCGGCCTTATCCCGCGTGCTCTTGGACGGACGGTCCTTGGCCATGTGCGTTGTCCCCTTCGAGTGGAAGTTCGTCGTCCTACGCTACGGGGCCCGGCGTCCGAACGCATCGCCACCCCGGGCCGGGGTGATCTGAGCGACGGGTGGCCCGGCCTATCGACTGCGACGTCGTACGCCGCCCGCGAGTTCCCGGGCCAGGGTCCGTACCTGGACCTCGGCCTCATCGACCGAGTCGGCCTCGAGGATGAGTCGGATGAAGGCCGACCCCACGATGACCCCGTCGGCGTACGCCGCGATCTCGGCCGCCTGGTCGCCGGTGGATACCCCCAGGCCGACGGCCACGGGCAGATCGGTCGCCTCCTTGACGCGGGCCACGAGGGTGGGCGCGGCACCCGATACCGAGGTGCGGGCACCGGTCACGCCCATGGTCGAAGCCGCGTAGACGAAGCCGTTGCACTCGGCCGCGACGCGCGCGATGCGCTCGTCGGTGCTCGAGGGCGCGACTAGGAAGATCCGGTCGATGCCATGCTCGGTGGTCGCCTCGGTCCAGGCGCTCGACTCCTCCGGGGTGAGGTCCGGAGTGATCACACCGGATCCCCCGGCGGCGGCGAGCTCGCCAGCGAACTCGGCAACGCCGTACCGCTCGATGGGGTTCCAGTACGACATCACCACGGCCGCGGCACCGCTCTCGGCTACCTGTCCGGCCACCGCGATCACATCGCGCGGCGTCGTCCCTGCCTGCAGCGCCTGGTCGGCCGCAGCCTGGATCACCGGGCCATCCATGAGCGGATCGGAGTAGGGCAGACCGACCTCGACAATGTCGACCCCCTCCTCGACCATGGCGCGCATGAGCCGAGCGCTGTCGGGGATCGTGGGGAAGCCCGCGGGCAGATAGCCGATCAGGGCGGCGCGGTTCTCGGCACGGGCCCGCGCGAACGCCTCCGCGAGGGTGGTCATCGACCCTCCGCGCTCTCGTCGACCTCGTCCAGACCGAACCACCGGGCGGCCGTCGCGACGTCCTTGTCGCCGCGACCGGACAGGTTGATGACGATGACGGCATCGGGGCCGAGGTCGCGGCCCAGGCGCATGGCTCCCGCGAGGGCGTGTGCGCTCTCGATCGCCGGGATGATGCCCTCGGTCCGGCAGAGTGCCTCAAACGCCGACATCGCCTCCGCATCATCGACGGGGGCGTAGTGGGCACGACCGCTGTCGTGCAGCCAGGCGTGCTCCGGCCCCACGCCCGGATAGTCCAGGCCCGCACTGATCGAGTGCGACGGAACCGTCTGACCCCATTCGTCCTGCATGACGTAGGTGCGAGCGCCGTGCAGGACACCCGGCGATCCGCCGGCAAAACGGGCCGCGTGGCGACCGGTCTCAACGCCGTCGCCGCCGGCTTCGAAACCCCAGAGAGCCACGTCGGCATCGTCGATGAACCCGCTGAAGATGCCCATGGCATTGGAGCCACCACCGACGCAGGCGGCCACAGCATCGGGAAGGCGTCCGGTGAGTTCGAGTACCTGCTCACGCGCTTCGCGTCCGATGACCGACTGGAAGTGACGGACCATCTCGGGGAAGGGGCTCGGGCCGGTCACGGTGCCGAGGATGTAGTGCGTCTCGTCGACGGTCGTGACCCAATCGCGCATGGCCTCGTTGATCGCGTCCTTGAGGGTACGGGCGCCCGCCGTCACCGGGATGACGGTCGCGCCAAGTAGGCGCATGCGCACGACGTTCAGCGCCTGCCGCCGGGTGTCTTCCTCGCCCATGTAGACGGTGCAGTCCAAGCCCATGAGGGCAGCAGCCGTCGCCGAGGCGACTCCGTGTTGGCCCGCACCTGTCTCGGCAATGACGCGCTTCTTGCCCATGCGTACCGTGAGCAGGGCTTGGCCGAGGACGTTGTTGATCTTGTGCGAGCCCGTGTGGTTGAGGTCCTCGCGCTTGAGCAGGATGCGGGCTCCGCCACAGAACTCCTGCCCGAATCGCGTCGCCTCGGTGATGGGCGATGGCCGACCGGTGTAGGTGCGCTGCAACAGGTCGAGTTCGGCGACGAACGCCGGGTCGATGATCGCGGCGCGGTATGCGGCGTCAAGTTCATCGAGCGCGGCGGTCAGAGCTTCGGGGACGAATCGACCGCCGTAGGGCCCGTAGTGGCCGACCTGCTCTTCGCTACTCACGCATGCCTCGCAGGGCCGGGTGCGAGCCCGCCGTCACCAGGTCATGGACCGCCGCGCGCGGATCGGGTGAGGTCGCCAGGCTCTCCCCCACGAGTACGGCGTCGGCGCCGACCTCGGCGTAGGTGATGAGGTCGCGCGGATCACGGACACCCGACTCGGCGATGCGTACACAGGTGTCCGGGATGAGCGGCGCGACTCGGGCGAACGTGTCGCGATCGACCTCGAGGGTGCGCAGGTCGCGAGCATTGACTCCGATGACGGTGGCACCCGCGTCCACGGCACGGCCCACCTCGTCGGCGTCGTGAACCTCGACGAGCGGCGTCATCCCGAGCGATCGCGTGCGCTCGATCAAGCTGACCAGCGCGTTCTGTTCGAGAGCGGCCACGATGAGCAGGATGAGGTCGGCACCGAAGGCTCGTGCCTCCCACAGTTGGTAACTCGAGACGATGAAGTCCTTGCGGAGTACCGGGATGTCGACGGCGCAACGCACACTGCGCAGATCATCGAGTGAGCCACCGAAGCGACGTTCTTCCGTGAGAACGGAGATAACCCGCGCGCCGCCGGCCTCGTAGTCGCGTGCCAATGCTGCTGGGTCCTCAATCGCCGCCATGCGGCCTCGGCTCGGGCTCGCCCGCTTCACCTCGGCAATGACGCCGACACCGGGCTCACGCAGCACAGCTTCGGCATCCAGCGGATCAGGCTTGCGCGCCGCACATTCCTTGAGTTGGTCCAGGGACATCGTGGACATGCGCGCATCGAGATCGATGCGAACCCCGGCGATGATGTCGTCGAGAACGCTCATCGCCCACCCCTGTCGGACACGTCGTCAGCGTGCCATAGGGCTCGGCACCCGCCTCAGCCGACCCCCGAGCCGAGATAGGGCACGAAGTTGCGCACCACGCCGAAGACGATGAGGACACCGAGGAGCAGCATCGGGCCGGACGTCATGAAGGCACGTTGGCGGGGTGAGGCTGCCCAGCGCCTGCCGGTCCACGAGCGCCACAACCACACGGCCCACCCGGCGATGATGGCTGGCACCAGGAGAACGAACAGGATGTTGTGGTCCATGGCGCGCACGATGTCGCCGTTGGCGAGTGCATGCGTGGCACGCAGACCACCACAGGCGGGGCAGTCGATGCCGAACAGTGCCAGGGTCGGACAGAGCGGGTAGTGCCCCGGCTGGTTGGGATCGATCCGGGCCACGATGCCGGTGGCGACGATGACGCCGAGGGCCGTCGCTGTGGGGGCCAGGATGCGCCGCCCGCGCGACGGCTGACCCGGTGTCGCGTCTGGGCCCGGCTCGGCGGCAGCAGATGGCGTCGGCTGCTCGTGCACGGCGGTCATGCCACGACCCTACGCCTCCCGCGCGCCGATCGCAGGTGTTGTCGGCACCGGCTCCCGCATTGGGCCGGGCCGGTGAGGTCCGAACTCGGCGAGGTCTGAACTCCGGGAGGAAACGCGCACCCGGTGAGCTGTTGCGCCCGAAGTTCGGCTCTCCTGACATTTCCGTGTGTGGCCGGGGTGGTGCCGTCGGCAGTTGGCAGCGGACTGGCTGTCGGACCGCCTCACTAGTCTGCAGCCACGGAGAATGGACAGGTGCTGGACTGGCAACCTGGCCGGCGCTGTCCACAAGCCCCGGTGGATTCACGCTGGCAACCTTGCCGGCACTGTCCACAAGCCCCGGGCACCCGGGTACGCCGCAGGAGTTGGTGGGCTCAGCGGGATTGTGCGCTGAGAGTGCGGAAAATCGGCCTTCCGAGCGCACAATGTCGAGCGGCGACGGGGTTCCCCACCAGCGATGCCCTCGGCAAGGGCTTCCGCGACGCGGAGGCCGGGCCGGTGAGGCCTGAACCCCGGGCGGAAACGCGCACCCAGTGAGCTTTGCGCCCGGAGTTCGACCATGTGGCTTGCTGGCGGCCGATCCGCCTACCCCATCGCGGCGAGCGGGACGCGGACGGTGAAGCAGGCCCCACCCTCTGGCGCGACCCCCGCCTGGGCGTAGCCGGCCATCTCCTGGGACAGCCGCCCCACGAGGGCGAGACCGAGCCCGGTGCCCACCTGTCGGATGCCCCGGTAGCGCTCATGCAGGATGCCCGGCTCGAAGGCCACGTCGAGATCGGCCGGAGACAGACCCGGACCGGAGTCGCGGACCTCGATGACGCCCCAGGGCGCTTCGGCCCGCACCGCGAACACGATCACTCCGTCGGCAGGGACCAGCCGAAGCGCGTTCTCCGCGAGGTTGTCGATGATCTGTCGCAGGCGTAGGGGGTCCGCGAGCACGGGCACCGCATCCGCGCTCATCTGCGTCACCAGCCGTACGCCGACGCGTTCGCAGCGGTCGGCCCACACTCCCGCCGCATCGGCGAGCAGCCCACGTGCATCCACCTCAACAGGTGAGACCGTGAAGTTGTCCGCGCGCAATCGGGCCAGATCGAGCAAATCACTCACCAACCGGTCCAGTCGCTGCGTCTCCGCGGCGACCACGGCGCCCGTGCGCGCGACGTCCTCCGGCGGCACCAGGCCATCCGCCATCGCCTCGGCGTACCCGCGCACCGACGTGATCGGCGTGCGCAGTTCATGGGAGACCGACAGCAGGAACTCCCGCTGCCGCCCCTCCGAGACCGCCAGCGCCGCACTGAGTTGATTGAGGGCCTCGGCAATGTCGGCGACCTCGGCAGGTCCCTCCGGATCGACGTGGACATCGCGATCACCGCTGCCGAGGCGATGTGCCGCATCGGCGGCACGACGCAGGGGCGTGATGATGCGCACCGATGCGACGACGGCGATGATCACCGCAATGGCCAAACCGATGAGCAGCGCGATCACCAGCCGCACGATGATGTCGCCGGCCGAGCTCCCGGCGACGGACGCGGACTGGACGAGGATCACCCCGGTCCCCGGCTCGTAGGCCCGGCCCGCGATGAGGACGGTGCCGTCCGACGTGTCTGCGGTACGCGTGATCGGTTCCCCTCCCGTGACGGCGGCGACGTCCGCATCGTCAACCCCCGGCGGCAGGTCGGTGGCTCCCGTCGACACGACGTACGCCGTGACGCCCTCGGCGAGCAGGACGCTGCCGACCCGCGGGGGCACGACGAAGCGCCCTTCGCGATCAACGCGGAGAGAGGAGGCGGTCAGGTCAGCGAGACGCGAGAGATCATCAGCGGCGATCGCCTGAGCATTGCTGCGAATCAGCGGGAGCGACACCAATCCCGCGACGACGACGGCGATGCTGGCGACCGCGGTGGCCAGCAGCAGGATCCGGGAGAGGATGCCCGGTCGGCTCACGGAGCCTCCGCGGAGTACCCCACTCCGCGCACGGTGCGGATCGGGCTGGCTTCGCCGAGCTTGGCGCGCACCTGGGCGACGTGAACATCGACGGTGCGCGTGCCAACCACCGCCGCGTATCCCCACACCTCGGCCAGCAGTTGATCCCGGGAGACGACCCGGCCCGGCTGATCCATGAGGTATTCGAGGAGGTCGAACTCCGTCGCGGTCAACACGATCTCGGCGCCATCGACCGTGACCCGGCGCGATGCACGATCGAGGGACACGCGCCCGACGGTGACGGTGTCGTCCTGCACGGGGCCTCGCGCGTGGCGAAGTGCCACCTTGACGCGCGCGACGACCTCCCGAGGGCTGAAGGGCTTGGTGATGTAGTCGTCTCCGCCCATCTCCAGACCCAGCACACGGTCGACCTCGTCATCGCGTGCGGTGCAGAAGAGCACGGGGGTCCAGTCACCGGCAGCTCGCATTCGACGGCACACTTCGGTGCCGTCCATCCCGGGCAGGCCCACGTCCAAGATGACCGCTGCCGGGCGGCGTTGGGCAATGGCGGCCAGGCCTCCGGGGCCATCGGTCGCGACGGCGACCTCGAAGCCCTCGCGGTTGAGATAGAGGCGCAGGACCTCGGCGATGGGCGCTTCGTCTTCGACGATGAGGATCAGACCGCGCGTGGGGCCCGGGCCGGAACCACCCCGGTCGGGCGGGGCCGCGGTCACGTCAGTGCGAGGAACTCGCGGCGCGCGGCTGCCCCAGACCGGCGGCCTTCATCACACCACCGACGATGCCGCCGATGGCGACGATCACGACACCGGCCCAGAATCCCATCCACGAGCCCAGGACCAGGGCCGTCGTCGCGACGACGAACCCGATGGTGATGATGACCATGAGGGTCCACGCCGCCGGGGTGTTGCCATGGTTGCTGTGCTCGCCGCTCATCCATCCTCCTTGGTGCTGCCGAGATCCGCCTCGGCGCTGCCACTGCCCATTGAACCAGTCGCCTCCGCCGTGGGGTCCTCACCCCTGTCCAGCGCGTCCCACATGGCGACCTGACCGGTGGCCCCACTCCCAGCACCGGCTGACCGGTCATAGCGCCGGGACAGCGTCGGCAAGCGTCCGCCGAGGAGCAGCGCGAGCATGCCGACGACGAGGACGGCAAGGCCACCGAGGAGCCCCGGAATCCACCAGGCAGTGATGGTCACCTGTGTCGCCGATCCCAGGCCACGCGCTCCCAGGGCCGCCTCGACGAAGGCGCCACCACCGGCCGCAACATCGGTGAGGGCAAAGGTGAAGGCGGTGACTCCTGCAACACCGCCCGCGACGACGAGTAGTGCGCCGACGACGCGCCGCCCCCAGCGCGACGTGGCCAGCAGACCGGCAATGCCCGCGAGGGCAACCCACCCCATGGCTGCACCCAGGGGCGCCAGCTCCCGTCCGGTCAACTCGACGATGGATGTCGGTGCGCCATCGCCGGCCATGAGCGGGGCGGTGACCACCGCCCACGTCGCGCCGTACCCGACAAGGATGGCCAGGGCGCCGAGCGCGAGCGCGACGAGAGCGCCGATGTAGACGCGCACTAGTCCGACTCCCCCGCGGCTCGAAGGGTGCTCGCGGTAGCAATCGCTCGAATGATCGCGGCCGCCTTCGCCTGACACTCGGCGTCCTCCGCAACCGGGTCGGAGTCGGCGACGACACCGGCACCGGCCTGCACGTGCGCCACATGATCCCGGATCACCGCCGTGCGAATGGCGATCGCTGTGTCGAGGTCACCGGCGAAGTCGACGTAGCCGACGATGCCACCGTAGACGCCGCGTCGTGCCGGCTCGAGTTCGTCAATGATCTCCATCGCCCTCGGCTTGGGTGCACCGGAGAGCGTGCCCGCAGGGAAGGTTGCTGCCAGCGCGTCGTACGCCGAGCGGCCGTCGGCCAGTTGGCCCACGACCGTCGACACGAGATGCATGACGTGCGAATACCGCTCGACCTGCATGAACTCCACGACATCGACCGAGCCCGGGGCGCACACGCGGCCGAGGTCATTGCGACCGAGATCGACGAGCATGAGGTGCTCGGCCCGCTCCTTGTCGTCCGCGAGGAGATCCTCCATGAGCGCGGCGTCCTCCTCGGGGGTCTGCCCGCGACGGCGGGTGCCCGCGATGGGGTGCAGTCGGCAGCGGCCCTCGTTGACGGTGACGAGTGCCTCCGGCGATGACCCCACGATGTCGAAGGCGATGCCGCTGCCGTCGGCGTTGGGCACGCGGATGAGGTACATGTACGGGCTCGGGTTGGTGACGCGGAGAACGCGATAGACATCGAGCGACGAAGCAGGGCACGCCACGTCGAACCGCTGGGAGACCACGACCTGGAAGGCGTCGCCCACGCGGATGTACTCCTTGACCGTGTCGACCGAGGCCTGGAAATCCGCGGCATCTGTGCGCCGGGTGAACTCCGCGACGGCCTCGGGTTCGTAGACCGAGACCGTGGAGGGGGCGCTGTGTGCGAGTTGCTCGGTCATGCGGTCCAGGCGCGCCATGGCGTCATGCCATGCCTCGTCAATCCGCTCATCGCTGTTGTCGACGTTGATGGCATTGGCGATGAGAAGCACGGTGCCGTCGGCGTGATCGAGGACCGCGAGGTCGGTCGCGAGGAGGAAGCCGAGTTCGGGGATGTGGAGCTCGTCGGGGTTGT
>CAYGMM010000068.1:0-5812 GCA_964351035.1 uncultured Actinomyces sp.
CGGTTGGCCTTCGTCGGGCTCGGCAGATCGTCGTAGCCGTTAGGCCCGAACCACAGGTTCACCCAGTAGACATCGCGCTTGGGACCGATCGCCGCCATCATGTCGTCGATGCCCTGGGCGAAGTCGAGGTGCAACCACCAGATGTCATTGGTGCCCAGCGAGATCACCACGGTCTTCGGCAACTGCTTCAAGGCACGGGCGCGCTGGATCTGCTGCAGGCCCCAGTCGGTGCCCTTCGCACCCCAGCAGCGCACGGTTGGGATCCAGCCCTTCTTGGTGAGCTTGCTCTCCAAGAAGCCGCGTGAGTTGCGGATCAGCGAGTCGCCGACGACAAGTACGCGTCGCGGATCCCTGTGGCTCTCCTCACCCGGCCACACCGGGGCGGAGCAGCCGTCGCCCTTCTCATCCACCGGCCACTGCGGGTCCACGAAATCGGCGCGGGCCGGGGCGGCAACCGCGAGCAACAGGACGGTGAGCATGACCAGCGCTGCCGCGCGTAGTCCACCCGCGATCGAACGACGCCGCGACATACCACGACCACCAGGCATGCCAAGAGACGGCGTTCGCACCGAGGGCATAGGAGAAGATTAGAGAGCCGCGGCACGCGATGCCCGATTTGTGAGGGTAATCCCTCAACCGCCCAGAGCCGCGATGATCAAGTCGGTGCGCAGTTGATTCGCCGTCTCGTTGAGGTGGACACCGTCTGTCCATCCGACGTCGACTCCTGCCGAAGCGAGCCCGTCGAATGCCCTGGCGAAGTCGATGACGTAGAGGTTCGGGTACTCCGCCGTCTTGGCGGCCAGGATGTCGTTGGCCGGGCCGGGATCCGGCAGGTCGTCGTACGCCGAGGTGTTGTACCAGAGGTTGACCCAGTAGACGTCGCGCTCGGAGCCGAGCGCCGCCATCATCTGATCCACGGCGTCCTCCATCGGGATGCCGAGCCACCAGATGTCATTGGTGCCGAAGGAGAGGACGACCGTCTGCGGCAACTGACCGAGTTCACGAGCCCGCTCAACCTGGCCAGCACCCCAGTCCGTGCCTGTGGCCCCCCAGCAGCGGACCGTGGGCGTCCAGCCGTTGACCGTGAGCGAGTCCTCGAGCATGCCGCGCGCGTTGCGGAAGAGCGAGTCCCCGATGAGGAGCACCCGGTTGGCGTCAGGTGCGGCAGCGGGCCACACGGGAGCGTCGCACCCGTCACCCTTCTCGTCAGCCGGCCACGACTCATCGATGTAGGGATCGCCCCAGTCCACTTCGGGCTCATCACCGCTGGCAGATGACGCGTCGCCTTCCTGCACTACCTCTTCAGCCGGGGCTGATGGATCTTCCGGCTCCGTGGACGGAGTGACGACCGCACTCGCGGGCACGATCGGTTCGACAGTCGGAGTGGCGGTCGCCGCAGATGGTGACGGTGTCCGGGCCGATGCCGAGGGAAGCGCCGACCCTGAGGAGGTAATGACACCCCAGGTGAATCCCGCGACAAGTGCCCCGGCCAACGGCGTCATCACCACGAGCAGCGCAGCGTTCGAGCGCTTGCGAGGACCGGCGTGACGCATGACCAAGAGGTTAGGTGCCGCGTTTGGGCGATACGCGATGCCACGCCGCGATGAGGGATGCCCCTCAGGGCGCGTAACTGTCTCCGGGAATGGCGTAAAGGGTGCTGGACCACTTGGCACCCGAGCCAGACTCGACAACGACGGAATTGCCCTTGAGTGCTTGAACGACGACCGAGACCTGCACGGTGTTGCCGCATCCGGGCGCGGTGCTCAAGGTGAAGTCGGGGATGTAGATCTGGTAGACGGCGTGATGCTGCTGCCAGGTGATCGTGTCCTTACCGGCACCGTTATCGGGAGTCGCCTTGACGGTCGCACAGGTGACACCAGATTCGGTCGACAACTGTGTGGCCGTGAGGCTGAGCACCACCGTGGCAGAGCCCTGGATAGCCGTCTTCTTGGCCTTGGCACATGCGGTGGGATAGGACTTCTCGATGCAGTTCGTCATCGACAGAACTCCGCCCACACGCACGGGCCCGGGCTGAGCTTCGGTGACGTCAAATCCCCAACTCAGTGTCTGTTTGCCACCGGAGGGCACGAGCGTGTCCCCACTTGGCGGCACCTGCTTCGACTGAGCCCACGACGGTAGAGCAGCGCTGATGTAGAGGAAGGAGTATTCGCGCGGGTTCATCTTGCGGGTGACGACCTTGACAATCCCAGTCCCCGACGCCGCCGTACAGTTGCCCGGATCGCACATCATGACGTCGGCGACGCAGGTGTGGGTCCCGGCCTCCTTCGTCATCGCCAAGGCCACCACCGGGATGCTGAAATCAGAGTTGGCCGGCCAGACATTGCGACCCGCTTCTGCCTGGGCGACGACCTTGCCCGATGGGCCGGTGCACGTCAGGGTGACCCCGAGGAAGATCTCATCGGGCGCCGTCTTCTTGGCATCCCACACGACCAACTCGGTGCCGACGTAGCGCGCCTCCCCCGCCTCGGCCTCGAAGGTGGCCGTGAAGAACTCGGTGTGGCGTTCCTTGGCGTTGAGCCACCGAGTGGTGGGGGTGACGTCGCGCACCGACCCACTCGAGTCGGCCTGGGCAACGCCCGGAGGGGCAACGAGGGCCCCGAGTGCGATCAGCGCCGACAACACGAACCTGCCAACCATGCGCCGATGCTATCCGGCGACGGTCGCCGAAGCACGGTCACCGCATCTGCCGTAGTTCCGCTTCGACCGGTGGCTATCGTGTAGCCGTGAGCCACCGCAACCCCGACGACGCACCCGACCGGCATGAGGCCGAGATCGTCGAGGAGTTGCAGGGAATCGAGCCGGACCCCGACACCGATGGCGATCGGCACCCGGTGGCGATGCTCCTCGGGGGCCCATGGGGCGCGATCGAGTCCATGGCGCCCACCGTGCTCTTCGTGCTCGGCTATTTCGCGTCGGGCAACAACCTGCTCGTCGCCGTAGGCGTCGCCCTCGGCGTTGCCCTCCTCCTCGCCATCGCCAAGATGATCCGCGGGGAGAAGCCCGTCCGGGTACTCACCGGACTCCTCGGCGTAGCCATCGCTGCCCTCTTCGCGGCCTATCAGGATGACCCGCTCGGCTTCTTCCAGATCCGCGTCCTCGCCAACATCCTGAGTGCTTTGGCGTTCGCCGTTTCCATCCTTATTCGGCGCCCACTCATGGGCGTCATCATCGGTCCGCTCATGGGCACCGGAATGCGCTGGCGCAAGGATCCGGATCTGCTGCGCGCATACTCGCGCGTGACCTGGCTGTGGGTGATCTTGAGTCTGGTACGTGCCGCGATCCAGGTGCCCCTCATCCAGAACAATCAGCTTGCCTGGCTGGGCGCTACGCCGTTCCTCTTCTATGGGCTGGTCGCGATCACGGTGGCGGCGTCCTGGTGGGTTATCCGACGCACACTGCCAGCCGACCACCCCGGCATTCGTCATCCTCAGGTGACAGGGGCCTAGCCCTCGACGACCGTCCTACGTCACCCGTCCTGCGGGCATCCGCTCGAGGTCTTGGTGTAGTCCGGGCAGGTCGTTGAGGACCACACGGCTCCCGAGAAGTCGTTGTACCTGAGCAAGCTGCCCTGGAAGTTCGTCTTCGTGAGATCGGTGCCGATGAAGTCGTTCTCGGTCACCGTTGCGCCGTAGAACAACGCCTTGTACATGTTGGCGTTGTCGAAACTGTTGGCGGCCACCCCAGCTGAACGCAGCAACGTCGTATTGAACGTGGCGTTGTCGAATTGCGTGTTTTGGAGCACGGACCTCTCCAGAGTCGCCAGGGTGAAGTCGGCTCCCCGCGCGTCGGACTCCCACATCTGGACCCGCGTCATCGTCGCGTGCGAGAAATCCACGCCGCGCATGTCGGCATAAGTGAACTTCGCGCCATCGAGATGGGCCTGGTCGCAATAGATGTCGACATCCCCCACGCTTTGACACTTGGTCTCGCGCGGCACGGCACGAGCGCCGCGCTTGATCTTGCGCGGAGCGAAGGTGGCGTTGCGCAGGTCGGCGCCGGTGAAGACAGCTCCACGAAGGTTCGCGCCGCGGAAATCGGCTCGGTTGAGTCGAGCATCGGAAAAGTCAACATTGGCTAGACGCAGCCCGGCAAAGCGAACTCGGCGAAGATCACCGCTGATCGTCACTCGCCCGGTGGCCACTGCCGCACGAACAAAGGCACGGCAATCACCGCGGGCCTTGGCCAAACACGTCTGGTCGCCGAAGGTGAGACGGATGCCGACGCCCGGGACACGCTCGCCGTGGAGACGCATATCCGCCGCGTCGCCCGCCTGGGCGATCCCGGTCGATCCCGAAGCCATGAGCAGGGCACTCAGGCCCGCTATGGCCAACCGGGTCAGTCGCCTTCGTCCCACGCGGTGAAGGTAGCAGCGATACTGACCGTGTTGCCTGCGGTACTAGTGGGCCTGGCAGGTCGGGCACCAGTAGAGGTTGCGACCGGCCATATCCGCCCAGGCGACCTCGTCACCGCACACGAGGCAGTCCTGACCCTCCCGGCGGTAGACGTAGACCTCGCCTCCGTGCCGATCACGTCGACGCGGCCGCCCCATCGCCCGGGGCGTGTGTTCCTCGTGAACCGTATCGATGCGACCTCGACGTACGCCGTCGCGCATGAGCACCACGAGGTCATCCCACATCACGTTGAACTCGGCGCGGCTGACGTCGTGTCCAGGACGGTAGGGATCGATGCCCGCGCGATAGAGCGCCTCAGCACGGTAGATATTGCCCACCCCGGCAAAGGCGGATTGATCCATCAGGAGGGTGCCGATCGGCGCGCGGCTACGGGAAATGCGGCGCCATGCGCGCTCGGGGTCGGCGTCCTTGCGGATCGGATCGGGCCCGATGCGTGCGGCAAGGGCGTCCACCTCACTGGGCGTCAGGACTTCGCATGCCGTCGGGCCGCGCAGGTCGGCGTACGCATCAGCGGACTCCAGCCGCAGACGCACCTGTCCGCGGGGGGCCGGGGCGTCGCCTTTGCCGAACTCCCACTTGCCGTAGAGGCCGAGGTGGACATGCAGAGTGCGGTCGTCACCGAAGTCCACCAGCAGGTGCTTGCCCAGGGCGTCAGCCTTGTCGATTGCGGCTCCGTCGAGCAGCGCCGCACCTTCGGCAAACCGGCCCTGTGGGCTACTGACGCGCAGTTCCTCACCACGAAAGGTCCGGTTGATGCGCCGGGCTTGGCGATGGACGACGTGACCTTCGGGCATGACGCCTGAGTCTGCCAGCCCATGGCACGATCGGCAGGTGCTGGTTGCGGGAGTGGACGGACGCCGCGGGGGGTGGGTCGTCGCGACGGTCAAGGTCGCCGGTGACGATCAGGTGACCCCTGCACGATTGATCTCCCTTGAATACCGCTCGCCACTCGCTCCGATATTGGCCGAGGACCTCAACGTCGTCGCCATTGACATGCCGATCGGACTGCGCGATGCCACTTCGCGTGAATGCGACGTCGCTGCTCGCAAACTGCTGCGACCACACGGGTCACGCGTCTTCCCCGCCCCGCCTCGCGCGGCCCTCCCCCACGTCGCCGATTACGACGCGGCTTGCTCAGCGAGTCGCGCTGTCTGTGGCAAGGCCCTATCTCGACAGACGTGGAATCTGCTGAGGTCGATAGCCGAAGTCGATGAGTTGGCCGACGACGATCGTCTCATCGAGTGCCATCCGGAGATCGCCTTCGCGCTGATGAACGGACATCCGGTGGACGCCTCAAAGAAGACAGCCGAGGGGCGGGCCCAGCGGCTGGCTCTGCTCCAGCGATGGCTGCCGGGGTTGACCGATCCGGCGTACGGCGA
>CAYGMM010000068.1:5912-7801 GCA_964351035.1 uncultured Actinomyces sp.
GTGCGCTTGAGCTCGAAGAATCCCGGAGTGCCCGCCACCAGCAGCGTGCCGTCCCACAGCCGCCCCGCGGCCTCACCCCGCGGAGCCGGCGTCACCACCGGGCCGAAGAAGGCGACGCGCTCACCGTCCGGCCCCGGGACGGCGATCACCGGCGTTCCAACATCCGTGCCCACGAGGTCGATGCCTTCGGCGTGGCTGGCCCGCAGTTCGGCGTCGAAGCGGTCGGTCTGCGCCACCTCCATGTACGACTGGGGCAGATCAAGGGCGGCGAGCGCTTCGCTGACGGCGACCGGCCAGTCCTCCTGGCCGCCGGGATGGATCCGGGTCCCGATTTCGGTGTAGAGCCGACCGACCACGTCATCCCCCATGTCTTGCTGGACGGCGATAACGGTGCGTACGGGCAGCCACGCGCGGTCCATCATCGCGGCGTAGTTTGCGGGCAGCTCACGCCCCTCGTTGAGGACCGCCAGGGACATGACGTGCCAGCGCACCTCAATCGGCCGGACCTTCTCGACCTCAAGGATCCAGCGAGAGGCCAGCCACGCCCACGGGCACAGGGGGTCGAACCAGAAGTCAACAGGAGTTCGTTCGGTCACGCGAGTGACGCTAGCGGTCCTCGAATCGGCCCGCATTACCGGTGCCAATGCTCCCTCCTAGAGCCCGTCGCCCTCTGCTCCGTGGGCTTGCTGACAGCGGTCTGCGAGGATGTTGTCGTGTCAGCGAATCTCAATGTGACCCGCGCCGAGGCTGCCGAGCGCAGCGCCATCATCACCGTGGACGGCTATGACGTCGACCTGGACCTGACGGTGGGTCCGGACACCTTCCGGTCCACGACCACCGTGGCTTTCCGGTGCTCCGAACCAGGAGCCAGCACCTGGATCGACATCGTCGCGCCTACCGTGACCAGCGCCAACCTCAACGGCCGTGAAATCGATCCCGCGACGGCGTTCGACGGTGCGCGCCTGCAGTTGACTGACCTGCAGGCCGAAAACGTCCTTATCGTGCGCGCTGACTGCGCCTACATGCGCACGGGTGAGGGCTTGCACCGATTCGTCGATCCGGTTGATGACGAGGTCTACCTCTACACCCAGTTCGAGTCAGCCGATGCGCGCCGCATGTACGCATGCTTCGAGCAGCCGGACCTGAAGGCGCCCTTCACGTTGCATGTCGTTGCCCCCGACTACTGGCAGGTCGTGAGCAATGCCCCGACACCCGAACCCGTCTCCCTCGGCGACGGCGTCGCACGCTGGGACTTCGCACCCACGCCGCGAATGTCGACGTACATCACGGCGCTGGTCGCCGGCCCCTACCACGTCGTCCGCGATGAGTACGTCGGACCGCACGGCACCTACCCCCTCGGCGTCTTCTGCCGCGCTTCATTGGCGCCGTACCTCGACGAAGACGACATCTTCGGTCTGACCAAGCAGGGATTCGCCTTCTTCGAGGAGGAGTTCGGCGTCCCGTACCCGTTCGGCAAGTACGACCAACTCTTCGTCCCGGAGTTCAACGCCGGGGCGATGGAGAACGCCGCCTGCGTGACGTTCCTCGAGGATCTCGTCTTCCGGTCGCGCGTGACCGATGCCGCGTACGAGCAGCGGGCGAACACCATCCTGCATGAGATGGCCCACATGTGGTTCGGCGACCTCGTGACGATGAAGTGGTGGGACGACCTGTGGCTCAACGAGTCCTTCGCCGAGTGGGCCTCCCACCACGCCAACGTCAATGCCACGCGCTACTCGGACGCATGGACGACGTTCTCGAATCTGCGCAAGGCGTGGGCCTACCGTCAGGACCAGTTGCCCTCCACCCACCCGATCGCGGCCGACATGGTCGACCTCGACGCCGTGCGCGTGAACTTCGACGGGATCACCTACGCCAAGGGCGCATCC
>CAYGMM010000068.1:7811-12566 GCA_964351035.1 uncultured Actinomyces sp.
ATCGGTCTTTTCGCCATGGTACAGGTGGTCGGGTCGGAAGAATCCCGAAGATCACGTCTGCATCAATGTCGCCACCTACGGGAAAGGCGGCCGTTTCACGATGACGGACCGTGGCGCATCCGCACTGCGCCAGTTGGTCGCCTGGGTTGGTGAGGAGAATTTCACGCGTGGCATCAACGCATACTTCACCAAGCACGCCTGGGGCAACACCGAACTCAGCGATCTGCTGAGTGAACTCGAGGCCGTCTCCGGCCGCGACCTGTCGGGGTGGACGGCCGAGTGGCTGCAGACCAGCGGCGTCAACCTCATGCGCCCGGAAATCACGCTCAACGAAGACGGCACCTACGCCGAGGTCGTCATCGAGCAGGAGCCGCCGCGGATGCCGGAGGGCGTCGCGCCAACATTGCGTTCGCACCGCATGGCCATCGGCCTGTACGACCTCACCGATGGCGGCCTGGTGCGCCGTGACCGGATTGAACTTGACGTCACCGGTGAGCGCACGACTGTGCCGCAACTGACCGGCGTTCGACAGCCGGACCTCCTGCTGCTGAACGACGATGACCTGACCTTCGCGAAGGTCCGCCTCGACGACCGCAGTTGGCGCACGGCGATCGACCAGATGGGTGCCTTCACCGAGGCGATGCCGCGCGCCCTGGTGTGGGGAGCGGCCTGGGACATGGTGCGCGACGCCGAGGTCCCGACCGGTGAGTACGTCGACCTCGTCATCAGTGGCCTGCCGCACGAGACCGACATCGGCGTCGTCCAGCAGACCCTGCGACAGGTCAAGTCGGCGATCGACCTGTACGCCGCACCGGACCACCGCGCGGCCTACCGCGACCGTCTCGCTGACGCGCTCGACGGACTCATGCGCCAGGCCCAGCCCGGGTCGGATCACCAGTTGGCGTTCATCCGCGGCTTCATTTCCAGCGCGGCGACGCCGGCGCACCTGGACACCGTGGCTGCGCTCCTGTCCGGTGACCTCGTGCTTGAGGGATTGGCCGTCGACACCGATCTTCGGTGGGGCCTGCTGCAGCGGCTCGCGGCGACCGGTCGCGCCGAACTCGACGCGATCGAGGCCGAACTGGCCTCGGATGACACCGCGACCGGGCGCCGCCAGGCCGCGATCGCGCGCGCGGCTCGACCTTCACCGGAGGCCAAGGATCTGGCCTGGGCCGACGCCATGGAGCGGACCGACCTGCCCAACGCGATGCTCGACGCCACGATCGCCGGATTCGTCCAACCCGACCAGGTCGAACTCCTGCGCCCCTTCCGCGAGCGCTACTTCGCCGAGATCGCGCACGCGTGGGATGCGCAGACGATGGAGATGGGTCAGTCGCTGGCGATGGGGCTCTATCCGATGCTCATCGTCGAGGCGGAGACCGTCGACATGACCGACGAGTTTCTCGCGCGCGATGATCTGAACGCCGCGCTGCGTCGCTTGGTGGGCGAAGGCCGGGACGGCGTACAGCGCGCCCTCCGCGCCCGCGCCGCCGACGCCTAGCGCGTCCAACTTTCCGCACCCTTGTGGGAAATGGTTGCTAACTCGCCGAGTTAACGACCACAAACCACAAGGGTGCGGAAGGTCAGTCCTGGGTGACGTATTCGACGCGGTTGCGGCGACCATGCTCACCGAGCACCGCAAGACCATCACGCAATCCGCCCATGAGGTCACCGTTGGTGAACGAACTCGTCATCGACATCGCCGCCAATCCACACGCGCGATCGTCAAGTGCGATCCGGGCCAGTCGACCGGTCACGATTTCCAGTTCACGGGCGGCAGGATCAACGGCCACGACCACGCTGTGATCGGGATCGGCCAGTCGATCGAGCAGTGCCTCCGCACCCGCTCGCCCGCCGGACCACGGCCCGAGATAGAGGCTGAAGGTCAGCCCCGACATTGCCTCGGCATGCCGAAGCACCTGCTCGAGTTCGACGCGCTGCGATTGCGTGACATCACCAGCGGGCACTGGCTCCACCCTTCTCGAGATGATCGGTGGGCACCGCGGTCAACATGCCGGGGCCGCTAGGCGCCTTCATGGTGCCCGCGGGGCTGGATAGCCACATGGGTTCCCTGGCCTCATCCATGTCACCCGAGCGGCTGCGCACCCACCCCGGCCCGAACACACCGAGGATGACGACGGCGAGGACGGCCGCCGGGATGCCGACGAAAAGCCCGAGGGCCTCCATCGTGGTGAAGCCGGGGCCTGGCTCGTCACCGTCGTACACGACACCTGTCTCTGCGAGGGCACTACCGGTCGTCAGCAGCCACGCGAACGCGGTGACACCGACCGC
Source organism: uncultured Actinomyces sp. (assembly GCA_964351035.1). Taxonomy (GTDB): domain Bacteria; phylum Actinomycetota; class Actinomycetes; order S36-B12; family S36-B12; genus Mxb001. Next base: position 10,104 of record CAYGMM010000068.1, read on the forward strand.
ACTCAGGGCTCGGGCGGGGGATCGCATGCGTCCTAGCCTATGGGACCGCGCACGGCACGAGCCCCGCTGGGGCGGACCGCCTCGACGAGGGGCCACAGCAGTCGCGCACGAGGCAGATCCTCCAGGGCGACCGGGCGACCATCCGCATCGGCGAGCGGAACGCGCCAGTTCGGATACTCCTGGTCGGTGCCCGGCTGGTTCTGCGCCCGTACGTCGCCCACGAGATCGGGCAACCCGATGCCGACGAGGCGAGCCGGTGATGCAGCCACGACCCGATGAAGTGCCGCGACTCGCTCATCGACCTCACTGTCCTCACCGAGCCAGCCACGAGACTTCGCCACGTCAAGCCACTCCTGCGTCCCCGCGGAGTCGGCCGCCCGCTCCTCCCCAACCGGACGCGTGAGCAGTCCGAGCTCGTCACGGATCCGCACGTGTTCGCCCGCCAGGTAGCCGGCCGTGGGTGGCAGATCGTGGACCGCCACGCTGGCGAGCACATCAGAGCGCCACTGCTCCGGCTGCTTCAGCGCGCCCCCCTCCCACCGCTCGAACCACAGGATCGAGGTGCCGAGCAGACCGCGGTCGCGGAGCACGTCTTGCACCCACGGCTCCACCGTGCCGAGGTCCTCGCCGATCACCATCGCCCCGGCGCGCTGCGCCTCGAGGGCCAAGATCCCGACAAGCGCATCGTGATCGAAGGTGACGAAGGTGCCCTCATCGGCGGGCCGACCATGCGGGATCCACCACTGTCGGAACAGCCCGAGAATGTGATCGACGCGAATCCCGCCTGCATGCTGTAGGAGTGTGCGCAGCATGTCGCGATAGGGGATGTACGCCGCCTCCGCCAAGGCCGTGGGACTCCACGGCGGCTGCGCCCAGTCCTGGCCCTTCTGGTTGTACATGTCCGGAGGTGCCCCCAGCGAGACGCCGGAGGCGAGAACGTCCTGGAGCGCCCACGCATCAGCACCGTCACCGCTGACCCCCACCGCCAAGTCATGGATGACACCGGCCCGCATGCCGACCTCCGCGGCCACGCGATGCGTGCGTGCGAGTTGTTCATCGAGGAGCCACTGCAGCCACAGGTGCTTCTCCACTCGGTCGGCGTGGTCCGCACGCCACCGCCCCACCGCCTCATCCCGCGGATGCCGCAACTCCTCCGGCCACTCCCCGGAGTTGACGCCGTACTTCTCGGCGAGCGCGCACCACGTGGCGAAGTCGATGAGGCCCTGACCCTCGCGCTCGACAAATCCGTCGTACAGCGCCTGGCGCCCCTGAGACAGCGGAACCGTACGCAGGATGTCCAGTGCCGCGCTCTTCGCGGTCCAGGACGCATCGCGATCCAGCAGATCGGCAGTCAACCGCCGTAGTGGCTTGCTCAACTTCCGGATCGCCTTGCGGTCACGACCACGCAGATAGGAGTACTCAGGGACATCCTCGATCCGTAGGTAGATCGGATTGGGGAAGCGTCGCGTAATCGGTAGATATGGCGAGGGAATCATCGGGGTCAGCGGCGCCGCCGAGTGCAGCGGGTTGACCAGCAGGAAGTCGGCGCCCAGCGCATGACCGCTCCAGGCCACCAGGTCGGCCAGATCGGCGAGGTCACCAATCCCCCAGGACCGTCGCGACCGCACCGAGTAGATCTGCGCCATCAATCCCCAGAGTCGCGCACCTCCGGCGAGGGCCGCCGGCTCCAGTCGGGCAGGGGTGATCACCAGGGGGCACTGCGCCGCCGTGCCCTCGCCGATCGCGTGGATCGTGTGCCAGCCGAGTGGCAGGTCCGCCGGGATGACGAACGTCGCCTCGCCCGTGAGTACGCCGTCGATCTCCTGCGGTTCGATCCAGCGATTGCTCTGAGCGGGCTCAACGACGTTGCCGTCCTCGCACTCGATCCACACACGCAACGACGTGCCATGCGGGACGTGCGACCAGACGTGGGCGTACCGCCCTTCGACACCGATGACCACCGGCGGCAACATGCGTCGCCAATCGCGCAACTCCCGATCGCGAAGGCTGCGCGCCACTGACTCGTCATCCGTCGGGTCCGCACCGAGTGCCCGCAACACCGCGGCAACTGTCTCGTGCGGCACCCGGCGCTGGACCCCGGACTGATCCCAGTAGTCCAGGGCCACGCCATAGGCCCGCGCGAGCGGGTCGAGATGGGGCTCGCTCACCAGACCTCCGGACGTCGACCGAGCCAGGGGCGCATTTGCTCGAGCTGCGCCCCCAGGGCAATAAGAGTGGCCTCATCGTAGAGACGCCCCACCAGTTGAACGCCGATGGGCAGACCCTCGTCGGACCAGTACAGCGGCAAGGTCAGTGCCGGCTGGCCGGTGACATTGACCCACGCGGTGAACGGCGTGAACTCCTTTTGTCGCGTGAAGTCCTCGGCGGCATCGGCCCCGTCGGTGAAGTGGCCGATGGGCACCGGCGGACGCGCGAGGGTGGGGGTCAGCACCACGTCGTACG
>CAYGMM010000069.1:0-11738 GCA_964351035.1 uncultured Actinomyces sp.
GACCCACCGGCTCCTTCCTCTTCCTCGGCCCGACCGGCGTCGGCAAGACCGAGTTGGCCAAGGCACTCGCCGAGTTCCTCTTCGACGACGAGCGGGCGATGATCCGAATCGACATGAGCGAGTACTCCGAGAAGCACTCGGTCGCTCGCCTGGTGGGTGCCCCTCCCGGCTATGTCGGCTATGAGGAGGGCGGTCAGTTGACCGAGGCAGTACGTCGCCGCCCCTACTCCGTGGTGCTGCTCGACGAGGTTGAGAAGGCGAACCCCGAGGTCTTCGACATCCTGCTGCAGGTGCTCGATGACGGTCGGCTCACCGACGGGCAGGGCCGCACAGTCGCCTTCCGCAACACCATCTTGATCCTCACCTCGAACATGGGCTCGCAGTTCCTTATCGACCAGTCCGAGCCGTACGACGTACGCAAGGACCAGGTGATGGCGGTGGTGCGTCAGCACTTCCGTCCGGAGTTCTTGAACCGCCTCGATGCCATGGTCATGTTCAACCCCTTGGACAAGGCCGAGCTCGAGCGCATCGCGCAACTGCAGGTCGATCATCTGCAGCAGCGCCTGTCCGATCGCCGCATCACCCTCGACATCACCGACGAGGCGTTGCAGTGGCTGGTCAACAAGGGCTACGAGCCGGCGTACGGCGCTCGGCCGCTGCGCCGCCTGGTCCAGACCGCCATCGGGGATCCCCTCGCCAAGGAGATCCTGTCCGGGGCGGTCCACGACGGGGACACCGTGCGCATTGGGACGGTGCCCGATGGGACGCATCTCACAGTGGAACCGGTGCGCTGACCCTCGGTTCGCGTAGAGCCCTAGGACTCGGGCAGAATCGAACGATGCGCGTCCCCCGGCTCTTCCGCGGTGCACTCGCGGTGGGTGCTGTGGGCGCCGTCGCCGCGGGTCTGCTCGCCTCCCCGGCGAGCGCCAAGCCCTCGGACAGCGTGAAACTCCCGGGCCTGTGCAACTCGTCCTACAACGTCGCAACCGCTCGCGGATTCGATGTCAGCAAGGTGGCGAGCCGCCGCGTGGTGACGTACGACGGTGTCAAGGTCTCGCTGACCTCGAACGGCTGGGCCGCCTCCTATGCCAAGGACCCGTCCTGGGCGCTGTGGTTCCACTCGCTCAACTGGCTCGTCCCGCTCGCCATCGATGACCCCGAGACCGCGATCAAGGTCTTCGAGGAGCGCGACGCTGCCCTGCCGGATCCCGGGTCGTACACCAACAACAAAACGCGCAAGCCGCTCGGCTGGACCCAGGGCCAGTTCCGCACGCGGCTCGAAACCGCGAGTTGTCTCTACGCGATGACCGGAGACAAGCGCCTCATCCCCATCGCCAAGCGACTTGCGTCGGCGAACATGGACCCCGAGCGCTACCCCGGACCGCCTCGCGGTCCGGTGCACAACCACGGCACCATGTCGAACATCGCACTCGTACAGGCCGGACGCGCCTTCGACATGCAGCAGTGGATCGATTACGCCGTGACGCGGTTCGAGCGCGACCTGCCCGAGGTCTTCTCCGACTGCGGGATGATGTGGGAGCAGAGCAGCACCTACCAGGAGCACAACGTCTCCCTGTGGAACCGCGCTGCCCGCGTCCTTGAGGTCTCCCTGGACCAGCCCGAGTTCGCCCTCGGCGCCCTGGTGCGTCCGGACGGCGTACTCGAGGCGGTCGGCGACGGCCAGCCCGAGCCGGACATGGTGCCCAACGGTGGCACGCTGTGGTGCCCGGACACCGGCTGGGCGGCGGGCACACCGGATCCCTCGACGCACTACACCGTGCACTTCGGCCCGGAGACGGACCGGCACGGTCACCGTGATCACGGGAGCATCACCTGGTACGCGCTCGACATCCCGGTCCTGTCCGACCGCGGGCTTTACGACAAGAAGCGTGATCGGCGATTCGACTTCGCGAAGTCTATGGCGGCGCACTCGGTCTTCGAGCCGGTCGGTTTCGACAGTTACAAGGCGACGACCAAGGGCAAGCGGGGCAAGGGCACGTCCTTCACCTTGAGTGACAGTGCCGACGGCATCTCCCGCCAACGTCGTATCTCGATCTCCCCCACCAAACTCGTCGTGCGAGACCGCGGCACGGGCGCCAAGGAGTGGATCCAACACTGGCAACTCGCGCCGGGCTGGACCCCCACCAAGACAGGCGCCGAGCACACCTCGGGCGCCACGCTCACGGTTTCCTGCTCGAATCTCAAGGCAGTGCGCGTGGAGACGTTCACGGCCTGGCGCACCTCCGAAGAGGCGTGGGATCTGCAGTGCCGCGTGACCGCCCGTGCCAAGAAGGCGAGCCAGTCGACGACGTTGACGGTCAGCCCGCCGTCATGATCCGGGCGGCCACCGTTGCCGTCGCCGCGGCTCTGGGCGCCGGCGTCCTCGGTGTTCCGGCATCGGCGGACATGCCGCGCCTGTGCGCCGACGAGGTGAGTTCGGCGCAGCGCTTCGGCGCGGATGCGTCGGACCTGGCCGACGGCAGTCTGCGGCTCGACGGTCGTGAGATCCGCATTGGCACAGACTCTTCAGACTGGCGCCTCGATGACCCGGCCGACGCCACGTTCACCTCGCGGTTCCACTCCATGGTGTGGCTGGTACCCGGCCTCGACACCGATGCCGATGTCGTCGGACTGCTCGTTGAGCGCGACCGCGCACTGCCGGATCCCGGTGGGTTTGCCAGCCAGGATGAGCAGCGGGCGACAGGATGGACACAGTCGGTCGTCAGTTTGCGGATGGGCGTGGTCAATTGCCTCTATCAGTCCACCGGAGACGCCCGACTGATTCCGGTGATGGAAGGTCTGGTCGATGCCGCACTCGACCCGCTGCGCTACCGGGGTCGCCCACTGAACCGGATCCACAATCACGGAACGATGTCGAATATTGCACTGGTGCAGTCCGCGACGGTCTTTGATCGACCGGAGTGGCGTGACGTCGCTCTCGCGCGGTTCGAGGCGGACTCGTCCGCGGTCTTCTCCTCATGTGGTCTCAGCGTCGAGCAGTCGTCGTCCTATCACCTCCTCAACGTCAAACTGTGGAATCGCTCCCTGGCGCGCATCGCCGAGGAGGCTCCCTTCCCCGTTGACATGGGTCGCGCGGTGCAGCGCGCCGAGCAGGCCATCTGGCAGATCACTCGTCCCGACGGCGTACTCGAAGCCATCGGCGATGGCAACGAACAGGTGCTGGCGGCCTCCGACGTCGGACTCGACGACACCACCGCGACGTCGATGGACACCCGCCTGTACTGCTCCGGTCGGGGTTGGGCGGCCAATCGCGGCAGTTGGGACGACACCGCCACGCACTACACACTGCGGTTTGGCGAGCGTCCACGCTTCCACGGCCACGAGGACCGGGGTGCTCCCACCTGGTTTACGCAGGGTGTGCCGGTCTTCAGTGATCGGGGGCTGTTCGACAAAGCCAAGGGCCAGCGACGTACCTGGGCCCAGTCGGCCGCCGCGCATTCAACCTTCGAGCCGCAGGGCTTCCGCTGGCCGGATCGGGTCAAAGCGCGCCTGGTCTCGACCGATGACTCGACTGACTCGTACGTCGTCACGGCCAAGTCGCGCGGTGTGACGATGGAGCGGCGCGTGACCATTCCGCTGACCGTCGATGACAGTGGGTTGAGCATCCTGCATGTCGAGGACACCGGGCGCAGCACCTTCGATCAGCAGTGGTTCCAGCGGTGGCAGTTGGCGCCGGGATGGACGCCGTTGCCTCGTAGTAGCGGCACCGCACCGGCCGCGATCCACGAGGAGTCTGGTCTGATCCTCTACGGCGTCTGCTGGAATGGCGGGCCCGGTCGAGGATCGTCCCGAACGGTCGAGCACTACGCGGAGTGGCGCACGGCAGCACCGGCCGCCGTCATCGAGTGCGGCACGCTGGGGACGAAGGTTCGCGTAGACACCCTGTGGGTGGTGAGCGATGTCCTAGGCACGCTGGACTGGGACCGATCAACCGGTGCCGTGCGCATCGTTCCCGATGCCGAACCGGTGAGCTTAGAGGGAGAAGTCGGCAGGTCCGCCGCCTGAGGCCTCACCGGGCGTGCCCGGGACGATCCCCTGCGGGTAGTGCACCCGAAAGGAGACGTTGCGCGCGCTGCCACCGTCGCTGTCACCGATGAATGCGCGGACGACGTAGCCACCCGGGCGACCAAACTGCACCTCACCGCTCACGGCCAGAACACTGCGCATGTCGGCACCCGGGGTGGCGCCGGCTGGCCGGCCGGCCTCGACGGTCCCCTCGACGGTGAAGAGCTGCTCGCCGTCCTCGTGCTCGACGCTGATGGTGAGCGGGTAGGAGTGGTTGGTTTCGTTCCACCCGATGATGATGCTGACACCAATGCCGAGGTGCAGCATGCCGAGGGTGCCGTCGGCATCGACGGGTTGCTCTAGATCGGTCCACCCCGCTCCCTGCAGGTAGAGCAGGCCGTTGATGGCTTCGGCGTGGTGGGCCAGGGTGACGAACTCGATCTGCGGCATAGGTCCATGGTGACCTATGCGTGAGCGAGCCGATCCAGCGCCTCCCGGAGCACCTCTGGGCGCTTGCAGAATGCCCAGCGCAGTGAGCGGTCGCCGACGCCCCCGTGGTCGCAGAACACCTGGAGCGGAATGGCCACCACCTTGGCCCGCTGCGGCAACTCACGCGCCACGGCCAGACCATCGGGGAGATCGGCGAAGGGGCCGAGATCGGTCGTGAGGAAGTACGTGCCCTCGGATCCGGCCGTCGTGAAGCCGAGGTCGGTCAGTCCGGCGGTGAGCAGGTCGCGCTGGTGCTGGAGTTGGCCGCGGAAGTCGTCGTAATAGGCGTCCGGCATGCGCAGCGCGTGTGCAATGGCGTACTGGAAGGGTCCGCCGGAGACGTAGGACAGGTGCTGGCGCACCGCACGCACCGCGCGGATGAGCGGTGCCGGTCCGGTGGCCCAGCCGACCTTCCATCCGGTGAAGGAGAACGACTTTCCGGCGCTGCCGATGGTCACCGTGCGCTCGGCCATGCCGGGAAGTGTGGCGATGGGCACGTGCTGGTGGTCGTCGAACCACAGGTGCTCGTAGGCCTCGTCGGAGATGACGATCAGGTCGTGTTCGATGGCGATGTCGGCGATCGCCTGCAACTCGTCGACGGTGAACACGACCCCCGTGGGGTTGTGCGGTGTATTGATCAGGAGTGCGCGGGTGGCCGGTGTGATCGCGGCCCTGGGACCACGACGGCCACGGTACCTTCGTGGCCGGTGTGATCGCGGCGCGAAGCGCGTCGACATCGGGTCGGAAACTCGGTGGTCGCAGCGGGACCGACACCCGCGTGGCATTGGCGAGGGCGATGCCGGTCGCGTAGAGATCAAACCAGGGCTCGAAGACGATGACCTCATCACCGGTCTCGGTGAGGGCCAGCAGGGTGGACTGGATCGCCTCGGACGCACCGGTCGTGACGACGACCTCGGTGTCGGGATCAATCGACAGCCCGTAGAACCGCTGCTGATGCTCGGCGATCCCGGCACGAAGGTCGGGCAGTCCGTGCACGGGCGGGTACTGGTTGCCGCGACCATCATGAATGGCGGCCTGGGCGATCTCCTTGACCTCATCGGGTCCGTCGGTGTCGGGGAACCCCTGCCCGAGATTGATGGCCCCGAGTTGCAGGGCAAGGTTCGACATCTCACCGAAGATCGAGGTCGCGTACGGCTCCATCCGCGGAACCAGGGTGCGGGACGGCATGTCTATCCCCAGCGCAAAATGACGTTGCTGTAGGGCACGGCATCCCCGGTGTGCACGATGCCGAGGCAGTCGCCGACCAGTCGCTTGAACTCGGTGTGTGCCACCCAGTCGATCGGCAACTCGCCCAGGTGCGAGAGATAGGACTGCTGCGTCTCCGCATCGACGTGGGTGCGGAACTCATCGGCCATCACCACGCTGCTCACCTCGTGCTCGGCAAGGATGACGTCGACGAGTTGCGGGATCGTCGGTAGGCCGCGGGTCACGATGAGCTCGACCGTCTCCACTCCCGGATACGACGGGAACGGCGCATCGAGGATGGCGATGGCGTTGGCGTGACGGAATCGCGCGAGGAGGTCGGCCAGTTGCGGATGCCAGATCATGGATTCCTCTCGCAGAGTTCATCAATGGCGGATGCGGTGGGCAGGGAGGGTGAGGCACCCGCGACCGTCGTGGCCAGGGCTCCCGCGGCGTTCGCCCGGCGAAGGCACTCGGTCCACTCTCGGCCCTCGGCGATTGAGGCGGCCAGGACACCGCAGAAGGCGTCGCCGGCGGCGACCGTGTCGATGGGGGTCACCGGGAACGCCGGAACGTGGCCGAATGAGTCGGCCGTCACCCAGACGCAGCCGGCCGGTCCGAGGGTCACCACCACGGTCCCGACGCCGCGACTGCACAACGCCCGGCCGGCGGACACCGCACCATCGACATCATCGACGGCGACACCACTGATGAGGGCGGCCTCGTGCTCGTTGGCGACCATGATGTCGACACTGCGGAAGAGCGGCTCGGGAATCCCGTCCGGAGGGACGGGCGCGGTGTTGAGGATGGTGCGCAGGCCGAGTTCGTGCGCGGCACCGAGCGCGCCGACGACGGCGCTGGGGGTGACCTCGAGGGGCGCGAGCGCCACCTTGGCCTCCGGATAGCGGCGTACCTCGCCGGCCGTGTAGTCGGCGGTGAGCCAGGCGTTGGCACCCCCGACGACCACGATCCGGTTGTCTCCGGCGGCGTCCACCTCGATGAGCGCGGTGCCGCTGGATCCATCGACCGCGGCGACGCCGCTGTCATCGATGCCCGCAGCGGCCAACTCGCGTCGCATCCAGTCGGCGGCGTCATCGGTGCCGACGGCGCCAATCAGAGCCACGGCTCCCCCGGATCGGGCGGCGGCGATGGCCTGGTTGAGGCCTTTGCCGCCGAGGTGGCGTTCGAGGTCGTGCCCGGTGACCGTCTCACCGACCCCCGGCATGCGATCGACGCGCAGCACCAGATCAAGGTTCAGGCTGCCAATGCACACCACCGCACTCACCCCGTGAGGCTAGCGCGGCAGGATGGACCCATGGCGGTTTTGGGGATCGATCTGGGCACGCAGTCGGTCAAGGTGGTCGGTGTCGACGATGACGGCACCGTCCTGGCCTCCGTGACGCGGCCCTATCCGGTGGACTCACCCGTCGAGGGGTGGGCGGAATCCGATCCGCAACGCTGGCTCGATGCGTGTGAAGCCGCGGCCGCCGAGGTGATTGATCGCCTCCCATCGGCTCCGCGAGCGCTGGGATTGAGCGGTCAGATGCACGGCGTCGTCCTGTGCGATGCCGTCGGCGTCCCGGTGCGTCCGGCCATCCTGTGGGCCGACTCGCGTAGCGCGGCACAGGCGCGTGCACTGCGCGTTGAGTTGGGGAGCGGGGAGTTGTCACGGTTGGGGTCGGCACCCTTCCCGGGGTTTGCCGGCCCGACACTGCGGTGGCTCGCCGAGAACGAACCGGAGTCCTTGTCGCGTGCGCGATGGGCGCTGCAGCCCAAGGACTGGCTACGACTGATGTGGACCGGGCAGGTGGCCACCGAACCGTCGGATGCGAGTGGCACCTTGCTCTTTGATCTCGTCGAGGGTCGATGGAGTGCGGCGGCCATGGCCGCCTGCGGGGTGCGCGAGGGCCTGCTCGCCCCGATCCGCTCCTCATCGGCGTTCGCCGGAGAGGTCGTGCGTGAGGGGTCGGTGCTCTGCGGACTGCCCGTGGCGCTCGGCGGCGCCGACGCGGCCTGCGCCGTGCACGGTCTTGGCTTGGCCGCGGGGGAGGGTTCGCTCACCGTCGGCACCGGCGCCCAGATCGCCAGCATGTTGACCGACCCCCAGCCGGATCCGACACTGCGGACCCACACTTTTGCCTCGGTTGGCGATCTGGGCGGTGGCTTCTTCCGGCTCGGAGCGGTGCAAAGCGGTGGCCTCGCGCTCGAGCGTGCGCTCGGCTGGCTCGGTGCCGATCTCGCCGAGGCCCGGGGTGCCCTAGCCGAGGGAATTCGCGCCGATGATCCCTTCTTCTGGCCATTCGTCGCGGGTGAGCGCAGCCCCTACATCGATCCGGACCTTCGCGCGGCCTGGACCGGTCTGTCGTTGGCCACGACGCGCTCGGCGCTGCTCCGGTCGGTCTTCGAGGGCATGGCGTACGCCGTGTCGGCGGCGTACGCGGCCGTCGTCGAATCCGGTGCTCGACCGGCCGAACCGATGACCGCCCTCGGCGGTGGCAGCCGGGATCCGGGCTACCTGCAGGTGCTGAGCACGGCCCTTGGTGCCGCACTCCAACCCTCGACGGTCCACGACGCGACGGCGGTGGGTGCCGCGAGACTCGGCGGTTCCGCGATCGATCTGTCGATCCCACCCGCCACGCGCGCCGAGCATGGCAGGGTGGAGCCGATGGCCGACCCGCTCATCGAGGAGCGGCAGCGGCGTTGGCGCGCGGAGGTCGACGGCCGCACCGCGGCAGAGGGGATGGGACACCCATGAAGATCGTCATCGGCAGCGACCACGCTGGTTTTCCCTTGAAGGATGCCCTGCACACCTGGTTGCGGGAGCAGGGCCATGAGGTCGTCGATGTCGGCACCGATTCGACCGAGTCTGTCGATTACCCGGTCTTCGGTGCCGCGGTCGGTCGCACCGTCGCCGGTGGCGATGCCGATCTTGGGGTTGCCGTGTGCGGTAGCGGTGAGGGAATCTGCATGGCCGCCAACAAGATCCCCGGCGTACGCGCGGGTGTCGTGCGCACCGCTGAGGATGCCGAACTCATCCGGCGGCACAACCATGCCAACGTTGCCTGCTTTGGTGGCCGCATCACCGCGGTGGCCGAGGCCGAGCACGCCCTTTCCGTGTTCCTGTCGACCGACTTCGACGGTGGACGGCACCAACGCCGTGTGGACCTGCTGGCGGAACTCGATAGTGAGGACCGCTAGGGGCTCACGGGATGTCGATAAGCACCTTCGCGGCGACCCGGCTCTGCACAGCGTCGTGAGCGGCAGCCGTTTCCTCCAGGGAGAAGCGAACGACGGGGAGCGGCTGAAGGTCACCCGCGACGAGTGCAGCGGTGATCTCCTTGACCGCCTCGGCGAGTAGCGCCGGCGGGAAGCCGTAGACCATCACGAAGCGCAGCGTGATGTTGTCACTCATCAGCCGTCGGACGGGGATCACTGGGTCGTCATTGTCGGCGGCGTAGGTCACGATCACACCGTGTGGTGCGAGAACGGCGAGGTCCAATTCCAGATTGTCCGAGAGCGCGACCTCGATGATCCGGTCCACACCGGCGGGTGCGGCTTTGTGCAGCGCGGCCAAGGCATCCGGCGCGGTGTAGTCGATGACCACATGAGCGCCTGCGGACACCGCGATCTCGCCCTTGGCTGCAGAGCTCACGGTGGTGATGACGTGTGCGCCGGCGCGGCGTGCGAGTTGGATGGCGGCGCAGCCGACGGCACCCGCGCCGCCGTGGACGAGCACGGTCTGTCCGTCGATGGGTCCGTCGGCCAGCAGGGCGCCGTAGGCGGTGATGTACGGGATCCCGAGTGCCGCGGCCTGATCGAATTCGATCCCGTCCGGGATGGGAACCGCCTGGCGCGATGGGACGACGGTGAACTGCGCAGCGGTGCCCCAGGGTCGTTGGTACGCCGCGTGATAGACCCACACGTGCTCCCCGATGCGACCGATGTCGACTCCTGGGCCGACCGCCTCGACCACCCCCGCGCCATCCATGCCAGGCACCTGGGCTGCGGCCAGGTCGTCACCCTTGGCTCGCATCTTCCAGTCGGTGGGGTTCACCGCCGCGACCGCAAGCCGAACGCGTACCTCGCCCACACCGGGGCCCGGTGTCGCGATTTCGCCGACCTGGAGCACGTCGGAGCCGCCCCGCTGCTCGTAGAAGGCTGCACGCATGGAGGGCAGCGTAGCCCCCTTCAGCGGGCTCGGAGGGTGACCCGTGAAGAGACTGACTTGCCGTACTCGTTGGCGACCACGGCGAAACACGAGTAGGTGACCCCGCGGCTGAGCCGGGATACCAGTGCGATGCCGTCCTTCTCGATGGGTGCCGAACGCGTGCGGTGGCCCGTGGCGCGGCACTTCACCTCGCGTCGGATGAGAGGTGAGCCGTTGCCGTCGATGCGCTCGACAATGAAGCCCGCGACGCCCCCCTTCTTCGCTTGCGCGAAGGTGATCTTCGGGCGACTTGGCAGCCCGGCGGGCCGGATGGTCTTGGCGCCCGACTCGGCCGAGGGAACGTCAGCGGTGACGGCCACGGCGGTGACGGTGTAGGGCTCACCGGCGCGAAGACCGTCGATGCGACAACTGGCTTTGCGTGGACGTTCCGGTGCGGTCACCTGGCAGGCGGTGACCATGCCTTCGATGTCGGTGGCGGAGACGGTGTAGGTGTCCGGCTGCGGACCTCGAGATGCCGCGGCGACGGTGACGGAGATCGAGGTGCTTGTCGTCGTCCATCGCGTGATGGTCGGGGGCAGTGGCTCGTTGCTCGGTGTCGGAGTAATGGGGACACCGGCGCCGGCGAGGAATTCACTGAAGGCGGAGACCCGCGAGTAGACGCCGGACCCCTTAGTGGTGGCGCAGGAGTTCAGTCCCCAACTGACAACGCCGACCAATCGCTGTGTCGCTTCGTCACCGCCGACGAGCGGACCGCCGGAGTCGCCAACGCAGGCATCGACCGGCTCACCGCCGCGCACCCCCTCGGCGCAGAGCATGACGCGAGGTCTGATCTCGCGTGAGTTGTAGCCCTGGAAGCGCACTCCGTCGACGGTGAAGTCCTCGCCACCCCCGCAGGCACTTTCGGGGAAGGCCACCAGGTTGCCGACGCGGTACGTCGACGGGTAGCGCCAGGGTGCACGGTGGGTCGTGGCGCCCCAACCGGCGACGCTGACAGGCGCACGAGGGGCGGTGAGAATCTCGGCCTCGGCCGCGTTGGCGGGCGCAATGGTGGGGATCCCGGACAGCTTGGTGTCGAGTCGAATGACGGCGATGTCGTTGGTGAGCCGTTCACTGTTGAAGCGCGGATTGATGGTGATGCTGGCCACACGCACGATCGTGCCGGACTCACTGCCGAGATCACCGTCGGGAAATGTCCCCACGACGATCTCGCGCGCGGTGCGCCCCATGACGCAGTGGGCGGCGGTGATCACGAGGGTGCTTGTGGTGAGTGCCCCGCCGCAGAACTGGGCGCGCTCCATCCCGTACTTCCGCTCCACCGACCGATCGCCAAGGGCGACGAGGAACCCGAAGTCCGTCGCCGGTCCGGAGATGCCATTGACCACCTCCGGTCGCACCGGCATCGCTGGTTGGGCATGCGCGACCGATGCCGGAAGCGTGAGCGACACGGCAAGGGCGAGGCCCAGGAGCGGGCGGGTGAGTGACATGGCGGCTAGAGCTTGAACGTGAACGCTTTGGAGGTCGCGCGGCCCGCCTCGTTTTCGGCGATGGCCTTGCATGAATAGCGCGTGCCCTGCTTGAGCTTCAGGTTGGCGCGCCCGTTCTTGACCGTGGCGTTCTTCTTGAGGATTTTTGAGGTGCAGCGGACCCAGACGCGGGTTCCCTCCGGCTGATCACCGACGCGCACTTTCAACTTGACCTTGCCACCGCCCATGTCCCAGCCCTTGGTGATCGTGGGCGTGACAGGCGGAGCGATCGATGGGGCGACGTCGATGGTCACGTAGACGGGGTCTGAAACGTCTTCGCTGCCCTCGTAACGAACGGTAACGGCGTACTCGGCGCCGGGCGTGAGATC